>NZ_JBKIBX010000020.1:45250-100478 GCF_046557895.1 Methylobacterium oryzisoli | reverse complement strand
CGATCAGGGAATCACACCGCAGCAGACCCGAAAACCCCGCACCGACTCAGCCCAAACCGAAAACGCTCTAAAACCCCTTCTTGCTGCGAGAGCTGACCGCCAGTTTCTCGACGAGTTCATCAGTGATGGGCTTGCTCGCCGAGAACGTGACGCCAGTCTTGGTTGCCTTGAGTTTCAAAGACGCAATCTCATCCGCATGGGCGGCAATGGCGCCTGGATCAACATAGAGGCCGCATTGTTTGCTGAAGGCGGCATAGCCTGCGACGATTGTTTCTTCGATCTGAAATCCAGGCAGGTCGTACTTCATGACCTCTTGGGCGTCTGGAAGAGCCCGCGATAGCTGTGCGCGCAGTCGACCCAACACCGCGCGAAACTGCTCAGGTGCGGCGGCTATATAGGCGTCATGGCTATCCTTCGTCATTCGAAAAATATTCCTTATGGTGTGTTGAAAATCACCGGCAAGAGTCGATTCTCAAGAACAGCGATTGCCGAGGGAGTGGTTTTCGGAAGGGAGTCGTTCCACTTCCCACCCTAAGTAGCCATTCCGCTGCTCCGTCTTGGTTGCACGGGGACCGACCACTCGGTCGACATCCGCGGGCATGCGCAGCGCTACGAGCCACGCAAGATCTTCGGCATCGCCCGGCCGCGGGCAAGCTCGTCAACGAGCTTGTCGAGGTAGCGGATCTCTCGCATCAGTGGCTCTTGGATCTCCTCCACGCGGACGCCGCAGATCGAGCCCGTAATGAGTGAGCGCGACGGGTTCAAGCGAGGGGCATGTTCGAAGAAAGACCTGAAATCGACCTTCTGTTCGATTTGGCTTCGAAGCGAGTCCTGATCGTAGCCCGTCAGCCAGAATATGATCCGGTCCACGTCTGCCTTCGTGTGGCCCTTCCTTTCCGCTTTGGCGACGTAGTGCGGATATACGCTGCCGAAACTCGTGCTGAAAATCCGGTGCTCCACCTTCCTCGCCCTCCTGCAGGAAAGATCATCGGCCATGCCGCGAGAAGACGCTGTGATGGCGGGCGATGCAACGTCTGCTCTCGACTCATCGCTGCAGCCGCGAGCGCGTGCCGCAGCATCAAACGGGAACGTAGGTCAACCGGATCACATCCTCGTCGATCCGATCGTGAGCCATGAGGCGGAGCCGCGGTCGAGGCCCGGCGAAGTATGGCGTGCCGCGACCAAGCACGACCGGGTGGAGGTAAATTCGATATTCATCGATCAGACCAAGCTCGGTAAGGCTTTGCGCTAAGGTCGGACCGGCGACTTCGATCTCGCCGTCACCCCCGGCCTTCAGTTCGCGGATTGTGCCCTCAAGGTCATCCTCAATAAGCCTGGCGTTCGGGCCGATCGACTTCAATGAACGCGAGACGACCCATTTGGGCTGGTTTCGCCACGCCGCCCCGAAGGCGCGCTCCGCCGCACCCCATTCAGGATGATCGTCGTCCCAGTAGCGCATGATCTCATACATCTGGCGGCCGTACACGCTGCCCGCCTGCCCCCGGGCCTCCTCAATGAAGTGGCGGAAGAGCGTGGGGCTTGGTCCGAACGCCAGATGGTCGACGTAGCCGTCCAACGACTGGTTCATTCCGAAGACGAGCTTCGCCATGCCACAGATCCCCCCAGCGCTCTCCGCCGAAGTGGAGGCCGATTCGGTGCAAAAAAAGGACTTAGAGCCGCCCCAGCGCCTCGCGCCGCTCGCGGATCGCCGCGCGGGCGTGGTCGATCGCCTGGCCGAGAATCGCTTGGCCGAGGAGCGGGGAGCCGCTGCCGGCGCGCGCCTCCTTCGCCAGCGCCGCGCCGACGAGCCCGCGCAGGTCGCGCGCCAGGCCGTCGAGCGCGGGTGCATCGGCCGTGTCGGCCGCGTCCGCGATCGCGATCAGCTGCCGGACGAGGATCCGCTCGCGCGCGGCGCGGCGCCGGTGTCCGTGGCTCACCGCGAGCGCCAGCCCCGAGCCGACGAGGCTGAGCACGATGCCGCCGAGATAGAGGTAGTTCTGCGAGGTGTCGAAGAAGCTCTGGTCGCCGTTGGTGAGGTAGGTCGCCACGCCCGGATGGACCGGCAGCAGCGGGTTCCGGTCGTCGAGGTCGGGCGCCTCGATCTGGCCGGCGAAGGGAGTCGAGGCGGTGAGCAGGGTCCGGGCCGTGAAGACCGACCGGGCGACCGCCGCCGCCACGATGTCGAGCATCGCGCGCGCGGCGACGAGGCGGTAGGTGACCGCGAGGCTGTCGACGCTCTCGGCCGGCACCGCGGGCCGGCCCCGGAAGGCGCCGACCGGCACCTCGATCGGCTCCAGCCCCGGATGGCGCCGGTGGATCGCCTCCGCCTCGGACAGGGCGAGCAGGGTCGGGGTGCCCCGCGTCGCCCGCGCCACGGCGGCCACCGCCTCCACCGCCGCGCCCGGCCCCACCGGCCCGACCGCGAACACCGCCGCCACCCTCTGCTCCCGCACGGCCGCCGCGAGGGCGTCGGGCTCGGCGAAGATCCGCTCCACCCGGTCCGCCGGCACGCCCACGTAGGCGAGAAGCGCGTCGAGGATGCGGGCATCGTCCGCCTGGACCGGTCCGGCGGGGATCGCCACGCGCCGCCCGGCGAGGTGGCCGAGTGCGGTGACGGGGCTGTGGGGCGGCAGCACCAGGGCGACCACGTCCCGGCGCAGGATCGCCACGGTCATGCCGTTCGGCGGCGGCGGCAGGTCGCTGCGGATCACCGCGAGGTCGACCCGCCCCTCCTCCAGCGCCGTCGCGCTCGCCTGGAGGCCGGCCTCCTCGACGGGCACGACGCGCACGCGCGGATGCAGCCGGGCGTTCGCCTGCGCGAAGGCGGAGACGAGGCGCTGGATCGCGCTGCCGGGCGGGCCGGTGGTGACGCGCAGCTCCGCGTGGGTCAGCCCGGCGTAGACCGCCGCCGCGGCGAGGCCGGCGAGCGCGAGGACGCCCGCCGCCGCCCGCAGGATCACGGACGGTGCCGCGGTGCGCGCCTCACCAGCGGCGGTAGACCGTGGTGCGCCGCGGCCCGTAATAGCCTCCGCGCCGCACCACCACGCGCCGCGGCCCGTAGACGCCTCGGCGCACCGCGACGGAGCCGCCCGGTCCGACGCAGCCGGCCCGGTAGACGCCCCGGGCGCAGACCACGGCATCCGCGGGGCTCGGGGTGAGCGTGACGAGGCCGGCGGCGAGGCCGAGCAGGATCAGGACGTACTTCATGGGTCGTCTCCCTTCGCGCGGGTTCGGTCACGGGTGAGCGAGGAGGCGCAGGCAGGTGCCGGCCTTCTCGGCGGCGGGCCGCGCCTCCGCCTCGGGGATGCGGCCGGCCTCGACCAGCGAACGGGTCTCCGCCACGACCGTGTCGCGCAGCGTCTCCAGGCTCTTCATATTCCGGATCGCCGCGTCGTAGATCATCTTCGAGTCCGCCGGCAGGCCGGCGGCGCAGTGCGTCGAGGCGCTGTTCGCCTGGGCGACCTGCGTGCTTCCTCCGGACGTGGTTCCGGCGGAGGCGCCTCCTCCGGAGGTGGCCGCCGTCGCTGATCCCGCGGCGGGCTTGGCCGCCGCGGGCGCGCCCTCCGCGGGCTTGGCCGCCGCGGGCGCGCCCTCCGCGGGCTTGGCCGCCGCGGGCGCGCCCTCCGCGGGCTTGGCCGCCGCGGGCGCGCCCTCCGCGGGCTTGGCCGCCGCGGGCGCGCCCTCCGCGGGCTTGGCCGCCGCGCTGGCCGCGGGAGCCGCGGAGTCCGCGGCGGGGCCGGTCGTCACGGCGGCGTGGGCCGTCACCGCGGCCGCCCCGCCCGCGATCGCGGCGCCCGCCGCCGCGGCGGCCACCGGGGCGCAGCGCCAGCAGCGCGCCAGGATTGCCTCGCGGGCTGCGAGCGGGGCGCGGAAGCCCCCCACCGTCACGCCGCGCCAGCCGCGCGCCACCCAGAACGCCTCGGCGGGCGCCGCCGTCCCGATTCCGATCGCGGCCGCCAGCAGGCCCGCACTGATCCGCATCATCGCGTCCTCCCCGTTTCAGAGATCAGGTTGGGTGAAGGGCACCGGCGCGGCGCCCGCCGCGTCGGCCGCCGTGAAGGCGCTGTCGTCGAGCGGGGCGTCGAGGCGCCACTCGCCGAAGCTCACCCCGCTGCGGGGCCGGCCTGGCGCCGCGGTCTCGGTGACCCAGAGCTGGCGCGGCAGCCGGTCCTGCGCGCCGATCCAGATCTGCCCCTGCGCGTCCGGGGCCGCGAAGGCGACGATGGCGGTCTCGACGCCGCCGACCAGCGTCGAGCGGCCGACCACGAAGGCTCGGGTCAGGCCCTGGGTGAAGGTGCCCTCGGTCTGGGCGAGCAGCATGTCGGCGAAGGCGAGGCTCTGCCCGGCGACGGCCGCCTCGGCCTTGAGCACCGCTTCGAGGCTGGCCGGCGCCGGCGCGGTCGCCACCGTGCGGGCGCGCGGCCGGTAGAGCGTCATGGTGCGCCCGTCGCTGACGAACTCGCTCGGCGGCCCGTCGCCCGTCGTCTCGACCCGCAGCCGGTCCGGGCGGCGCAGGCTGACGCGGCTCTGCACCGTGTAGAGGATCGACTGGCCCTCCGCGTTCGGCACGTCGTGCAGCGCGGTTGCCGTGAAGCTCATGGTCCTGGCTCCGGCGAGCGCCGCGCCGGCGCCCTTCAGGAGCGCCAGCGCCTCCGGTTCGAGGGCGGCGGTCTGCGCGGCGGCGGGACCGCCCAGCAGCAGCAGGCCGGCGAGGCAGGCGCGCGCCGCGCGGCAGGAGCGCGGCCAGTAGCGCGGCCAGGAGCCCGGCCGGAAGCGCGGCGCGGCGCGATGCGGCCGGAACGGCCAAGCGCGTGGGGTCCAAGCGCGAACGATCATGGCGGCGCCTCTCTGTTCGTTGCGCGCCGGTCTGCGCCGACGCGGTCAGCCTTCCGCCGGCAGCGCCGGGGTCTTGCCGCGCGCGGCGCGCTCGGCGCGGCGCTGGAGCACCACGAAGAACGGCGGCACGAACAGCACCGCCACGAAGGTCGAGGCCAGCATGCCGCTGCACACCGTGATGCCGATGGAGCGCCGGGCCGCCGCCCCCGCCCCGGTGGCGAAGACGAGGGGCAGGACGCCCAGGATGAAGGCGAGCGAGGTCATCAGGATCGGCCGCAGGCGCAGCCGCGCCGCCGCGAGTGCCGCCTCCTCGATGGGCAGGCCGCGCACGAGCCGCAGGTCGCGCGCGAAGGCGACCACCAGGATGGCGTTCTTGGCCGCGAGCGCGATCAGCAGCACGAGGCCGATCTGCGTGTAGATGTTGTTGGCGGCCCCCGCGAGCGTCAGCGCCGCCACGGTGCCGAGGAGCGCGAGCGGCACCGCCAGGATCACCGCGAGCGGCGCCGTCCAGCTCTCGTACTGGCCCGCCAGCACGAGGTAGACGAGGAGGAGCGCGAGGCCGAACACCCAGTAGGCCTGGTTCCCGAGCTGCGCCTCCTGGTAGGCGATGCCCGACCAGTCGAAGCGGGTGCCCGGCGGCAGGGTGGACTTGGCGAGATCCGCCATCAAGGCCAGGGCCTCGCCGGAGCTGGTGCCGGGCGCCGCCGCGCCGTTGATCGCCGCCGAGGGCGCGAGGTTGAACAGGGGCACGAGCGCCGGGCCGAGGGCGGGCGTGAGCGTGGCGAGCACGCCCACCGGCACCGCGCCGCCGCTCGCGTTGCGCACGGTCAGGGTCTCGATGGTCTCGGGCGTGAGCCGGAACGGCGCGTCGGCCTGCACGAAGATCGGGAAGGTGTGGCCGAAGCGGGTGATCTGGCCCGCATAGGTCGAGCCGACATAGGTCTGGATGGTCTGGAGCGCGTCGCCGGGATTGACGCCGAGCGTCTCGGCTTTGCGCCGGTCGAGATCGACCCGCAGATGCGGCGCCCCGGCCCGGAACGGCGTCGTCACCCGCACGAGGCCGGGCTGGGCGGCGCCCGCCGCCACCAGCGCGTCGGCGGCCCGTTGCAGCGCCGCGTAGTCGAAGCTGCCGCCCGTGAGCTGCACCTGCATCTGGAAGCCGCCCGTGAGGCCCAGGCCCTGGATCGGCGGGGGCGGCACCACGGTGGAGCGCGCCTCCGGCAGAGCGGAGAGGCGGGCCTGGAGCCCGGCGTAGAGGGTGCGCAGGTCCTCCCCCGCCCCCCGCTCGCTCCAGTCCTTCAGGATCACGTAGGCGACGCCCGCATTGGCGAGCGAGGCGTTGTTGTCGAGGAGCGAGACGCCGCCGATCGACACCACCCGGTCGACGCCCGGCACCGCCTTGGCGGCCACGGTCAGCCGGTCCATGGCCCGGGCGGTGCGCTCCAGCGAGGCGCCGTCGGGGAGCTGGACCGCCACCATCAGGTAACCCTGGTCCTCGGTGGGGATGAAGGCGGTGGGCAGGCGCGCGAGGCCGTAGGTCCCCGCCGCCACGAGCGCGAGCGCCGCCGCCGCGGCGGCTCCGGCGTGCCGCACCAGCCGGGCGGTCACCCCGAGATAGGCCGATTCCAGCCGGCCGTAGACGGCCTCGAAGCGGCGCCGGAAGGCAGCCTCGACGCGGCCCGGCGCCGTGGTCCTGGGCCGCAGCCAGCGCGCGCACTGCGTGGGCTTCAGCGTCACCGCGTTGAGCGCGCTGAGGAGCGCGGTCGCGGCGATCACCAGGGCGAATTGCCGATAGAGCTGGCCGACGATGCCCGGCAGGAGCGAGGCCGGCAGGAAGACGCAGAGCAGCACCAGCGTGATGGCCAGGATCGGCATCATCAGCTCGCCCATCGCCGTGACGGCCGCCTCCCGCGGGGACAGACCCGCCTCGACGTGGTGGTCCGAGGCCTCCACCACCATGATCGCGTCGTCGACCACGATGCCGATGGCGAGCACCAGCCCGAACAGGGTGAGGAGGTTGATGCTGAAGCCCAGCAGCGCGAGGCCCGCGAAGGCGCCGATGATGGTGACCGGCACGGTGGTGGCCGGCACCAGGGTGGCGCGCCAATCCCCGAGGAAGACCAGGATGACGAGGAGGACGAGCACGGCCGCCTCGGCCAGCGTGATCCAGACCTCCCGGATCGAGGCCTGGACGAAGCGGGTGGTGTCGAACGGGATGCTGGCCGTCACGCCCTCGGGGAAGTCGGCCGAGAGGCGCGCCATCGCGGCGCGCACCGCCGCGGCCACCGCGAGCGCGTTGGCCTCGGGAAGCTGGAAGATCGCGATGCCGGCCGCCGGGGCGCCGTCGAGGGTCAGGAACTGGCTGTAGGCCTGCGCGCCGAGTTCGACCCGCCCCACGTCGCGGATGCGGGTGATGCCGCCGCCGGGCTCGGTCTTGACCGCGATCTCCTCGAACTCGGCGGCGTCCGCGAAGCGGCCCTTGAGGTCGAGGGTGATCTGGAAGGCCTGATTCGTCGGAACCGGCGGGGCGCCGACCTGGCCCGCCGCCACCGCCTGGCTCTGCTGCTGGACCGCGCTCACCACGTCGCCCGGCATCAGCCCGCGCGCCCGCAGGGCGTCGGCGTCGAGCCAGATCCGCATCCCGTACTGGCCGATGCCGAACACCGAGGCGTCGGCGACGCCCGGGATGCGGGCGAGCGTGTCCTTCAGGCTGATCGCCGCGTAGTTGCTGAGGAAGAGCCCGTCGCGCGAGCGGTCCGGCGAGGTGAGCGTGACGATCTGCAGGATCGCCGTGCTCTTCTTCTTGCTCGTCACGCCCTGCGCCTGCACCGCCTGGGGCAGCACCGCCATCGCGGCCGAGAGCCGGTTCTGGACCTGGACCTGCGCCTGGTCGAGGTCGGTGCCCACCGCGAAGGTGACGACGAGCGCGTAGGTGCCGTCGTTGGCCGAGGTCGACTGCATGTAGAGCATGTTCTCGACGCCGTTGACCTGCTGCTCGATCGGCAGGGCCATGGTCTCGACCACCGTCCGGGCGTCCGCGCCGGGAAAGCGCGCGGTGACCTGCACGGTGGGCGGCGTGATCGGCGGGTACTGGGCGACGGGCAGGAAGAGGATCGCCACGAGGCCGATCACGCAGACGAGCACCGCCAGCACGTTGGCGAGGACCGGGCGCTCGACGAAGGTGGCGACGCGCATGGTCGCCTCACTCGGCGCGGGCGGCGGCGGCCGGCGCCGGGATCGCGCCGGCTGGCGCCGGGATCGCGCCGGCCGGCGCCGGGATCGCGCCCGGCGACACCGCGACGGTCCGGCCCGGAACGGCGAACTGCACGCCGTCCGTCACGACCCGGTCGTTCGGCTGGAGGCCGGCCGCGATCACCTGCAGGCCGCCGCGCGCCGGCCCCAGGGTGACGCGCCGCAGCGCCACGGTGCCGCCCTCGTCCACCACGAGCAGGGTCGGGCCGGCCTGGTCGGCGCCGAGCGCGGCGGCGGGCACCCACTGCGCGGGCTTCGGGGGGCCGAGGGGGATGCGCAGTCGCACGAACAGCCCCGGGGCGAGCCGCCGGCCGGGATTGTCGAGGATGGCCCGGGCCTGGAGCGTGCCGGTGGCGCTGTCGAGCCCGGCATCCACGAAGTCGAGGTGGCCGCGATGCGGCAGGTCGGGCTCGTCGGAGAGGCCGGCCTGGACCGGGACGCGGCGCAGCGCCTCGCGGGTGAGCCCACTCTCGCGCAGGGCCGCCTGGAGGCGGCGCAGGTCGCGCTCGTTGATGCTGACGGTGGCGTAGAGCTGGTCGATCTGCGACAGCGTGCCGAGCTTGGTGGGCTGGCCCGCCCCCACGAGGTTGCCCGCATCGACGAGGCGCCGGCCCATCCGGCCCGCGAAGGGCGCCTCCACCCGCGTGTAGGAGAGGTTGATCTGCGCGGTCTTCAGGTTCGCCTGGGCGGCCGCCACCGCGCCGCGCCCGGTGTCCCGCGCGGCGAGCGCTGTGTCCAGGCTCGTCTGCGTCGCCACGTACTGCTTGCGCAGCGCGTCCTGGCGCGAGAATTCGGCCTCGGCGCTCTTGAGGGCGGCCTGCTGCTGGTCGAGGGTCGCCTGCGCCAGGTCGACCTGCGCGACGTAGGGCTCGTCCTCGATCCGGAACAGCACTTGCCCCTTGGGCACGTCGGCGCCGTCGGTGAAGCCCACCTCGCGCAGGAAGCCCGGCACGCGGGCGACGAGGTCGACCGTGGCGGCGGCGGCGGTCTGGCCGGTGAGCAGGATGTTTTCTTGGAGCGGCGCGACCAGGGGCGCGGCGGCGAGCACGCGGGGCGGCGGCGGCGTGAGGGGAGCCGGCGCGTCGCAGCCCGCGGCGGATGCGGCGAGGAGACCGGCCGTCAGCGCGGCCCGAGACCCCCTCCCCCGATATCGGCGAGACGCACGATTCTGCAAGCACACCTCCATCGGAGAGGATTGCGCACTGCAAGCACCGTCACGCTAATCTCTGCGGAAGGCGGTGTCAATCAAAGGCCAAGGTGCAATCGTCGGAAGCAAAGCCCAGTCATCGGTCTAACAAATGTTAGGGCCGAATTTGGAATGCCCTGGCGCGCATTGCAAAGAGGATCGCAGAGGCGGCGAGGACGGCGCTGAGGCGCGAGGATCACGGGCGAGCCGGCGGCAGGGGCCGGTCCGTTGTCCGGCATGGCGGGTTCGGCTGGGCCGCCCGCCCTGCCGCTACCGCTCGGGGCGCGCCGCCTGGGGCGGCCCCCCGGCGCCGAACAGCTTGCGCAGGAAGCCGGGCGCGATGGCCGAGAGCGGGTTCACGCTGACGTTCGGCGCGCTCATCGTCCCGGAGACCTGGAAGTTGATGCCGAACAGGCCCTCGTTGGAGCCGCCGCCGAGGAGCGGCCCGAAGATCGGCACGTGGGAGACGACGTTGTTGAGCCCGTAGAGCGGCACGAAGGTGCCGGCAATGTCGGTGCGGTTGCGCCCGGTATCGAGCCAGCCCCGCAGGGTGAAGCCCATCGCAGGGCCGGAGATCGCGGCCTCCGAGACGTCGACCCGGGTGCCGGTGCGCACGAAATCGGCGGAGAGGCGGTCGAAGCCGACGTCGTTGACCTCCCGCCGCCCGCCCTGGTTCAGGTGGTCGTCGCCCCCGGGATCGCCCTGCGCCATGATGCGCCCGAGCGCCGGCTCGTCGCGCAGCACGAAGGAGCGGATCTGCACCGCTCCGCTCTGCGGCCCGTCGTTCATGGTGGTCTGCAATTGCAGGCGCCCGCCATGCATGCGCCGGTAGATGTCGAGGAAGCGCAGCACCGCCCCCGCGTCGCTCGATTCCGCCGAGAGCACCGGCGGCGCGCCGCGCTCGCCGCGGGCCACCTCGACGGTCACGGCGGCGCCCTTCAGGCGGCCCTGGATCCGGCCCTGCCGCAGGTCGTCGCCGCGCAGCGACAGGCGCAGGGAGGCGTTGGTCAGCGCCTCCTCGTTGAAGCCGGTGAGGATCGCGAAGCTCAGGTCCGCCTCGACCTCCTTGCCAGGACCCTCTTTCCCTTGCCCGTCCTTGCCGCCCTTCCTGGCCGGCCCGGTGAGCGCCTTGAGGAAGGGGCGCGCATCCGCCACGCCGCCCTTGAGATTGACCTTGTAGGTGCCGCCGCTGCGCTCCACGAGGCCCCGCACGTCGTCGCCGGGGGAGAGCTTCAGGCTGGTGAACTCCGCCCGGTCGAGCGTGCCCTCCTGGCTCACGATCGCGCTGCCGCGGGCCTGGACGGTGCCGGATTCGAGCACGATGTCGCGCAGGTCCATCCCGGTGGCCGTCTCGGTGAGCGCGAAGGTCAGTCGTCCGGGCTTGCCGGCCGCCTTGGTCCAGCCCGGCAGCAGGCCGTCGATGGAAGCCCGCGAGAGGTCGGCCTCGACCCGGGCGGTGGTGCGGCCCGGCCGGCCGATCGGCACGACGAAGCGGGCCGGCACCGGGCCGGCGAGCGCGGGCGCGGCCGGCAGGCCCCGCCGCGCCCGCGCCGCGTCGTCGAGGGTCAGCGTGACCAGCGCCTCGCCGGGGGCGCCGGCCTTGGGCTGGTGCAGGTCGACGCTCATCGGCGCGCCCGCGAGCTTCGCCTCGCCCTTGAGGTTGAAGCCGCTGCGGTCGTACGCGATGGCGAAGCGGCCGTTCTCCAGCCGGTCCTTGCCGACGAGCTTGTCCACCGTGACGTCGGTGAAGCTGCCGCTCGCCGTCACCGGCAGGTCGGCGATGTCGGGCACGCGGTCGAGGTTCAGGGGAAAGTCGACCCGCAGGTCCGCCTGCCCCTTCACGCCCGCCGGGTCGATCTCGGTGCTGCTCAGGCCGCGGAACAGCTTGGCCTGGAGCAGCGAGGCGACCGCGTCGGTGCCGCCGACGAGGCGGAAGCCGATCTGGGCGGTGACGTCGTGGGGCACCGCGTCCTTGATGACGAAGGAGCCGTCCTGCAGGCCGAGCACGCGCCCGTCCGGCATCCGGATCTCGGCGGTGGCGCCCCGGATCGTGGTGTTGCGCCCGGTCACGAGGCCCGAGACGCGCCCGCGCGAGAGCGGTGGCGCGTCGGGCGAGATCACCAGACCGCCGTCGGCGATCGCGAAGGCGATGCGCACGGCGCCGTCCGGCATCGGGTCGCCGCGGGTGGCCGCCGCGAACTCCGCCATCGTCATGTCGACCGCGATGTCGAGGTTGTCCAGCCGGCCGGCCCGCAGGTTGTCGACGAGGTAGGTGCGGATCGGCGGCGCGATGTTCTCGGGCCACAGCCGCAGGGCGCTGCGCCCGTCCGCCCGCTCGGCCTGGATGCGCAGCGTCAGGCCGCCCTCGTCCTGGCGCGTGCCGAAGGTGCCCGAGACGCTGCCGCTCGCGGTGGGGCCGGAGAGCGTGAAGGCGTCGATGGAGACGCCGTCGTCCCGGCCCGAGAGATGGGCCGCGATGCTGTCGATCCGGACCGGCGGGTCGGCGGGGGTGGCCCCCCGGAGCACCGCGTCGCGGCCGGTGAGGGTCGCGGTCCAGGCCGGGTCGGCGCCGGGACCCGCCGCCCACTCGCCCGCCAGCCGCACGGCGTTGCCCCCGCCCCGGTAATCGACGGCGTCGAGCTTGAGGGCGCGGCGGGTCTCGTCCCAGCTCGCATCCACCGAGACGGTCTCGATGGTGACCGGGTTGAAGTCCTTCTCCTCGATCAGGAGGCTGCCCTCGCTCGACCGGAGCGCGAGCGTCATCGCGTCGAGCCGGGCGCCGTGCATCGAGACGGTGGCGCGGCCGGACAGCTTGAGGTCGGTGGTGAGCGGCAGCCGNGTTGAAGTCCTTCTCCTCGATCAGGAGGCTGCCCTCGCTCGACCGGAGCGCGAGCGTCATCGCGTCGAGCCGGGCGCCGTGCATCGAGACGGTGGCGCGGCCGGACAGCTTGAGGTCGGTGGTGAGCGGCAGCCGCGACTGGCCGGAGAGGAGCAGGAGGTCGGAGACCGGCAGGTCGTCGAGGGTCAGGACGCCCCGGCGCAGGCCGCCGGCGGCCTGCTCCACGTCGCCGCCGAAGCGCCACTCCCCGTGCGGCCCGAGGATGCGCATCTCGAACACCCGCGCCTCGCGCAGGGCGTCGCGGGTGAACAGGCCGTCGACCCGCGGAAAGACCGCGCGGTCGACGCCGGCATCGTCCGTGAGGGTGAGGCGGGCGTTGGTCAGGCGGGCGCGGTCGAGGGTGCCGAACACGCCCGCGGAATCGAGCACGAGGCTGAAGATCGACGCGACCGTGGCCGAGATGGGCGAGACGGTGCCGCGGGCCGCGTCCACCGCGGGCGGCGTGCGCGGACTCGCCTCGGTCGGGTCGGCGGAGGCCGCGATCGAGCCGTCCCGGTGCACCACCGCCCGCAATTGCAGGTCGCGGAACTCCACCGAGCGCGGCTGCACCGTCAGGGTGAGCAGCGCCGGCAGGTCGATGCTGACGAGGGCGAGCGGCGCGCGCACCACGAGGGCGCCCTCGGGGTTGCGGATGTCGAGCCCGGTGGTGCGCAGCGCGAGCGCCCCGTCGCGGTCGATCTCGATGGCGCTGTCGCGCAGAGTGACCTGCCAGCCCGGCCCCAGCCGCGCCGCGATGGCGCCGGTCAGGCGCGGCTCCAGCCACGCGACCCCCATCGGCCCGCTGGCGAGGCGCAGGTAGGCGAGCCCGGCGCCGAGGCCGACCAGCAGCGCCGCCGCGAGCTTGAGGACGAGCACGCCCCTGACGCATCGCCGCAGCACCGACGGACGGCCCGGCGGGCAGGCCGTGCCGGGCGATGCTGAGGGGGTCGGATGAGCCTGATCCATGCCTGCCGTCGTTGCGGGACGCCTGCCGTGATGCCGGCAGCGTCGGTCGAGTCCGGTTACCGAAGGTTAACGCCGCGCCCGCATGCCCCAAGCCGCCCCGCAAGCCGCCCCGCTCCGGCGCCGCGGCGGTTGTCGTCCGCCGTCGCGCGCCGTTGCGGGCTTCGTTCCCATGAGGCACACCATCAATCGGCCGAAAGGAAGGCACGATGCCCCTGAACCCCGGCGATTCCGCCCCGGATTTCACCCTGCCCGCGACGGGCGGCACCGTCAGCCTCGCGGGGCTCAAGGGCCGCAAGGCGGTGCTGTACTTCTACCCCAAGGACGACACGAGCGGCTGCACGCTGGAGGCCCAGGCCTTCAACGCCCTCGCGGAGGCCTTCGCGGCCGCCGACACGGCGGTGATCGGCGTGTCGCCCGACTCGATGAGGAGCCACGAGAAATTCAGCGCCAAGTACGGGCTCGGCTTCCCCCTCGTCTCCGACGAGACGAAGGCGATGCTCGATGCCTACGGCGTCTGGGCCGAGAAGAGCATGTACGGCCGCAAGTACATGGGCGTCGAGCGCACCACCGTACTGATCGACCGCGACGGCACCGTGGCGCGGATCTGGCCGAAGGTGAAGGTCCCCGGCCATGCGGACGAGGTCCTGGCGGCCGCCCGCGCGCTGTGACGCGGCGCCCTGGGGACGCATCGCAGAAGCCATCGTCGCGGCGATCCCGTCGATGGACGAGCGCGAGATCCCCTCTCCCGTGCGGGAGAGGGGATCCCTGCGCTTCGTTCGGCATGACGGAGCACCTCGCCTTCATCACCCGCCTGTTCGCCAAGTCGCGCCTGAAGCGCTTCGCCGAGACGCTGCCGCGCGACCGCTTCTCGTGGACCATCCTCGATCCGGGCGTGATGGTCGCCGCATGACGGCATGGCCGTGTTCAACCGTCGTGGACCGTGGCAGCGCGGTCGGGCGCTGGTCCAAGCCCTTGTCGATTCTCGCTCTCTTGCGCCGAGCCGGAGTCCGCTCCGGCGCGCTAAGGCGCGGGGCGCCGCGCCAGGGTCAGGCCGAGGCCGAGCGCGATCATCGCGGCACCCGAGCCTTCCCGCAGGCGGCGGATCAGCGCGGGCCTCGCGGCCGCGCCCGACCGGATGCCGCCCGCCGCGACGGCGACCCCGAGATCCGCGAGGGTGTTGAGCCCGACCGACACGGAGCCGAGCACCACGAATTGCAGGGCGACGCTGCCGGCGGCCGGATCCACGAATTGCGGCACGAAGGCCAGGAAGAAGGCCGCGGTCTTCGGGTTCAGGGCCTCGACCAGGACACCTTCGCGGAAGGCCCGCCGCGCCCCGATCACCGCCGTGCCGCCGGCCGGTCCGGCCTGCGCGTCCCGGCGGGCCGCGCGGAGCGTGCGAAGGCCGATCCAGACCAGGTAGGTAGCCCCGATCAGCTTCAGCGCGGTGAAGAGTTCGGCGCTGGCGAGCACGAGGGCCGAGACGCCCAGGCTGCCCGCCAGGACGTGGGCCAAGCCGCCCAGGCCGGTGCCGAGGCTGGAGGCCACGCCTTCGGCCCGCCCGCCAGCGTGCGCGCCGCGACGTAGAACAGGCCCGGGCCGGGCGTGACGGCGAGCACGAGGGCCGCGGCGACATAGAGGGCGAGGTGGGGCAGGTCGGGCATGGCGGCGAAGCCCTACAGGATCGCGGGCGCGGCAGCCAGGCAGGCGGAGAGAGCCCGGCGGCGCGGCCTTCCCGCAGCGGAGCGCCGGACGGGCGCCGGGTTCGAGCGCGGCTGTTCTTCTGCAGGGCATTCGGGAGGACGTTGCGGATAGGCCGGCCCGCGGCGGCGGACAGACCTGCCGGTCCGCGGGTTGGACTGATGCTGCCCCTGAGTTTGGGAGTTCCTTAACCTTAACCGGCCAGTCTCCGGACCATCCCCGGAACGGCCCGATGCCACAGCCCTCCTCCCTTCCCGGTACGCCCCCCCGCTCTCCTGCCGATCCGATCGTCTACGTGGTCCGCCGCCGGACCCTGGCGGCGGCCGGCCTCGCCGCCCTCGTCCTCGCCCTCTGGGCGAGCGCCGCCACCTGGGCGCTCGTCTTCCGCGACGAGGCGCTGGCGCGGATCGCCGCCCGCGAGCGCGGCCTGCACTACGCCTACGAGGAGCGGGTGAGCGCGCTGCGCGCCCGCCTCGACCGGGTCGCGACCCAGAAACTCCTGGAACAGGACGGGGTCGAGACCCGCATCGCCGAACTCACCAGCCGCCAGGTCTCGCTGGAGAACCGGCAGGCGATGCTGACCGGGCTCGCCGAGCAGGCGGGCGAGACGCCCGACGCGCCTGCAGTCACCGGCGCCCTGCCGGCCCGCGGCGCCCCGCAGAAGCCCGTGCCAGTCCCGCTGCCGAACCCCGAGGCGCTGGGCCTGCGCACCGAGGCGGCGCCGGCCCCGGTGTCCCTCGGGGCCGTGAGCCGGGTCGCCGGCCTGGAGACGGCCCTCGACGGGATCGCCGCGCAGCAGAGCCTGACCCTCGACCGCATCCTGCAGCGCAGCCAGGTCGAGGCGACGCGCCTGCGCCGGGTGGTGGCCGAGGTCGGCCTCGATCCGGGCCGCTTCGCGCCGGCGCGCGGCGGCGGCCTCGGCGGCCCGCTCGTGCCGGTGGGCGCCGGCCCCTTCGAGGCCGCCGTGACGCTGGCCCAGCGCAGCCTCGGCGAGCGCGACCAGTTGCGGCGGATCATCAAGGGCCTGCCGCTGCAGCGCCCGCTCGCCTTCGACGGCGGCCTGTCGAGCCATTACGGCTACCGGGTCGATCCCTTCACCCGGGGCCTCGCCCTCCACACCGGCATCGACCTGCGCGCGGAGGCCGGCGCCCCCGCCCGCGCCGCGGCGGCCGGCACGGTGACGGCGGCGGAGTATTCCGGCGGCTACGGCAACATGGTCGAGATCGACCACGGCCACGGCATCGTCACCCGCTACGCTCATCTCTCGGCGATCGGCGTCGCGCCGGGCCAGTCCGTGGCGCCGGGCCAGATGGTGGGCCGCGTCGGCTCCACCGGCCGCTCCACCGCCCCGCACCTGCACTACGAGACCCGCATCGACGGCGAGCCGGTCGACCCGCAGCGCTTCCTGCGCGCGAGCGCGCGGCTGCTGGCGGCGCGCTGAGCCGGGGAGGACCGGCGCGCGGTCGTTGGCCCCTTCCTTCCGGCCGGTGTACGATGCGGTCATGACCATGACCGTCCTTGCGCCCGAAACGACCGCCCTGATCCGGGATCTCGTGATGCGCGAGCTTCCGGGCGCGCGCGACACTGCGATCGACGTCAGGGTCGACGAGGACCACGACGGGGACGATGCGATCATGGTTCGGATCGCGTACGACGATGCGGATACCGGGTTCGATCCGAAGGCGGCGGCCCGCATGGTGTTGAGGCTCAACGCCGCGTTGTCGGCCACTGGCGAGAGCCGGTTCGCCTACGTCTCCTACCTGCCGGGCGGCTCAGACGCGTAGCAGGCCACCCGATGAACAAGGACCTGTTGCGGACAGCCCGGAGGCTGGCGACCGCGCCGCGCGGCAAGCCGAGACAATCCGATCTCAAACGGTCCGTCAGCACATCGTACTATGCCCTGTTCCACGCCATCGCGGGCGAGTGCGCCGACCGCCTGATCGGAACGGGGCCGAACGTGCCCAGGCGCGCGTGGCTCCAGACGTTTCGCGCGCTCGACCATGGGGCCGCGAAGAGGGCCTGCGGCAAGCTCCTGGCTCACGGCTTCCCCCAGGATCTCGTCGATGTCGGCCGCGCGTTCGTGCCGCTCCAGCAACAGCGGCACGATGCCGACTACGACTTCTTCCACCGAGTCAGTCTGCAGGATGCCCAGGCGGCGATCTCCCTTGCCGAGAGCGCCATCGACGCGCTTCGCCGCGCCACGATGTCGGATCGGAAGGCGTTCGCGGCCATCGTTCTGTTCACGAAGCGATGACCGATGCCGACGCCGTTTGCTGAAAGCGGAGACGGTCTCAGTCGAGGTCTTCGACCGCCTCGGCCCCGCCGTAGACGCGCTGGGCGAGCGAGGCCTCAATGAACGGGTCGAGGTCGCCGTCGAGCACGTCGTCGGGGCTGGTCGACTGGGCGCCGGTGCGCAGGTCCTTCACGAGCTGATAGGGCTGCAGCACGTAGGAGCGGATCTGGTGGCCCCAGCCGATCTCGGTCTTCGAGGCGGCCTCCGCGTTGGCCTTCTCCTCCCGCTTCTTCAGCTCCAGCTCGTAGAGCCGGGCGCGCAGCATGTTCCAGGCGGTGGCCCGGTTCTTGTGCTGCGAGCGCTCCTGCTGGCAGGCCACCACGATCCCGGTGGGGAGGTGGGTGATGCGCACCGCCGAATCGGTGGTGTTCACGTGCTGGCCGCCCGCGCCCGAGGAGCGGTAGGTGTCGATGCGGCAGTCCGACTCCTTCACCTCGATGGTGATGCGGTCGTCGATGACCGGGTAGACCCAGACGCTCGCGAAGCTGGTGTGGCGCCGCGCATTGGAATCGTAGGGCGAGATGCGCACCAGCCGGTGCACGCCCGACTCGGTCTTGAGCCAGCCGTAGGCGTTGTGGCCCTTGATCAGGAGCGTGGCGCCCTTGATGCCGGCCTCCTCGCCGTCCGACCATTCGACGATGTCGACCTTGTACTTCCGCCGCTCGGCCCAGCGCGCGTACATGCGCTGGAGCATGTTGGCCCAGTCCTGGCTCTCGGTGCCGCCCGCGCCGGCATGGACCTCCAGGTAGGTGTCGTTGCCGTCCGCCTCGCCCGCCAGCAGGGTCTCGATCTGGCGCCGCGCGGCCTCGGCCTGCACGGCGCGGATCTGCTCCTCGCCCTCGCGGATGCTGGCCGCGTCGCCCTCCATCTCGCCGAGTTCGATCAGGGTGGCGCCGTCCTCCAGCCCCTGCTCCAGGCGCCGGATCGCCGCGATCGCCTCGTCGAGGTCGTTGCGCTCGCGCATGACCTTCTGGGCCGCCTCCGGGTCGTTCCAGAGGTTCGGGTCCTCGGAGGCAGCGTTCAGCTCGGCCAGGCGCTTGTCCGCGGTATCCCAGTCAAAGATGCCTCCTCAGCAGTCCGATCGACTGCTTGGCGGCATCCGAGAGTTGCTCGATCTCGGCGCGCATCAGGTGTGACGGTCGTTGGAGAGGTGGGCGGGCTTGATAGCCTCCCGGGCCGTCCCTGTAAACGGCGGGCTCAGGCGTCGGGCCGCACGCCCACCAGCACGCGGATGTCCCCCTCGCGGCACAGGGCCTCCAGGCGCGGCTCGGCGACGCCGAGATCCGAGACCGCGTAGCCGCGCCGCTCCAAGAGCTCGCGGACGCGCCCGCTCGGCGCCCCGTAGCAGCCGTGCGTCTCGACCGCGACCACCCGGGGGCGGATCGTCATCCGGTCGAGGATCGGCACCTCCGCCCCCTCGCAGTCGAGTTCGAGCACGTCGGCGGGCGGGAGATCCTCGGGGGGCACGACGGTGCGGGACGGGGCGGCGCCGTAGACGCGGATCGGCGCGCCCACCACCGCGTGGTGCAGGCGCACCCGGGCCGCGACGCCGTTCGCCGCGAGCGTGCGGGCGGTGGCGGCGATCCCGCCCGGATCGCCCTCGTAGCAGGTCACGGACCCGGACTCGCCCGCGGCGAGCGCCGCGACCGCCGTGGTGATGCCGTTGCCGGTGCCGATCACCGTCACGGCATCGCCCGGCCGCACCGCCGCGCGCAGCGCCGTCACGAGGCCGTGCTCGAAATCCGGGATGTCCTGGCGCACCAGCGCGGCCGGCAGCCAGCGGTCGCCCCAGGCCCGGTGCAGGCCGGTGGGCAGGCCGGCGTAGAGCACCGGCTCGGCGCGCGGCAGCAGGAGGCGCAGGCTGCGGTCGTAGGCGACCGCCGCGAGCTTGGCGGCGACCCCGGCCGCCCCGCCCTGCGCGCGCAGGTAGGCGAGCTTGCCGCGCACGTCCCGCAGGGCCGCGAGCGCCGACACGCGAAGGCCCCGGCTCAAGAAGCGGAGCGCAGCGGGACCGCTGCCATACCGACGCCGAGCGCCTTCATGATCGCAAGCGTCGTTTCGAGGGTCGGGTTGCTATTTCCGTCCAGGGAGCGACGGACATCCTCCAGGGAGACGCCCATCCCGCTGGCCACGTGATCCAGGCCAGCGGCCCGCGCAGCGATGCCGAGAGCGGTAGAGATGTGGCGGGCGTCTCCCGTGTCGAAGGCATCGGTGAGGAACACGGCGATCGCCTCGTCCGATTGCAGCATATCTGCCAGATCGAGATCCGCGAGCCGTTCAGCCATCGTCGTCATTCCATTCGGCGGCAAGCCGCAGGGCTGTCCGGATATCCCGATCCTGGCTCGATTTGTCGCCGCCACAAAGGAGGACGACGATATCCGATCCGCGCCATTGAAAGTAGACCCGATAGCCTGGGCCGTAGTGAATGCGCAGCTCGTGAACGCCCTGGCCGACGGGCGCTGCGTCACCCGCCAAGCCGTTCACCAATCGCAGCAGGCGAGCTGCGATGTGGGCCTTGGCTCTGGTGTCGGCCAGCCGTCGCTCCCACCGGCGGAACGTCTCGGTCTGCTTCAGGTGGGGCACGGCTGACCCTTCACAAGCCACCGTTAGGTCAGCCAGGACAGAGCGGCGATCGCTCCCCTCGTCCGCTCAGTACAGCCCACCCGCCTGCGCGGCCCGGTCGCCGTCCGGCGGGGGCGCGCCGGGATAGCCGGGCTGGGCCGCGGCCGGGGCCGAGTAGCTGTCGGGCGGCGCGGTGCCGGGCTTGAACGCCTCCAGGATGCCGCCCTCGCCGCCGCCCGCGCGGGTGCCCGACGCGAGGTTGACGCGGATCAGCTTGATGCCGGGCGGCACCCGGAACGGGGTCGGCGGCTTGTCGGCGAGCGCGGCCTTGAGGAAGTCGCGCACGACCGGCGCCGCGAGGCCGCCGCCGGTCGCCCGGTCGCCGAGCGAGCGCGGCTTGTCGAAGCCGATATAGACGCCCACCGCGAGGTCCGGCGAAAAACCCACGAACCACGCGTCCTTGGCGTCGTTGGTGGTGCCGGTCTTGCCCGCGAGCGGCTTGCCGATCTCCTTGAGGATGGTGGCGGTGCCGCGCTGGACCACGCCCTCCATGATCGAGACCATCTGGTAGGCGGTGAGCGGGTCGAGCACCTGCTCGGACTCGTCCACGAGCTTGG
The DNA here is from genome assembly GCF_046557895.1 of Methylobacterium oryzisoli. Lineage (NCBI taxonomy): Bacteria > Pseudomonadati > Pseudomonadota > Alphaproteobacteria > Hyphomicrobiales > Methylobacteriaceae > Methylobacterium > Methylobacterium oryzisoli. The sequence continues at coordinate 80,190 of NZ_JBKIBX010000020.1, read as the reverse complement.
GCTCGTCCTGGCCGGACCATTTTTCGGCGTCGCAGCCGAGGCACTTGCGGTTGTCGTGCCGGTAGATCGTCTCGCCGGTGCGGTCCTGGATGCGGTCGATCAGCGTCGGGCGGATGCGCCGGCCGCCGTTGTCGAGCATCGAATAGGCCGTGACCATGCGCATCACGGTGGTCTCGCCGGCGCCGAGCGACATCGGCAGCACGGGCAGCATGTCGTCGTAGACGCCGAAGCGGCGGGCGTACTCGGCGATCAGCGGCATGCCGATGTCCTTGGAGAGCCGCACCGTCATCAGGTTCTTCGAGTGCTCGATGCCGTAGCGCAGGGTGTGCGGCCCGCCCGACTTGCCGTCGTAGTTCGAGGGCGTCCAGGCCTCCTGGCCAGGGCCGGCCTCGATGGTGATGGGCGTGTCGAGGACGATCGAGGAGGGCGTGTAGCCGTTGTCGAGGGCCGCCGCGTAGACGATCGGCTTGAACGAGGAGCCGGGCTGACGCAGGGCCTGCGTCGCGCGGTTGAACTCGCTCTCGTCGTAGGAAAAACCGCCCACCATCGCGTGGACGCGGCCGGTATGCGGGTCCATCGCCAGGATGGCGCCGGAGACCTCGGGCACCTGCCGCAGGCGGTAGGCGGCGTTCTGGCCGTCCATCCGCTCGACGTAGACCACGTCGCCCGGGCTCAGGACCGTGGTGATGCCCCGTCCGGTCCAGCGCACGCCGTCGGCCGCGATGAGGCCGGTCTCGCGCTCGCGGCCGACCGCGCCCGAGCTCTCGCGCCGGGGCTGGAGGCCGATCTGCGCCCGGCCGCCCGCGACCTCCAGCACCACGGCGAGACGCCAGGGCTGCACGTCGCCGAGCGCGGGCACCTCCGCCACCGCGAGGCCCCAGTCGCGGCCCGCGATCTCGATGCGCTTGACCGCCCCGCGCCAGCCGCGCGCCTGGTCGTAGCGCACGAGGCCGTCGACCAGCGCCTTGCGGGCCTGCAGCTGCATCTTCGGGTCGAGGGTGGTGCGCACCGACAGGCCGCCCTCGTAGAGCTTCTTCTCGCCGTAGCGCTCGGAGATCTCGCGGCGCACCTCCTCGGCGAAGTAGTTCGCGCTGGCGGTGTTGGGCGAGACGTTGCGCGGGTTGACCCCCAGCGGCAGCTTGCGCTCGGCCTCGGCCTCCTCGCGGGTGATGTACCCGTTCTGGGCCATCAGGCCGATGATCTCGTTGCGGCGCGCCAGCGCCGCCTGGGTCTTGCGGTAGGGGTGGTAGTTGTTCGGTCCCTTGGGCAGCGCCGCGAGGTAGGCCGCCTCGTGGATCGTCAGCTCGTGCACCGACTTGCCGAAATAGTCGAGCGCGGCCGCCGCGATGCCGTGCAGGTTGCGGCCCGGCACGATCGTGCCGAGGAAGATCTCGTTGAGGTAGAGTTCGAGGATCTTGTCCTTCGAGTAGGTCGACTCGATGCGCAGCGCGATCAGCGCCTCGCGGATCTTGCGGTCGATGGTCTGCTCGTTGGTGAGCAGGAAGTTCTTGGCGACCTGCTGGGTGATGGTCGAGGCGCCCTGCTTCTTGCCGCTCTGCGCGTTGGTGACCACCGCGCGGACGATGCCCTCGGGGTCGATGCCGCCGTGCTTGTAGAAATTCTTGTCCTCGGCCGACAGGAAGGCCGCCACGATGATCTTGGGCATGGCCTGGATCGGCAGGTAGAGCCGGCGCTCGCGGGCGTACTCGGCGAGCAGGCTGCCGTCCGCGGCGTGCACGCGGGTCATCACCGGCGGCTCGTAATTGGCGAGCGCGGCGTGGTCCGGCAGGTCCTGCGAGTACTTCCAGTAGAAGTAGCCGCCGATCGCGGCGCCGACGACGAAGACCATCGCGGCGATGCTGAACAGGAAGCCGAAGAAGCGAAGGATGAAGCGCATCCGAACCCGATCCGTCGATGATGAGCCGCCAGCGGCGGAGGGCCGCGCCGCGTCCAGGATACCCTGTTCCCGCCGCTTCAGCGAGGGCACGCGCGTTCGCGCGCCGCCATCGGGCGGGTATACTCGGGAATCGCGGCGCCGACGGCGCCCATCCACACGGGATCTATGGTGAAACTGGGGCGGTCGACGCCGCGCGGCGCGCCAGGGTCGGATTCGGCCCGGGCGGGGTGCGGCCGGCGAAGAAGGTCTCGATCGCCCCCGCCATCTGCTCGGTGACCCGGGCGCGCCACTCCTCGGAGAGCAGGAGGTCGAGGTCGCGCTTGCTCGACAGGTAGCCGAGTTCGACCAGCACGGAGGGCACGTCGGGGGAGCGCAGCACCCGGAACCCCGCCTCGCGGTGGGGCTTGACGCTCATCTCCATCACCCGGCCGAGCTGGCCGAGCAGCCCTTGCGCGAAGCGGGCCGAGAAGCCGCGGGTCTCGCGCAGGGTGAGCTCCTGGAGGATGTCGGAGACGTCGCCCGGCCCCTCGGCGCTGTCGGCGCCCGCGGCCTGGTCGGCCTTGTTCTCGCGATCGGCGAGGCGCGCCGATTCGGCGTCGGTGGCTTTTTCGGAGCCCGTGTAGATGGTGGCGCCGCGCACCTGCGGGGCGGCCGAGATCGAATCGGCGTGGATCGACACGAACAGGTCGGCCTTCGCCTCGCGGGCGATCCGCACCCGCTCGGCGAGGGGCACGAACACGTCGGCGTCGCGGGTCAGGCGCACCCGCACCCGGCGCCCGTCCTCCAGCCGCCGCGCCAGCTCGCGGGCCACCCCGAACACGATGTCCTTCTCGAAGGCGCCGTTGGCCGCGATGGCGCCCGGATCGGTGCCGCCGTGCCCGGCATCGACGATCACCAGAGGGCGGGTGTCGCCGGGCGTCGGCGCGAGCGCCTTCGGGGTCGGGGGCGGCTCGGGCGCGACGGCGGCGCGGCGGAAGCCGTCGCGGTCGGACCGGGCGAGGTCGATGGTGAGCAGCGTCGCCCCGTCCCGCGGGCGCGGCGCGGTCGCCACCCGGGTCACGGTGGCGGTCTGGGCGAGGTCGATGACGAGGCGCGAGCGCCCCGGGGCGAAGAGCCCGTAGCGGTAGGAGGCGACGAGGCCCTCCCGCCGCCGCCCGGCCTCCGGGGGCAGCTGGAAGTTCACCTCGGGCATCTCGACCACCGCCCGGTCGGGCCGCTCCATCACGAAGGCCCGGGCCTCCACCGGCCGCGACAGCACGATGCTGAGCCGGGTGCCCCCGTCCGGGGCCGCCCCGACCTCGGCGGCGATCGCCACGGCCGGCCCCTCCCCGGCGCGGACCGGCGCCGGGCTGAGCCACGCCGCCGCGAGCAGGGCGGTGCAGAAGAGGAATCGGACGGCGCGTCTCGTCATCGGCGGGTCGCGAATCGGTTGGGACTGCCCGGTTACGCCATAACCGGAGCATGGTTAACGCTTGGCAAAGCCGTTCGGCGCCGCCGCTCCGGCTTGTTGCCGCAAGGTCACAGCCGGACCGGCGGTCCCCACTCGGCCCGCCGCGGGATCGCCATTTGACGCCGCCCCGCGTTTCGCCTAGAGAGGCGCCCCGGCGCGATCCCCGATAGCTCAGCTGGTAGAGCAGGCGACTGTTAATCGCCTTGTCGCAGGTTCGAGTCCTGCTCGGGGAGCCACCCCGCCGCGCCCTTCCGCATTCCTCATCCGTGTCCGTCAGACGGCGCAGCCCTCGAGATCGCGGCTCAGCCCGTCAGATCGAGGTCCCAGGTCTCCCCGACGAGGTCGCGGCCGAAGGAGCGGTGCGGCGCACTGGCGGTGAGCCGGAACCCGGCTCCCTCGTAGAGGCGCCGGGCGGCCCCCAGCACGTCGTTGGTCCACAGCGTCACGCGCCGGTAGCCCGCCGCCCGCGCGAAGGCGAGGCAGGTCACGATGAGCGCGCTCCCGAGGCCGAGCCCCCGGGCCGCGCCCTCGACGTAGAGCAGGCGCAGCTTCGCCACCTCGTCCGACTGGCGCACGAGGAAGATGCTCCCCAGCACCTCCCCGCCCCGCTCGGCCACCCAGCCGCCCTCGCGGGCCGGGTCGTGCTCCGCCACGAAGGCCGCCAGGATGCCGGCGACCAGGGCCTCGAAGCTGTCGTCCCAGCCGTATTCCTCGGCGTAGAGCCGTCCCTGGCGGTGGATGATCCAGCCGGTGTCGCCGGGCCGGAAGGCGCGGATCGCGGCGGGCTCCGTCGCCTCGGCGCCGAGCAGGTGCCGCACGGAGCGCATCGCGCGCACCAGCGCCGTCCGGCCGGGCGCGGAGAGCCGGTCGAGCAGCGCGCCGACCTCCCGGCGCGAGGCCTCGTCGAGGGGCGCGAAGGCCGCCCGCCCGGCCGGCGTGAGCGCGAGCACGCGGCTGCGCCCGTCTGTCCCGCTCGGCGCGCGCGCGACCAGCCCCTGCGCGGCGAAGCGCGCGAGCAGGCGGCTGAGATACCCCGCATCGAGCCCGAGATCCTGGCCGAGCGCGGCGGCGGTGAGCCCATCGCGGTGGGCGAGTTCGTAGAGCACCCGCGCCTCGGTGAGCGAGAAGCGGCTGCGGTGCAGCCCCTCGTCGAGGAGCCCGATCTGCCGCGTGTAGAACCGCGCGAAGGCGCGCACCTCCGCGACGGCGTCGTCCGACGGTGAGAGAATCGGGGTCATGCCGCGCCTCCTGTCGTCCCAGACCGTCGAGACTTTGATTGACTGAGTCAACTAATTTGCGTGCTTCAAGGGGCTGGACCATCGGGGCTGCGGCCTCACCCACCGTTTCGTTCGGCTTGACACCCTCAAGCCCCGGCGCCACAGCGCGCCCATGCCAAGTGCCCGGCCAAGTGCCCTACCCAGCCTCGACGCCTTCGCGCGCGGCAAGCTCGCCGGCCTCGACGCGTCGGGCCTGCGCCGCACTCTCGTGGCGACCCGGCGCACCGGGGGCGCCGGGGCCGAGCGCGCCGGCCGGCCTGTGGTGTCCTTCTCCTGCAACGACTATCTCGGCCTCTCGACCCATCCGGCGGTGGTCGCGGCGGCGCGCGAGGCCCTGGAGCGCTACGGGGCCGGCAGCGGCGGCTCGCGCCTCGTCACCGGGAACCACCCGCTCTTCGCCGACCTCGAAGCGGCGCTGGCAGGGCGCAAGGGGCACGAGGCGGCCCTGATCTTCGGCAGCGGTTACCTCGCCAATCTCGGCATCACGCCGGCGCTCGCCGGGGCGGGCGACCTGATCCTGATCGACGAACTCGGCCATTCCTGCATGTGGGCGGGCACGCGACTCGCGGGTGCCCGCACCCTGCCGTTCCGCCACAACGACCTCGCCCACCTCGAAGACCTGCTCGCGCGCGAGCGCGGGGCCGCCCGGCACGCGCTCATCCTCACCGAGCGGGTCTTCTCGATGGACGGCGACCGTGCGCCCGTCGCCGACATCCTCGCCCTCGGGGCGCGCTTCGACGCCTGGACCCTCGTGGACGACGCCCACGGGCTCGGCGTGGTCGGGCCGGACGCCACGGCGCCGCTGGAGATGGGCACGCTCTCGAAGGCGCTCGGCAGCTACGGCGGCTATCTCTGCGCCTCGCGGGCGGTCATCGACCTCCTCACGAGCCGGGCGCGCAGCTTCGTCTACACCACCGGCCTGCCCCCGGCCTCCGCCGCCGCCGCGCTGGCCGCGCTCGCGGTGATCGCCGCGGAGCCGGAGCGCGCCGCCCGCCCGCTCGCGCTCGCGCGCCGCTTCACCGCCCGCCTCGGTCTGCCGGAGGCCGAGAGCGCCGTGGTGCCGGTGCAGGTGGGCGAGGCCGAGGCCGCGCTCGCCCTGTCGCGGGCGCTCGAAGCGCGGGGCTTCCTCGTGGTGGCGATCCGCCCGCCGACCGTGCCGCCCGGCACCGCCCGGCTGCGCGTCGCCTTCTCGGCCGCCCATACGGAGCAGGAGGTCGACGCCCTGGCCGATGCGTTGCGCGACGCGCGGGCGGTCCTCGGATGAGCGCCCTCTTCGTCGCCGGGGCCGGCACCGAGATCGGCAAGACCTACGTCACGGCGGCGCTGACCCGGGCGATCCGCGCGAGCGGCCGGCCGGTGGTGGCGCTCAAGCCCGTGGCGAGCGGCGTGCCGCCCCTCGCCGACCCGGATTTCGCCGGCAGCGACACCGCCCTGCTCCTCGCCGCGCAGGGGCTCGGTGTCACGCCCGGGACGGTGGCCGCCTGCACCCCCTGGCGCTTCGCCGCTCCCCTCGCCCCCGACCTCGCCGCCGCCCGGGAGGACCGCCGCCTCGCCCTCGCCGAATTGGTCGCGTGGTGCGAAACATCCATCGCGGCCGCCCCGGCCGGTGCCGCGGTGCTGGTCGAGGGCGTCGGCGGCCTGATGAGCCCGCTCACCCCGGAGGCGACCGGCCTCGCGTGGCTCAAGGCCCTGCGCCTGCCGGCCCTGCTCGTCTCGGGCAGCTATCTCGGGGCGATCAGCCACGCCCTCACGGCGGTCGAGACGCTGCGCGCCCACGCGGTGGCGTTGCGCGCAGTGGTGGTGAGCGAGACGCCCGGCGCCCCGACGCCCCCGGAGACGGTCGCGGAGGCGGTGGCCCGCCACGCGGGCGTGCGGGTCCTGTGCCTGGGGCGCGGCGCGCCGTTTCCGGCCGGGGCGCTCGACGTCCTCGATCCGGCCTGAGCCGTCAGGCCGCCGCGACCGGCGCCAGCACGGCGGCGAGCAGCACCGCCAGATCCTCCTGCGTGAACGGCTTCGACAGGCGCGGCACCGGGATCTCGCCGTCGCTCGGCAGTTCCGCGTAGCCGGTGGCCAGGATCACCGGCAGCGCCGGATGCGCCTCGCGCAGGCGCCGGGCGAGGTCGAGGCCGGTCATACCCGGCATGGCGTGGTCGGTCACCACGGCGTCCACCGCCGGGTTGGCGCGCAGCAGCAGCAGCGCCTCGCCGGCCGAGGGCGCCTCCAGGGTGGCGTGGCCGAGATCCTCCAGCATCGCGGCGGTGCCGGTGCGCACCAGCGCGTCGTCGTCCACCACCAGGATCGTGCAGGGCCGGATCGCCGCGAAGCGCGGCTCGGGCGCCGCCGGGGCGGGCGCCGGGGCGGCGAGCGCCGGCGCGGCCGGCAGCCAGAGATCGACGGCGGTGCCCCGGCCCGGCGCGCTCGACAGGCGCAGCGCCCCCCCGGACTGGGCCATGAGCCCCTGCACCATCGACAGGCCGAGGCCCGTGCCCTTGCCCGGTCCCTTGGTGGTGAAGAAGGGCTCGGTCGCCTTGGCGAGCGTGCTGTCGTCCATGCCCGCGCCGGTATCGGCGACGCGGATGCGCACGTAGGCGCCCGGCGGCAGGTCGGGCGCCTCGCCGGCCGCGATCCCGTCGAGGGTGATGGTGCCGCCGCCCGGCATCGCGTCCCGGGCGTTCACCGCGAGGTTGAGGAGCGCCAGTTCGAACTGGTTGGTGTCGATGCGGATCGGCGGCAGGTCGGGCGGAAACGCGGCGGCGAGGCGCACGCTCGGGCCCAGCGCCCGCTCCAGGAGCCCGCGCATGCCCTCGACGAGGCCCGCCACCGTGGCGGTCTCGGGCCGCAGCTCCTGGCGGCGCGCGAAGGCCAGCAGGCGCTGCGTCAGCGCCGCGCCGCGCCGCGCGCCCTGCACGGCGTTGTCCACGAGGCGATGCGCCCGGGCATCCTCCGGGTCCAGGCGTTTCTCCAGCAGTTCGAGGGAGCCGAGCACGGCCATCAGGAGGTTGTTGAAGTCGTGCGCGACGCCCCCGGTGAGCTGGCCGATCGTGTCGAGCTTCTGGGCCTCGAAGAGCTGGGCCAGCGCCGCCTCGCGCTCGCGGGTGCGCTCCTCGATGCGCCGCTCCAGGTCGCGGTTGAGGTCGAGCAGCACCTCCTCGGCGCGCTTGCGCGCCGTGATGTCGTGGGTGACGCCGCTGAGGCGCCGCCGCCCGGCCGCGTCCGTGGTGGTCGCCGCCCCGGTCACGCACCACAGGGTCTCGCCGTCCGGCCGCACGATGCGGAACTCCGCGTCGAAGGGCTCGCCGGTCAGCGCCGCCCGGCGCCCCAACGCCCGCATCCGCCCGCGGTCGTCCGGGTGGACGAGGGGCGCGACGCTCTCGGGGGTCGGCACGAAGTCGGCCGGATCGACGCCGAACAGCCGGTACTGGCCCTCGTCCCAGGCGTACTCGCCGGTGGCCGGGTCCCAGTCCCAGGAGCCCATGCGGCCGGCGGCGAGCGCGAGGCTGCGCCGCTGCTCGCTCTCGCGCAGGCGCGCCGTCGAGGCTTCGAGCGCGGCCGTGCGCTCGGCGACGTGCTGCTCCAGCTCGGCGTTGAGGCGCTCCAGCTGCCGGGTCTTGCGGTAGAGTTCGGCGAAGATGCGCACCTTGGCGCGCAGCACCGCCGGTACCACCGGCACCGGCACGTAATCGACCGCGCCGGCCTCGTAGCCGCGCAGGTGGTCGAGGTCGCTGATCTGGATCGCCGAGACGAAGATGATCGCCACGTGCTGGTAGCGCGGATGCTCGCGGATCATCGTGGCGAGCTCGAACCCGTCGAGCTCGGGCATGCACACGTCGATCAAGACCACGGCGATCTCGGTGCGCAGCAGGTGCGCCAGCGCCTCCCGCGCCGAGGTCGCCTTGATCAGCGTGTCCCCGAGCTCGCTCAGGATCACCTCGTAGCTCAGGAGCTTGGCCGGCTGGTCGTCGACCAGCAGGATGTTGACCCGGTCGTCCGCGCGCGGCGCCGCACCGGCCGCCGCGGGCCGGGACGATCCCTCGCCGGTACGCTCCGCCTCGCTCATCGGGTCCTGGATCGGCATCGGGTCAGCGGTGGAGCCAGAGCCGCAGCGCCGAGAGCAGCTGCTCGGTGTTGACCGGCTTGGCGAGGTAGTCTGAGGCGCCCGCCTCCAGGCATTTTTCGCGGTCGCCCTTCATGGCCTTGGCGGTCAGCGCCACGATCGGCAGGCGGCGGAAGGCGGGGTTGGCGCGGATCACCTGCATGGTCTCGTAGCCGTCCATCTCCGGCATCATGATGTCCATGAGCACGATGGCGACGTCGGTGCGGCCCTCGATGATCGAGATCGCCTCGCGCCCCGTCGTGGCGGTGAGGACCCGCATGCCGCGGCGCTCCAGAACGCTCGACAGGGCGAAGATGTTGCGCGCATCGTCGTCGACCAGGAGCACCGTGCGCCCGACCAGATCCTCGTCCGAGCGGTGCAGGCGCTCCAGCATGCGCTGCTTCTCGGGCGGCAGGTCGGCCACCACCCGGTGCAGGAACAGGGCCGTCTCGTCGAGCAGCCGCTCGGGCGATTCCACGCCCTTGACCACGACGCTGCGCGCCATGGCGTGCAGCGCGGCATCCTCGTCGGGCGAGAGGGCGCGGCCGGTGAACACCACCACCGGCAGGTCGGCGAGCTGCGCGTCGGCGCGGAGGCGCTCCAGCACCGAGAAGCCCGACATGTCGGGCAGCTTGAGGTCGAGGACGACGCAATCCACCGGGCTGTCGTGCAGGGTCGCCAGCGCCTCCTCGCCGCTCTCGGCCGTGAGGATGTCGACGTCCTCGTGCCCGAGCAGCGCCGCGATGCCCAGGCGCTCGGCCGGATTGTCCTCCACGATGAGGAGGCGCCGCCGCCGCGGCTCGGAAAAGGTCTTGATGCGCCGCAGCGCCGAGCCGAGGTCGTCCGGCGTCGTCGGCTTCGACAGGTACGCGAAGGCCCCGCGGGCGAGCCCGTGGTGGCGGTCCTCGTCGAGCGTCACGATCTGCACCGGGATGTGCCGGGTGGCCGGGTCCTGCTTGAGGTGGCTCAGCACGGTCCAGCCCAGCATGTCGGGCAGGAAGACGTCGAGGGACACGGCGGTGGGCCGGTAGCGGCGCGCGAGCGCCAGCGCGTCGGCGCCGCGGCCCGCCGCCAGCACCTTGAACCCCGTGTCGCGGGCGAGCTGCATCAGCACCCGGGCGTAGTGGGGGTCGTCCTCGACGACGAGCAGCACCGCGTCGCCGGGCTCCAGGGCCTCGCGGTCGTCGACCGCGGTCTCGACCGGCGAGGTCCACTCGGTGTTGCGCGCGAACAGCGGGGGCGCCACCGGGACCGGGTCGGCGAGCGGCGCCACCGCGGGGGGCGCGTGGCTGGTGGCGCCCACGTAGGTCAGCGGCAGGTAGAGCGTGAAGGTGCTGCCCACGCCCGAGGCGCTGCGCAGCTGGATCTCGCCGCCGAGCAGGTTGGCGAGTTCGCGGCTGATGGCGAGGCCGAGACCCGTGCCGCCGTACTTGCGGCTCGTGCCCGCATCCGCCTGCTGGAACGCCTCGAAGATGATCCGCTGCTTCTCGGGCGGGATGCCGATGCCGGTATCCGCGACCTCGAAGGCGACCACCGCCGGCGCGCTCCCGAGGGTCGGGTGGTCGGCGCTCCAGCCGGACGTGGCGGGCGCCACCCGCAGGCGCACCCCGCCCTGTGCGGTGAACTTGAAGGCGTTCGACAGGAGGTTCTTGAGGACCTGCTGCAGGCGCTTGGAATCGGTGATGAAGGTGCCGAGTTCGGGCGCCACCTCCACGTCGAAGGACAGGTGGCGGTTCTCCGCCTCGTGCCGGAACGGCCGGGCGGTGGCGGCGAGCAGGTTGGAGAAACTGATCTCCTCGGCCTCGACCGAAACCGTGCCGGATTCGATCTTCGACAGATCGAGGATGTCGCTGATGAGGTTCAACAGGTCGGTGCCCGCGCCGTGGATCGTGCGGGCGAACTCCACCTGCCGCTCGGAGAGGTTGCCGTCCGGGTTGTCGCTGAGTTGCTGGCCGAGGATCAGGATGGAGTTGAGCGGCGTGCGCAGCTCGTGGCTCATGTTGGCCAGGAACTCGGACTTGTACTTGGAGGTGAGCGCCAGCTCGGCGGCTTTTTCCTCCAGCGCCCGGCGCGCCTGCTCGATCTCCTGGTTCTTGGCCTCGACCTCGTCGTTGCGGTCGGCGAGCTGCTGGGCCTTCTGCTCCAGCTGCTCGTTGGTCTGCTGCAATTCGCGCTGGCGGGTCTGGAGCTCGCCCGCGAGCTCCTGGGACTGCGTGAGCAGCCCTTCGGTCTGCATCGTCGCCTCGATGGAGTTGAGCACGATGCCGATGCCGGTGGTGAGCTGTTCGAGGAACGAGATCTGCAGTTCCGTGAAGGACCGGAGCGAGGCGAGTTCGATCACCGCCTTCACCTGCCCCTCGAACAGCACCGGGAGCACGATGGCGGTGCGCGGCACCGCCTTGAACAGGCCCGAGACCACCGGCGCCGCGGTCGGTGGCAGTTCGGTGATGAGCATGCGGCGCGCGTCGCGCGCGCATTGCCCGATCAGCCCCTCGCCCACCGCGAGCCGCTCCTTGTGGCCGATGATGGCGTCGTCCGCGTAGGCCGAGAGGAGCCGCAGGGATGTCGGCCCCGCCTCCCCGCCCTTGACCCGGTAGATCACGCCCTGGTGCGCCTCGACGAGGGGCGCCAGCTCCGAGAGCAGCGTGCGCCCGACCGTGGCGAGGTCGCGCTGGCCCTGGAGCATGTTGGTGAAGCGGGCGAGGTTCGTCTTCAGCCAGTCCTGCTCGGTGTTGCGCTCCGTCGTGAGACGGAGGTTGCCGATCATGGTGTTGATGTTGTCCTTGAGCTCCGCCACCTCGCCGCGGGCCTCGACCTGGATCGAGCGGGTCAGGTCGCCCTTGGTCACCGCGGTGGCCACCTCCGCGATGGCGCGCACCTGGGTCGTGAGGTTCGCGGCCAGCAGGTTCACGTTGCCGGTGAGGTCCTTCCACGTCCCGGCCGCGCCCGGCACGTTGGCCTGGCCGCCGAGCCGCCCCTCGACGCCGACCTCGCGGGCGACCGTCGTCACCTGATCGGCGAAGGTCGCGAGGGTGCGGGTCATGTTGTTGATGGTCTCGGCCAAGGCCGCGACTTCGCCCTTCGAGGCCACCGTGAGGTTCTGGGTCAGGTCGCCGTCCGCCACGGCGGTGACGACCTTCACGATGCCGCGCACCTGCTCGGTGAGGTTCGCCGCCATCACGTTCACGGTGTCGGTGAGGTCCTTCCAGGTTCCCGCCACGCCCGGCACCTGCGCCTGACCGCCGAGCTTGCCCTCGGTGCCGACCTCGCGCGCCACCCGCGTCACCTCGCCCGCGAAGGCGTTGAGCTGGTCCACCATCGTGTTGATGGTGTTCTTCAGTTCCAGCATCTCGCCCTTCACGTCGACGGCGATCTTGCGCGAGAGGTCGCCGCGGGCCACCGCCGTCGTCACCTCCGCGATGTTGCGCACCTGGGCCGTGAGGTTGCCGGCCATGGAGTTCACGTTGTCGGTGAGATCCTTCCACGTGCCCGCCACGCCCGGCACCTGCGCCTGGCCGCCGAGCTTGCCCTCGGTGCCGACCTCGCGCGCCACGCGCGTCACCTCGGAGGCGAAGCGGTTGAGCTGGTCGACCATCGTGTTGAGGGTCTCCTTCAGCTCCAGGATCTCGCCGCGCACGTCGACCGTGATCTTTCGCGAGAGGTCGCCGTTGGCGATGGCCGTGGAGACCTCCGCGATGTTGCGCACCTGGGCCGTGAGGTTGCCGGCCATGGAGTTCACGTTGTCGGTGAGGTCCTTCCACGTGCCCGCCACGCCCGGCACCTGCGCTTGGCCGCCGAGGCGCCCCTCGGTGCCGACCTCGCGCGCCACCCGCGTCACCTCGCCCGCGAAGGAGCGCAGCTGATCGACCATCGTGTTGATGGTCTCCTTGAGCTGCAGGATCTCGCCCGAGACGTTGACGGTGATCTTCTTCGACAGGTCGCCCTGCGCCACCGCGGTGGCGACCTCGGCGATGTTGCGCACCTGGGCCGTCAGGTTCGAGGCCATCGAGTTCACGTTGTCGGTGAGGTCGCCCCAGGTGCCGGCGACGCCGCGCACCGTGGCCTGCCCGCCGAGCTTGCCCTCGGTGCCGACCTCGCGCGCCACGCGCGTCACCTCGGACGCGAAGGCGTTGAGCTGGTCCACCATCGTGTTGATGGTCTCCTTCAGCTCCAAAATCTCGCCCGAGACGTTGACGGTGATCTTCTTCGACAGGTCCCCGCTGGCGATGGCGGTCGAGACCTCGGCGATGTTGCGCACCTGGGCCGTCAGGTTCGAGGCCATCGAGTTCACGTTGTCGGTGAGGTCCTTCCACGTGCCCGCGGCCCCGGGCACCTGGGCCTGACCGCCGAGGCGCCCCTCGGTGCCGACCTCGCGCGCCACGCGCGTCACCTCCCCGGCGAAGGCGTTGAGCTGGTCCACCATCGTGTTGATGGTGTTCTTGAGCTCCAGGATCTCGCCCGAGACGTCGACCGTGATTTTTCGCGAAAGATCGCCGCGGGCCACCGCCGTCGTCACCTGGGCGATGTTGCGCACCTGGGCGGTGAGGTTGCCGCACATGGCGTTGACCGAGTCGGTGAGGTCCTTCCACGTCCCGGCGACCCCCGGCACGATCGCCTGACCGCCGAGCTGCCCCTCGGTGCCGACCTCGCGGGCCACGCGCGTCACCTCGGAGGCGAAGGAGCGCAGCTGGTCCACCATCGTGTTGATGGCTTCCTTGAGCTGCAGGATCTCGCCGCGCACGTCGACGGTGATCTTCTTCGACAGGTCGCCGTTCGCGACCGCGATCGTCACCTCCGAGATGTTGCGCACCTGGGCGGTGAGATTCGAGGCCATCGAGTTGACGCTCTCGGTGAGGTCCTTCCAGACCCCCGTCACCTCGCGCACCTGGGCCTGGCCCCCGAGCTTGCCGTCGGTGCCGACCTCGCGGGCCACGCGCGTCACCTCCGAGGTGAACACGCTGAGCTGCTTGATCATCGCGTTGACGATGGTGGCCGAGCGCAGGAACTCGCCCTGGAGCGCCCGCCCGTCCACGTCGAGGGGCACGGTCTGCAGCAGGTCGCCGCGGGCCACCGCGGTGATCGTGCGGGTCACCGTGGTGGTCGGCCACAGGAGGTCGTCGATCAGGGTGTTGACGGAGCCCTCCATCTCCCCCCAGGCGCCCTGGGTGAGGTCGAAGCGCACGCGGGTGCGGGTGCGCCCCTCGCGCCCCACCACCTGGCCCACCCGCTCCAGCTGACCGGCCATGCGCTCGTTGGCGGCCACGATCTCGTTGAAGGTGTCGGCGACCTTGCCGGCACGGCCCGTGAGGTTGCCCGGCAGCCGCACGCTGAAATTCCCGGCCCGCATCGCCTGGAGCGCGCCGAGGAGCTGGTCGAGATCGAGGTCGTGCGGAGCGCCGGCCTCGGGCGCCCGCGGAAAGAGGGCGGCCTCCGCCATGCCGGTCTCCTCGACGCCGCGCCGCGCAGCGCTGCCTTCCGGCTCCATGACCGACCTCCCCCGCAGTATGGCCGCCGCGACCATATCCGGGGCGCCGGAAAAGGTCTAACGCCCGTGCGGACTTGGGCGTGTAAATCGGGCACGTGACACGATGAGGAAGCCCGGGCCAGCCGGGCATCCGCGCAGCACCGGTCCGGCCGCGGCGGGCGACCGTTGCGCCGGGCCGGGAGGGATGCCGTGCACCCCCTCGGGTCTCGCGATGCAGGGCGTCGACCTCCCCGGCCTGGGCGGCCGGCGCGGCGGCGGTGACCGCTACTCCGCCATCCGCGCCGCCTTGAGCCGGTAGAGCGCGTCCAGTGCCTCGCGCGGCGTGAGGTCGTCGGGATCGAGGCCGTCGAGGAGGTCGCGCAACGCGTCCGCCTTGGGAGCCGGCGGCGGGGGCGGAGGCGGGGGGGCGGCCGCGAAGAGCGGCAGCTCCGCCACGGGGGCGCGGCGGCGTCCGCCCTCGCCCCGCTCCAGATCGGCCAGCAGCACCTTGGCACGCGCGATGACCGCGGCCGGGAGCCCGGCGAGCCGCGCCACCTGGAGGCCGTAGGAGCGGTCGGCCGCTCCCGGCACCACCTCGTGCAGGAAGACCACGTCCCCCTTCCACTCGGTGACCTTCAGGGTGGCGTTCGAGAGCCGCTCCAGGCGCTGGGCGAGCCCGGTCAGCTCGTGGAAATGGGTGGCGAACAGCGCCCGGCAGCCCGTGACCTCGTGCAGGTGCTCCAGGCAGGCCCAGGCGATCGAGAGCCCGTCGAAGGTGGCGGTGCCCCGGCCGATCTCGTCGAGGACCACGAGCGAGCGGCGGCTCGCCTGGTTCAGGATCGCGGCGGTCTCCACCATCTCGACCATGAAGGTCGAGTGGCCGCGCGCGAGGTCGTCGGCGGCGCCGACCCGCGAGAAGAGCCGGTCGACGAGGCCGAGATGGGCGGAGCGCGCCGGCACGAAGGCGCCCATCTGGGCGAGCACCGCGATCAGCGCGTTCTGGCGCAGGAAAGTCGACTTGCCGCCCATGTTCGGGCCGGTCACGACCAGGATGCGGCCGGCCTCACGGCCGGTGCCGGCCTGGCGGCCGGTGCCGGCCTCACGCCCGGGGCCGGCCTCCGTGCCCGACAGGTCGCAGCCGTTGGCGATGAACGGCTCGCCCGCGCGCCTGAGGGCCGCCTCGACCACCGGGTGGCGGGCGCCCTCGACCCGGAAGGCGAGGCTCTCGTCGAGGACGGGCCGGGTCCAGTCGAGTTCGACCGCGAGGTCCGCGTGCGAGGCCGCCACGTCGAGGGCCGCGAGCGCGGTCGCGGCGGCGGTGATCGCCTCGGCCTCAGCCATCACGGCGGCGGACAGCGCCTCGAACACCTCCAGTTCGAGGGCGAGCGCCCGCTCGGCGGCGCCCGCGATGCGCGATTCCAGCTCGCCGAGTTCCAGGCTGGTGAAGCGCATCGCGTCCACCATGGTCTGGCGGTGCACGAAGGTCTCGCGCCAGGGGTCCTTCAGCAGGGTCTCGCCGACCGCCTGGGGCACCTCGATGTAGTAGCCGAGCAGGTTGTTGTGCTTGATGCGCAGGGTCCGGCAGCCGGTCTCGCCCGCGTAGCGGGTCTGGAGGCCGGCGACGAAGCGGCGGGAATCGCTCTGGAGCGCGCGCGCCTCGTCGAGTTCCGTGCGGTAGCCCTCGCGCACGAAGCCGCCGTCCCGCTTGAGCAGCGGCAGCTCGTCGGCGAGCGCGGCCGAAAGCGCGTCCACGAGGCCGTCGCCCACCGTGGCGAGCAGCCGGGCGGCCTTGCCGATCTCGCCCGGCAATGCGCCCGCGCCGGCGAGCCGCGTCGCGAGGCTGCGGGCCGCCTCCAGCCCGTCGCGCAGGGCCGCGAGGTCGCGCGGCCCCGCCCGGTTGAGGCCGATGCGCGACAGCGCCCGCGCCATGTCGGGCGCCCGCGCGAGGTCCGCCCGCAGCTCCGCCCGCAGGCTCCCCTCGGCCACGAGGAACGCCACCGCGTCGTGGCGGCGGCGGATCAGCGCGAGGTCGGTGGAGGGGCCGGCGAGCCGCTCGGCCAGGAGCCGCGCCCCGGCGGCGCCCACCGTGCGGTCGATGGCGGCGAGCAGGCTCCCGGCCCGCTCGCCCTGGAGCGTGCGGGTGAGTTCGAGGTTGGTGCGCGTCGCCGCGTCGATGAGCAGGGTGGCGCCCGCATCCTGCCGGGCGGGCGGGCTGAGCGGCACCTTCGCGCCGAGCTGCGTGCGGGCGATGTAGTGCAGCACCGTGCCGGCCGCCGCGATCTCGGTGCGGCTGAAGGCGCCGAAGCCCTCCAGGGTGGCGACGCCGAACTGCTCCTTGAGCGCCCGCTCGGCGGAGGCCGGGTCGGCCTCCCCGCGCCCGAGCGGCGTCACCGCCGCCGGTCCGTCGCGCCACAGCCGGGCGAGGTCGGGATCGGCGTGGATCGCCTCCGCCATCACGATCTCGCGGGGATCGAGCCGGGCGATCTCGGCGGCGAGCCCCGCCCCCTCCGCCTCGCTCACCGTGAAGCGGCCGGTGGAGATGTCGACCGCGGCGAGCCCGTAGGTCCAGCCGCCGTCCGGCGCGCGCCGCCGCGCCAGCGCGACGAGCAGGTTGGCGCGGGCCGGGTCGAGGAGGCGCTCCTCCGTGATGGTGCCCGGGGTGACGAGGCGCACCACCTCGCGGCGCACCACCGATTTCGAGCCGCGCTTGCGCGCCTCCGCCGGATCCTCGGTCTGCTCGCAGACCGCGACCCGGTGGCCGAGCGCGATCAGGCGCTGGAGGTAGTCGTCCGCCCGCTCCACCGGCACGCCGCACATCGGGATGTCGGCGCCCGCGTGCTTGCCGCGCTTCGTCAGCACGATCCCGAGCGCCCGCGAGGCCACCTCGGCATCCTCGAAGAACAGCTCGTAGAAATCGCCCATCCGGTAGAACAGGAGCGAGCCCGGATTGGCGGCCTTGATCTCGATGTACTGCGCCATCATGGGCGAGGCCGCCGCCTCGCGAGACGCCGCTGCCTCCCGCGGGGCCTGGGCCTCCCGCGGCGCTTCGGGCGCGGCGCGGCGGGCGCGCGGCATCGGGGCCTCGTCGGCCGGCTCGCAGGGCTCGTCGCGCAGGCGCCGGCCGGGATCGCTGTCCATCGTCATCGGACCCGAGCCTATCAAAGTCGTAGCCCCGTTCCAGGCGGCGTCCGCGTTCTCCCCGGGGATGATGGGGATGGCGCGGGCGCGCCGGGAGCGCGGCGGATCGCGGCAGGCCGTGCGCGGGCGAGCATCGTCCGAGGGCCGTCCGGGAACGCGCCGCGGGCGGCTTGAGCCCTGGCCCCCGCGGGCCTATGGGACATTTCCCATCGTCATCCGACTAAAGGCCAAGAAGGTTCCGGCATGAGCGAGTCCCGCCCCGTCCCGCGCCGCACGCGTCCGACCTTCACGGATCAGGAGGCCCTGCAGTTCCACGCGCAGGGGCGCCCCGGCAAGCTCGAAGTGGTCGCCACGAAGCCGATGGCCACCCAGCGCGACCTCTCGCTGGCCTACTCGCCCGGCGTCGCCGTGCCGGTGCTCGCCATCGCGGAGGATCCGGCGCTCGCCTTCGACTACACGGCCAAGGGCAACCTCGTCGGCGTGGTCTCGAACGGCACCGCGATCCTCGGGCTCGGCAACCGCGGGGCGCTGGCCTCCAAGCCGGTGATGGAGGGCAAGGCGGTCCTGTTCAAGCGCTTCGCCGACATCGACGCCTTCGACCTCGAAGTCGGCACCGAGGATCCGGACGCGGTGATCAACTGCGTGCGCTACCTCGGCCCCACCTTCGGGGGCATCAACCTCGAAGACATCAAGGCCCCCGAGTGCTTCATCATCGAGGAGCGCCTGCGGGAATTGATGGACATCCCGGTCTTCCACGACGACCAGCACGGCACCGCGATCATCGCGGCGGCGGGCGTGATCAACGCGCTCCACCTCACCGGCCGCGACATCGCGCAGGCGCGGCTGGTGGTGAACGGCGCGGGCGCGGCCGGCATCGCCAGCATCGAGCTCCTGAAGGCGATGGGGTTCGGGGCCCGGAACGTGATCCTGTGCGACACCAAGGGCGTCGTCCACGCCGGCCGCACCGAGGGCATGAACCAGTGGAAGTCCGCCCACGCGGTGGCGACCTCCCGGCGCACCCTCGCGGAGGCGATCGAGGGCGCCGACATCGTGTTCGGCCTCTCGGTCAAGGGCGCCTTCACCCCTGAGATGATCCGCTCGATGGCGCCCCAGCCGATCATCTTCGCGATGGCCAACCCCGATCCCGAGATCACCGTCGAGGAGGTGGGGCAGGTGCGCGACGACGCCATCGTGGCGACCGGGCGCTCGGACTACCCCAACCAAGTCAACAACGTGCTGGGCTTCCCCTACATCTTCCGCGGCGCGCTCGACGTGCGCGCGACCACGATCAACATGGAGATGAAGATCGCGGCCGCCCAGGCGCTCGCCGCGCTCGCCCGCGAGGACGTGCCGGACGAGGTGGCGGCGGCCTACCAGGGCACGCGCCCGCGCTTCGGGCGCGAGTACATCATCCCGGTGCCGTTCGACCCGCGCCTGATCCACACCATTCCGCCGGCCGTCGCCAAGGCGGCGATGGACACGGGCGTGGCGCGCAAGCCCATTCCGGTCATGGAGCGCTACCGGGCGCAGCTCTCGGCCCGGCGCGACCCCGTGGCCGGCACCCTCAACCGCATCTTCGAGCGCGTGCGCCGCTTCCCCAAGCGCGTCGTCTTCGCGGAGGGCGAGGAGGAGGTGGTGATCCGCGCCGCGCTCTCCTTCGTCAACCAGGGGCTCGGCACCGCGATCCTGGTCGGGCGCGAGGACCGGGTGCTGGCCAATGCCGAGGCCGCCGGCATCGATCTCGCGGGCCGCGACAACATCGAGATCCACAACGCCGCGAAGTCGGACCGCAACGCGATCTACGCGCAGTTCCTCTACGCGCGCATGCAGCGCAAGGGCTACCTCTTCCGCGACTGCCAGCGCCTGATCAACCAGGACCGCAACCACTTCGCGGCCTCGATGGTGGCGCTCGGCGACGCCGACGCGATGGTGACGGGCACCACCCGCAACTACTCGATCGCGCTGGAGGACGTGCGCCACGTCATCGATCCCAAGCCCGGCCACAGGGTGATCGGGATCTCGCTCTGCCTCGCCCGCGGGCGCATCGTGCTGGTGGCCGACACGGCAATCCACGAGATGCCCTCGGCCCAGGAGATCGCCTCCATCGCCATCGAGGCCGCGGGCGTCGCCCGGCGCCTCGGCTACGAGCCGCGCGTCGCGCTCCTGTCCTTCTCGACCTTCGGCCATCCCAAGGCCGAGCGCGCCGAGAAGGTGCAGGAGGCGGTCCGGATCCTCGACGGGATGCGGGTCGATTTCGAGTACGACGGCGAGATGGCGGCGGACGTCGCCCTCAACCGCGAGGTGCTGGCCCAGTATCCGTTCAGCCGCCTCAAGCAGCCCGCCAACGTGCTGGTGATGCCCGCCTTCCACTCGGCCTCGATCTCCACGAAGATGCTGCAGGAGCTCGGCGGCGCGCAGGTGCTCGGGCCGCTGATCGTCGGCCTCGACAAGCCGGTGCAGATCGTCTCGCTCGGCGCCACCGACACCGACCTCGTCAACATGGCCGCGCTGGCGGCGTTCAACATCGGCGGTTGATCCGCCAAGGTGACCGGCGCCTTGGCGCCGGCCACCTTTCTATGGTTGACGAAGCCTTAAGCTCGGCACGGCGCTGGCACGTTCCGCGGACGGCACAGGATGCCTGTTCCAACGCGGAGGGCCGGGGTGATGAGGGCGAGCCGTACAGAGACGATCCCCATCGGGCTGCCCCGATCTGAGACGCGGCCGCAGGCGCGAAGCGGACTCCACCGTTTCGCCGGGCCGCCGCGGGACGATTGGGATTGGCCGGCCCTTCAGGGCGGGGGCGTGGCGGCGGCCGAGCTGGTCGACGCCGCGCCGCGCCGCGCGCGCGTCAGGCCTGCTCCCGACTGGCCGAAGCCCCTGGTGGCCGCGGTCAAGGCCGTCGGCGGCCTGGCCGCGCTCGCCGGCGCGGCGTTCGGGCCGCCCACCTACCAGTGCCGGCAGATGCAGGAGGCCGGTCAGTTCTACTACGGCGACACGCTGCGGGCCTGCGTGCGGGCGCGGGTGGCCGAGCGCTACGCCACCGCCGAGGTTTTTCTCGCACGCACGCTCGCCCCGCGCTGAGCCGGGCGGGGGCGGCCCCCGCCCGTCGTCGCGTCAGGCCGCGATCAGCCCGCCCAGGCGCGCCACGCGCGCGAGGTGGTGGTCGGCGTCGCCGAACAGCGCGTCGATCATCGTCACCCGCTTGAAGTAGTGGCCGACGCTGTACTCCATCGTCACGCCGACGCCGCCGTGCAGCTGCACCGCGCCCTGGCCGACGATGCGGCCCGACCGCCCGATCTGCACCTTGGCGCCCGAGATCGCGCGGGTGCGCTCCCGCGCATCCTCCTCGCCGGCCATCATGGTGGCCAGGAAGGCCATCGAGCGGGCCTGTTCGAGGGCGATGAACATGTCGGCGGCCCGGTGCTGCAGCACCTGGAAGGCGCCGATGGGGGTGCCAAACTGCTTGCGGGTCTTGAGGTACTCCACCGTCAGGCGGTGCATGCGGTCCATCGCGCCGACCGCTTCCGCGCAGAGCGCCGCGATGGCCTCGTCGACCACGCGCTCGATCGCCGGGAGCGCGCCCTCCGGGGTCCCGAGCACCGCATCCGGGCCGACCCGCACGGAGGAGAGCGACACCTCCGCGGCGCGCAGCCCGTCCTGGGTCGGGTAGCCGCGGCGCGACACGCCGGCCGCATTGGCCTCCACCACGAACAGGCCGATGCCGCCGGCATCGCGGCGCGATCCGGCGGTGCGGGCCGAGACGATCAGCCGGTCGGCGCCGTCGCCGTGCAGGACCAGCGATTTCTCGCCCTCCAGGATCCAGCCCTCGCCGTCCCGGCGCGCGCTCACGCCGACATCCGCGAGGTCGTAGCGCGCCTGCCGCTCGCCGTGCGCGAACGCGTAGGTGGTCTCGCCCGCGATCAGGCCGGGCAGCCACGCGGCCCGCTGCTCGGCCGAGGCCGCGTGGCGCAGCAGGCCGCCCGCCAGCACCACGGTGGCGAGGTAGGGTTCGAGGACCAGTGCCCCCCCGAACGCCTCCATGACGATCATGGTCTCGACCGGCCCGCCGCCGATGCCGCCGTCCTCCTCCGCGAAGGGCACCGCGAGCAGGCCCTGCTCGGCGAAAGCCTGCCACATCTCGCGCGCGTAGCCGTGCGGGCCGCGCCCGTGGCGCTTGCGCGCCTCGAAGTCGTAGCGGTCGGCGAGCAGCCGCTCGACGCTGTCCTTGAGGAGGCTCTGCTCCTCGCTCAGATCGAAATCCATGACCGTCTCTTCTCCGGATTCATGTCCGAAGGATCGCCGGATACGGCGCGGGATCCCCTCTCCCGGATGGGAGAGGGGTAGGGGTGAGGGTGGAGACGGTGCAGCCGGATGACTGAACCGTGCCGCTGGCAGCTCGACCGTTCAGGCCTAGTCTGAAGCCGAGCCACCCTCACCCCTGCCCCTCTCCCACACGGGAGAGGGGATCCTTGCGCTCACAGCCCGAGGATCGCCTTCGCGATGATGTTCTTCTGGATCTCGTTCGAGCCGCCGTAGATCGAGATCTTGCGCCAGTTGAAGTAGGTCGGCGCCGCCGGACCCGCCCAGTCCGGGCCGATCGGGGGCTCGTTCGTGCCGTGCTCGGCCGCCTCGTCCTCGGGCAGGTAGGGCAGCGCGTAGGGGCCCACGACGTCGAGCAGGAGTTCGGTCGTCGCCTGCTGGATCTCCGAGCCCTTGATCTTGAGGATCGAGGAGGCGGGGTCGGGCTTGCCCTTCTCGCGGGTGCGCTCGGCGGCGACGACGCGCAGCTGCGTCATCTCCAGCGCCTTCAGCTCGATCTCGAGGGCGGCGAGTTTCTCGGCGAAGCGCGGCGTTTCGAGGAGCGGCACGTCCCCCACCCGCTCGATCGCCGCCAGCTCCTTCAGCCGCCGGATGCGCTGCTTGGAGACGCCGACCCGGGCGATGTTGGTGCGCTCGTTGCCGAGCAGGAACTTGGCGTAGTCCCAGCCCTTGTTCTCCTGCCCGACGCGGTTCTCCACCGGCACCCGCACGTCATCGAAGAAGACCTCGTTGACCTCGTGGCCGCCGTCGAGCGTCTGGATCGGCCGCACCGTGATGCCGGGCGTCTTCATGTCGATGAGCAGGAAGGTGATGCCCTCCTGCTTCTTCACGCTGGAATCGGTGCGCACGAGGCAGAAGATCCAGTCGGCGTGCTGGGCGAGCGTGGTCCAGGTCTTCTGGCCGTTGACCACGTAGGTGTCGCCGTCCCGCACCGCCTTGGTCTTGAGCGAGGCGAGGTCCGAGCCCGCGCCCGGCTCCGAAAAGCCCTGGCACCACCAATCGTCGAGGTTGGCGATGCGGGGCAGGAAGCGCTGCTTCTGCTCCTCGGAGCCGAACTGCGCGATCACCGGCCCGACCATGTAGACGCCGAACTGCAGCGGCGAGGGCGCCGGGAAGCTCTGCAGCTCATCGAGGAAGATGTACTGGCGCACCGGATCCCAGCCCGTGCCGCCCCATTCGACGGGCCAGTTCGGCACCGCCCAGCCCTTCTGGTTGAGGATCCGCTGCCAGGTGACGATGTCCTGCTTCGACGGGTGGTGCCCGTCGACCATCTTCCGGCGGATCTCTTCCGGCAGGTTCTCCTTGAAGAAGCCGCGCACCTCCTCGCGGAAGGCCCGCTCCTCGGGGGTGAAACGAAGGTCCATTGAGAGCCCTCCCTGGTTGGTCTTCCCTCTCCCGCACGGGAGAGGGGATGCTGCCCGCTACAGATCCTTGAAGCCCTTGCCCTCGGCCGCCAGCCGCTCCAGCAGGGGCGAGGGCCGGAAGGCGTCGCCGTACTCCGCCTCGTAGGCGCGCAGCCGCTCCAGCACCGTCGGCAGCCCGATCCCGTCGGCCCAGAACATCGGGCCGCCGCGGTAGACCGGCCAGCCGTAGCCGTTGATCCACACGATATCGATGTCGGAGGCGCGGATCGCCTTGCCCTCGTCGAGGATCTTCGCGCCCTCGTTGACCATCGGGAAAAGGCAGCGCTCCAGGATCTCGCGGTCGGTGGCGGGTTTCTGGCGCACGCCCTGCCGGTCCGCGACCGTGGCGATGATCTTCTCGGTGACGGGCGACGGCGTGGCGTTGCGCTTGGCGTCGTAGTCGTAGAAACCCGCGCCCGTCTTCTGGCCGCGGCGGTCCTGCTCGCAGAGGAGGTCGCGCACGGTCTCGGACTTGTTCGTCTCCCGGCTCCAGCCGATGTCGAGGCCCGCGAGGTCGCTCATCGCGAAGGGCCCCATCGGCAGGCCGAATGCGTGGATCACCCGGTCCACGTCCCAGGGCTTCACGCCCTCGAGGATCAGGCGGTTCGCCTCGCGCTGGCGCTGGGCGAGCATGCGGTTGCCCACGAAGCCGTGGCAGACGCCGACCAGGACCGCGATCTTGCCGATCCGCCGGCCGATCTGCATGGCGGTGGCGATGACGTCCTTCTCGGTCTTTTCCCCGCGCACGACCTCGAGCAGGCGCATCACGTTGGCGGGCGAGAAGAAGTGCAGGCCGATCACGTCGCCGGGGCGTCCCGTGGCGGCGGCGATCGCGTCGATGTCGAGGTAGGAGGTATTGGAGGCGAGGATCGCGCCGGGCTTGGCGATGCGGTCGAGCCGGGAGAAGATCTCCTTCTTGATGGCCATGTCCTCGAACACCGCCTCGATGATCAGGTCGCACTCCTTTAGCGCGTCGAGGTCGAGCGTGTCCGTCAGAAGGCCCATGCGGGTCTCGACGTCCTCGGGACGCAGCCGGCCCTTCCTGGCCGTGTTCTCGTAGTTGGTGCGGATGGTCTTGAGGCCGCGGTCCAGGGCCTCGCGCTTCGTCTCCACGATGGTGACGGGCAGGCCGGCGTTGAGGAAGTTCATGGCGATGCCGCCGCCCATCGTGCCGGCGCCGATGATGCCGACCCTGGCGACCGGGCGGGCGGGCGTGGACTCGGGCACGTCCGGGATCTTGGCGGTCTGGCGCTCGGCGAAGAAGACGTAGCGCTGCGCCGCCGATTGCTCGCCCGAGACGAGCTTCTGGAACTGTTCGCGCTCGAAGGCGAGGCCCTGCTCGAAGGGCAGCCGGCAGGCGGCCTCGACGCAGGCGATGCAGGCCTCGGGCGCCTCGAAGCCGCGCATCTTGCGGGCGTTCTCCTTCCGGAACGCGTCGAACAGGCCCGGATCGTCCCGGCCCTCCGCGATCCGGTCCTGGCGGTCGCGGATTTTGGTGAGAGGGCGCCCCTCCGCCGCCACGCGCTCCGCGAAGGCGACCGCGTGGGCGCGCAAGGAATCCTCGGGGGCGAGCTCGTCGATCAGCCCCATCGCGGCCGCCTGCTTGGCGCCGATCGGGGCGCCGCCGACGATCACCTCCAGGGCTTGGCGCGGGCCGACGATGCGCGGCAGGCGCTGCGTGCCGCCGGCCCCCGGCAGGATGCCGAGCTTGACCTCCGGCAGGCCGACCTTCGCGGAGGGCACCGCCACCCGGTAGTGGCAGGCGAGTGCCGTCTCCAGGCCGCCGCCGAGCGCGTTGCCGTGGATCGCCGCGACCACGGGCTTGCCCACCGCCTCGATGCGGTTGAGGAGGTCGGGCAGGCTGAGGCCGCTCTGCGGCTTGCCGAACTCGGTGATGTCGGCGCCGGCCGAGAACATCCGCCCGCCGCCGATCAGCACGATCGCGGCGACGGCCGGATCGGCCTCCGCCCTCTCGACCGCCGCCCGGATTCCCTCGCGCAGGGCGGAGCCGAGCGCGTTCACCGGGGGCGATTGCAGCGTCAGGACCGCGACGCTGCCCTCGCGGCTCTCGGAGACGGGGGTAGCTTCAGTCATCGCGCGTGCTCCTCCGGGGTGCATCCGTACAGGTCTAGGGCCGAGGCCGATCGCGGGAAGCGCGGGATCCCCTCTCCCGTGCGGGAGAGGGGTATGGCGATCGAAGATCCCGCGTGAGGGTTCAGGTGACGCCGCAGTGAAATGCTGAGGGTGGTGAGGGGAGCGGAAGAGTTCAGGATCAGGCACGAGGCGTGGTGCTGGTAGCCGATACCGTCGCGTCTTCCTGCTGCCCTCTCCCGGGACCCTCACCCCTACCCCTCTCCCGCACGGGAGAGGGGGTGCTGCCCGCGCTTGATCCTGGCCGGCCCCGCCTCTCTCAATAGATCTCGAACAGCCCGGCCGCGCCCATGCCGCCGCCGACGCACATGGTGACGACGCCGTACTTGGCGCCGCGGCGGCGGCCTTCGAGCAGGATGTGGCCGGTCATGCGTGCGCCCGACATGCCGTAGGGATGCCCGATCGAGATCGCGCCGCCGTCGACGTTGAGGCGCTCGTCCGGGATGCCGAGCTTGTCGCGGCAGTAGAGCACCTGGCAGGCGAAGGCCTCGTTGAGCTCCCAGAGGTCGATGTCGTCCACGCTCAGGCCGTGCTGCTTCAGGAGCTTGGGCACGGCGAAGACCGGGCCGATGCCCATCTCGTCCGGGTCGCAGCCCGCCACCGCCATGCCCCGGTAGGCGCCGAGCGGCTGCAGCCCGCGCCGCTCGGCCTCGCGGGCCTCCATCAGCACGCTGGCCGAGGCCCCGTCCGAGAGCTGGCTGGCATTGCCGGCGGTGATGAAGCGCCCCTCCTTCACCCGCTGGCCGTCCTTGAACACGGGCTTGAGCGCCGCGAGGTCGTCGAGGCGCGTCTGCGGCCGGTTGCCCTCGTCCTGCGACAAGGTGATCTCACGCGAGGAGGTCTCGCCCGTCGCCTTGTCGGTGACGCTCATCCGGGTCGTGAGGGTGGCGATCTCCTCGGCGAAGCGCCCGGCCTCCTGCGCGGCCGCCGTCCGCTGCTGCGAGGAGAGCGCGTAGGCGTCCTGCGCCTCGCGGGAGATGCCGTAGCGGTCCGCCACCGTCTCGGCGGTCTCCAGCATCGTCATGTAGAGGGCGGGCAGGCGCTCCACGAGCCAGGGATCGGCGCCGCGGAAGCGGTTCATCTTGTCGTTCTGCACGAGCGAGATCGATTCGAGGCCCCCGCCCACCGCCACGTCGAGCCCGTCGGCCACGATCTCCTTGGCGGCGGTGGCGATGGCCATCAGCCCCGAGGCGCATTGCCGGTCGAGGCTCATGCCCGCCACGCTCGGGGGCAGGCCCGCCCGCATCGCCGCCTGCCGGGCGATGTTCGAGCCGGTGGAGCCCTGCTGAAGGGCCGCGCCCATCACCACGTCGCCGACCTCGGCCGGATCGATGCCGGCGCGCTTGACCGCCTCCGCGATGGCGTGGCCGCCGAGCGCCTGGGCCTGGGTGTCGTTGAAGGCGCCCCGGTAGGCCTTGCCGATGGGCGTGCGCGCGGTGGCGACGATGACGGCTTCCCGCATCTCCAGTCTCCTCCTGCCCGGGGGCCGCACGGGCGGCCGGACCGGGCTTTGGCTCACTTATCGAGGATCGGGTATGGCGCCGCAAGGCCCAAAACCGTGGGCGTGCGCCCTCGGCATCCCTCCCCGGCCGCCGCGTTTTCGAAAGGGCGGCTTGCTTAATCGCCATAGAGAGCTAAGGTCCGGCCAAAACGCAAGGGCTTTTGCGCGCGTGGCCCCTGCGCGAGAGCCTGTCGCCACGATGGAGGAGCGCCGGTGACGCTGTTCGATCTCTCCGGCCGGGTCGCGATCGTGACCGGCTCGTCGCGCGGCATCGGCCGCGCCATCGCCGAGCGCCTGGCCGAGCACGGGGCACGGGTCGTGGTGTCCTCGCGCAAGGAGGAGGGCTGCCGGGCCGTGGCCGACGCGATCAACGCGCGCCACGGCGAGGAGCGGGCGATCGTGGTGCCGGCCAGCATCTCCGCCAAGGCGGATCTGGAGCGCCTCGCGCGCACCACCGAGGCGCGCTTCGGCCGCATCGACGTGGTGGTCTGCAACGCCGCCTCGAACCCCTATTACGGCCCGATGAGCGGGATCAGCGACGAGCAGTTCCGCAAGATCCTCGACAACAACGTGATCGCCAGCCACTGGCTGATCGGCTTCGCCGTCCCGGGCATGATCGCGCGGCGCGACGGGTCGATCATCCTCGTGTCGTCGGTGGGCGGCCTGAAGGGCTCCGGGGTGATCGGTGCCTACAACGTCTCGAAGGCCGCCGATTTCCAGCTCGCCCGCAACCTCGCGGTCGAACTCGGGCCCCACAACGTGCGCGTCAACTGCATCGCCCCGGGCCTCGTCCAGACCGATTTCGCGCGTGCGCTGTGGGAGAACCCGGAGAGCCGCGCCGCCTACACGGCCCGCACGCCGCTCGCCCGCATCGGACAGCCCGACGAGATCGCGGGCGCCGCGGTCTTCCTGGCGAGCCCGGCGGGCTCCTTCATGACCGGCCAGAGCATCGTCATCGACGGCGGCCAGACGATTACCTGAGCCTCGCACCCGAGCCCTTGCCCCCGAGCTTTGCCCCCGAGCCCCGCCCGGACCCGAACGCCCCCGTCCCGAGGCCGCCGATGACCGAGACCGCCGCCCTCCCGGATTCCCCTCTCCCGGACTCCGCTCTTCCGGAAAACTGGCCCGCCCTGTCCTTCGCCGAGGCGACCGCGCGGCTGACCGCGCCGGGCGCCCCCTTCGCGGTCGGCGAGGCGATGATCCGGGGCGTGCCGACCCGGGTCTGGAGCGAGGCGCCGCCGACGCTGCGCGACATCTTCCTGGCCGGGCGGCGGTACGGCGAAAAAACCTTTTTGGTCTTCGAGGACGACCGGGCGAGCTACGAGGCTTTCGCGCGCGCCGCGCTCACGCTCACCCAGGACCTGATCCGCGGCGGCGTGCGGCCGGGCGACCGGGTCGCCATCGCCATGCGCAACCTGCCCGAATGGCCGGTCGCGCTCTTCGCCACCCTGCTGGCGGGCGCGATCGCCGCCCCGCTCAACGCGTGGTGGACCGGGCCGGAGCTCGACTACGCGCTCAACGATTGCGGGGCCGCGGTGGCGATCGTCGATGAGGAGCGCTTCGCGCGCCTCGCGGAGCGGCGCGCCGCCTGCCCGGCGCTCACCCGGGTGCTGGTCGCCCGCGCGGCGCCGCCGGGAGCCGAGAGCCTCGACGCGATCATCGGCCCGGTCGCCGCCTGGGCCGGCCTGCCGGACGCGCCGGTGCCCGACCTGCCCCTCGCGCCGGACGACGTCGCGACCCTGTTCTACACCTCCGGCACCACCGGCCGGCCGAAGGGCGCCATCGGCACCCACCGCGCCGGCGCCTGCGGGGTGATGGCCCATCCCTACTCGCAGGCGCGCGCCTTCGTGCGGCGCGGCGAGCCGGTGCCGGTCCCGGCCCCGGGCGCGCCCCAGAAGGCGTCCCTGGTGGCGATCCCGTTCTTCCACGTCACCGGCTGCTTCGCCACGCTGATCCCCGCCCTGTGGCGGGGCTCCCGGCTGGTCCTGATGCGGCGCTGGGACGTGGCGCAGGCGATGGCGCTGATCGCGCGCGAGCGCTGCACCACCGCGGGGGGCGTGCCGACCATCGCCTGGCAGCTCCTGGAGGGACGGGCCGCCGACACGCACGACCTCTCGTCGCTGGAGGTCGTCACCTACGGCGGCGCCCCCGCCCCGGCCGAGTTGGTGCGCCGCCTGCGGGCCGCCTTCCCGCACGCCCAGCCCTCCACCGGCTGGGGCATGACCGAGACCTCCGGCACCTTCACGCACCATCAGGCCGAGGATTACCTCAACCGCCCCGACAGCTGCGGCCCGCCCCTGCCGGTCTGCGAGGCGCGCATCGCCGGCCCGGACGGGCGCGACCTCCCCCCGGGCGAGGTCGGCGAACTGCACGTGAAGGGGCCGAACGTGGTGGCGGGCTACTGGAACCGCCCCGCGGACACCGAGGCCGCCTTCCGGGACGGCTGGCTCGCGACCGGCGACCTCGCCCGGATGGATCCCGAGGGCTTCATCACCATCGTCGACCGCGCCCGCGACATGCTGATCCGCGGCGGCGAAAATATCTATTGCTGCGAGGTCGAGAACGCCCTGCACGAGCACCCGGCGGTGGTGGATGCCGCCGTGGTGGCGATCCCGCATCCGACACTCGGCGAGGAGCCGGGCGCCGTGGTGGCGCTGGCGCGCGGGCAGGACACCTCGGAGGAGGAGCTGCGCGGGTTCGTGGCCGCGCGGCTCGCGGCCTTCAAGGTGCCGGTGCGCATCCTGTTCCACGACGAGATCCTGCCGCGCAACCCGAACGGCAAGATCCTCAAGAGCGAATTGCGCAAGCTGTTCTGAGGGGCGGATGCGGGGGTTCTTCCTGAGCTGGCAGGCCTGGGCGCTCGCCTCGGCCGCCTTCGCGGCGCTCACCGCGATCTTCGCCAAGGTCGGGGTCGACGGGGTCGGGGCCGACTTCGCCACCTTCGTGCGCACGCTGGTGATCGTGGCGGTGCTGGGCGCGCTCCTCACGGCCGGCGGCCAGTGGCAGGCGCCCGGATCGGTCCCGGGCCGGTACTGGCTCTTCCTGGTCCTCTCGGGCCTCGCGACCGGCGGCTCGTGGCTGTGCTACTTCCGGGCGCTCAAGCTCGGCGAGGCGGCCCGGGTCGCGCCGCTCGACAAGCTCAGCGTGGTGCTGGTCGCGGTGTTCGGGGTGCTCTTTCTCGGCGAGCGGCTCTCCGGCCTCAACTGGCTCGGCGTCGGGCTGATCGCGCTGGGCGCCGTGCTGGTCGCCGTGAAGGGATGAGACTCATGCGCCGAAGGGGTCACCGGTTCGGCGGTCAACATGATGCGGGATCGGTGCCTCAGCGCTGCACGAAGCCGGCCGCCATGTTGACCGCGAGCGCCAGCACGCTGGTGTTGAAGAAGTAGGCGTAGACCGTCTGCACGGTGGCGACCCGCCGCATGGTCTTGGCGGTGATGTCGGTGTCGGAGGTCTGCGAGGTCGCCCCGATCGTCACCGAGAAGTAGACGAAGTCCCAGAAATCCGGCGCGGGGTCGCCGTTGAAGTCGAGCCCGCCGCGGCTGCGTCCCGTCTCGTCCTCGCCGTAGTAGAGGTGGGCGTAGTGGATGGCGAAGATCACCTGCACGAAGGCCCAGGCGCAGACCAGGGTCATGACCGCGAGGGCGATGTGGGGGATGCGGTAGGCGTCGTGCTCCTGCTGGTCGAACACCAGCATCGCCACCGCCACGCAGCTCGCCGCCGCGGCGAGCAGCGCGAAGAGCGACACCACGAGCGCACTGTCGTCGAGGCGCGAGGCTTCCCGGCGCAGCTCGTCCTGCGTCTGCCGCCCCGTCAGCCAGACCACGAGGGCGACGTAGCCCGCCACGCCGAGGCACCACCCCGCCATCAGCCGCGTCCAGATGGACTCGAACGGCAGCACGGTGCTCAGCAGGAGCACGAGGACGGCCATGGCCAGCAGCCGCGGGCGCATCCAGAACGCCAGGAGCGGGTTCGTCATCGTCGCCAAAGAAGCGCCCCGCGGGGCGCGGGGCGGGAAGCGGCGCGA
Organism: Methylobacterium oryzisoli; assembly: GCF_046557895.1. NCBI lineage: Bacteria > Pseudomonadati > Pseudomonadota > Alphaproteobacteria > Hyphomicrobiales > Methylobacteriaceae > Methylobacterium > Methylobacterium oryzisoli. The sequence continues at coordinate 49,472 of NZ_JBKIBX010000020.1, read as the reverse complement.
GCCTTAGCACCATTCGCCGCAGCGGCCACCGGTCCGGCGCCGTGCGCCGGCTCGGGGGCTGTGGCGGCAGGCCCGCCTCACATCGGCTCGGGACCGCGCCCCATCGCGGCGATGCCGGTGCGGGAGATCTCCACGAGGCCGATGGCCGACATCAGCTTGACGAAACGGTCGATCTCCTCGGTCGAGCCGGTCAGCTCGAACACGAAGGAGGTGAGCGTCGCGTCGAGCGTGCGCGCCCCGAAGGCGGCGGCGAGCCGCATCGCCTCGACCCGGTGCTCGCCCCGCCCCGCCACCTTCACGAGGCACAGTTCGCGCTCCAGCGAGTCCCCCTGCAGCGTCAGGTCGACGACGCGGTGCACCGGCACCAGCCGGTCGAGCTGCGCCTTGATCTGGTCGATCACCGCGTTCGTGCCCGTGGTGACGATGGTGATGCGCGAGAGGTGCCGCGCGTGCTCCGTCTCGGAGACCGTCAGGCTCTCGATGTTGTAGCCGCGGCCGGAGAACAGCCCGGCGATGCGCGCGAGCACGCCGGGCTCGTTGTCGACGATCACCGCGAGCGTGTGGCGGTTGACCGGCTCGACCCGGACGGGGTCGGGGTAGTGCGTGTTCATGGCGTTCATCGTATCCCCCGAGCCCCTAGACCAGGACCTTGCCTTCCTCGCCGATCACCGAACCGAGCTCCGCCCCGGTCTCGCCCAGGTAATCCGACAGGAGCATCTCGTTGTGCGCCTTGCCGGAGGGGATCATCGGGAAGCAGTTCTCGGTCTTGTCGACGATGCAGTCGAAGATCACCGGGCCGTCGTAGTCCAGCATCTCCTGGATCGCCGCGTCGAGGTCGCCGGGTTTTTCGCAGCGGATGCCCTTGGCGCCGTAGGCCTCGGCGAGCTTCACGAAGTCCGGCAGGCTCTCCGAGTAGCTCTGCGAGTAGCGCGAGCCGTGCAGCAGCTCCTGCCACTGCCGCACCATGCCCATGTACTCGTTGTTGAGGATGAAGATCTTGACCGGCAGGCGGTACTGCACGGCGGTCGACATCTCCTGCATGTTCATCAGGATCGAGGCCTCGCCCGCGATGTCGATCACCAGCGCGCCCGGATGGGCGAGCTGCGCGCCGATCGCGGCCGGCAGGCCGTAGCCCATCGTGCCGAGCCCGCCGGACGTCATCCAGCGGTTCGGGTCCTCGAACTTGTAGTACTGGGCCGCCCACATCTGGTGCTGGCCGACCTCCGTGGTGACGTAGGTCTCGCGGCCCTTGGTCGCCTCGTAGAGGCGCTGCACCGCGTATTGCGGCTTGATGGTGGTGCCGGACGGCCAGTAGCCCAGGCACTCGCGCGCCTTCCAGCCGGTGATCTTCGACAGCCACTCGGTGAGCCGCGCCGTATCGGGCTCGGGCGTGATCGCCCGCCACTCCCGCAGCATCTCGCCGAGCACGGAGGCGCAGTCGCCGATGATGCCGATATCGGCCTTGACGGTCTTGTTGATCGAGGAGGCGTCGATGTCGACGTGGATCTTCTTGGAGAAGGGCGAGAAGGCGTCGAGCCGGCCGGTGATGCGGTCGTCGAACCGCGCCCCGATGCAGACCATCACGTCGCACTCGTGCATCGCGAGGTTCGCCTCGTAGGTCCCGTGCATGCCGAGCATGCCGAGGAACTGCGGGTCCGAGCCCGGATAGGCGCCCAGCCCCATCAGCGTCGAGGTGACCGGGAAGCCCGTGGCGCGGGCGAGTTCCCGCAGCAGCCGCGAAGCCTCCGGCCCCGAATTGATGACGCCGCCGCCGGTGTAGAAGACGGGGCGCCGCGCGCCCGCCATCAGGGCCACCGCCGCCCGGATCCTGTCCGGGTCGCCGTGGATGGTCGGCCGGTAGGTCTTGTGGGCGTTTTCCACCGGGCGCCGGTAGAGGCCGCTGGCGAACTGCACGTCCTTGGGCAGGTCGATGACGACGGGGCCGGGCCGCCCGTGCGAGGCGACGTAAAAAGCCTCGTGCAGGATGCGCGGCAGATCGTCGATCGACTTCACGAGGTAGTTGTGCTTCGTGCAGCTGCGCGTGATGCCGACCGTGTCGCATTCCTGGAACGCGTCGGAGCCGATCAGGTGGGTCGGCACCTGGCCGGTGATGCAGACGAGCGGGATCGAGTCGAGGAGCGCGTCGGTGAGGCCCGTGACGATGTTGGTGGCGCCGGGACCCGAGGTCACGAGGACGCAGCCGACCTTGCCGGAGGAGCGGGCGTAGCCCTCGGCGGCATGCACCGCCCCCTGCTCGTGGCGCACCAGGATGTGGCGGACGCCGTCTTGGTGAAACAGCGCGTCGTAGATCGGCAGCACCGCGCCGCCCGGATAGCCGAACAGCGTGTCGACGCCCTGATCCTGCAGCGCCCGGATCACCATCTCGGCACCGGTCATCACCTCGCCCGCACTCATCGCCTGCTCCCTTCCCTGTCCCTGTCCGCCGCGCCGGGTCCGTTCGGGCAATAAAAAAGGGTCCCGAAGGACCCTGCATGCGCCACCGAGGGGCTCACGAGCTGTCTCAAGCCCGCCCCGTCCGTGGCGCCTCCCTTACAATAAGACCCGCGCGCATGTCGCGATGCACCTGCCTCTGGAAAAGTGGCGCGGACCGTACGCGGGCGGGGGCGGCCGGTCAACCGGTTTCAAGAGCGCCGGCTTCGACTTTCGGCGCAGCCGGCATGGCCCGGTTGGGAATTCGCCGCCGGGGGCCTATCTGGCGCGCAGAACACCGCGCCGGACCGGCGCGCGGGACCTTTCGGAGCCGGGGGCGTGATGGCGGGGGCGACGGCCCATCTGGTGGTCGATGTGGCCGGGACGGCCTGCGCCGTGCCGGGCGCGGCCGTGGACGAGATCCTGCCCCTGCCCCGCCTGTGGCGCCCGCCCGGCGGGCCGGCGGCGCTCGCGGGCTACTTCAACCTCGGCGGCCGGGCGGTGCCGGTGCTCGACCTCGCGGTGCTGTTCGGCCTCGCGCGGCCGGCACCTTCGCGCCGGATGGTCTACCGCCACCTCCTGCTGATGGCCGGGCCGGCGCCGCTCGCGCTCCTCGTCGACCGCGCCGCCGACCTCGTGCAGGTTGCGCCCGAGGCGATGACGCCGGTGGCGGACGGCGCCACGCTGAACGGCTGCGTGACGCACGAGATCCGCCTCGGGGATCGTCTGCTGCACGGCTTGAGCCCGGAGCGCATCCTGCTCGCCGAGGAGCGGGCGCGCCTCGACGCCCAGACCCGCGCGGCCCAGGACCGCCTCGCCGAGTGGGCGGCGTGACGGGGCCGGCGTGAGAGCCCCATCCGCGGCCCCGATCCACGACCCGGCCTTCGCGGCGCTGAAGGCGGCGGTCGTCGCGCGCACGGGCCACCACTACTACGCCGACAAGGACGACCTGCTCTGGGAGCGGCTGCGCGCGCGCCTGCGGGCGGCGGCGGCCCCGGACGCCGCCGCCTACCTCGCCCGGCTGAACGGCTCGGAGGAGGAATGGGCTGCGCTCGAAGCCGAGATCACCATCGGCGAGACCTTCTTCTTCCGCTACGCGGAGCAGTTCGCCGCCCTGCGGGCGACGATCCTGCCCGAGCGGATCGCCGCCCGGGCGGAGGACAGGCGCCTGCGCGTCTGGAGCGCGGCCTGCTCCACCGGCCCGGAGACCTACTCGCTCGCCATCCTGCTGCACGAACTCCTCGGCGAGCGGCTGCCGGACTGGCGCATCGCGCTCACCGGCACCGACATCAACCGCGACGTGCTGGCGACGGCGCGCCGGGCCGAGTACGGCGCCTGGGCGCTGCGCAGCCTCTCGCCCCAGGAGCGGGCGCGCTACTTCCGCCGCGGCGCGCGGGAAAATACCTGGGTGCTGCGCCCCGAATACCGCGGGCTCGCCCGGTTCGAGCCGCAGAACCTGCTCCACCTCGTGGACGGCACCGCATCGCTGGCGCTCACCGACTACGACGTCATCCTGTGCCGCAACGTCCTGATCTACTTCCACCCCGACACCGTGACGGCGGTGGTGCGGGCGCTCGCCGCCCGCCTGCGGCCCGGGGGCTGGCTGCTGCTCGGCCACGCGGAGCCGAACCCCTCCTTCTCCGAGATCCTCGACCCCGTGAGCCTGCCGGGGACCGCCGCCTACCGCCGGCCGCCGGAGGAGAGGGCGAGCGAGCCGGTCCCCGCGGCCCCGCCCCCGCCCGATCCGGCCGCCCCGGCCCCGCCTCCCACCCGTCGGGCGCCCATCCGGGCG
>NZ_JBKIBX010000020.1:0-45158 GCF_046557895.1 Methylobacterium oryzisoli | reverse complement strand
GCCCCCCCGCCCCCAAGCCCACCCCCAAGCCCGCGCTCCGGTCCGCTCCCCGGCCCGCGTTCAGGCCCGCCCGGCGGCGCCCGCCCCCGCCGCCCCGGACACGCCGCTCGCCGCGGTGCGCCGCCTCGCCGATGCGGGCGATCTCGATGCGAGCTGGCAGGCCTGCCGCGCCGCGCTCCAGGCCGATCCGACCGATGCGCGGCTGCGCCTCTACGAAGGGCTGCTCGCCCGCGCCCGCGCCCGGCCCGAGGAGGCCGAGCGCGCCTTTCGCGGCGCGGTCTACCTCGATAAAGGCTTCGTCATGGCCCACTACCATCTCGGTCTGACGCTGATCGCCGCCGGCCGCCGCGAGGCCGGCTGCCGCGCGCTGGCGAACGCGCTGCGGCTCGCCGCCGGCCTGCCGGCGCAGGAGAGCCTGCCGGAGGGCGACGGGCTGACGCCGGCCGACCTCGTCGCGGCCGCCCGGCCCTTCCTCGGGGCCGGCGCTTCGTGACGGCCTCCGGCCCGGCGGGGAGCGCCGACGAGAGCCGTGCCGAGGGGGGCGCTGCCAACGGTCTCCCGGCCGGCGGTCTTCCGGCCGACAGGATTCCGGCCGAAGGAATCCCGGCCGACGAGATCCTGAGCCCGGCCCGGATCGCGGCACTGCTCGACGCGCGCAGCCGCCGCCTCGCCGCGCGCGGGCAGGCGGCCCCCGAGACCCGCGCGCGCCTGCGCACCCTCGTCTGCCAGGCCGGGGCGGAGCGGTTCGGCCTGCCCGTCGCGGCGGTGGCCGAGGTGGCGCTGTTTCGGCCCTGCACCCCGGTGCCGGGGGCGCCGCCGGCGCTGATCGGCCTGTCGAGCCGCGGCGGCGCGCTGCTCAGCGTGCTGGACCTCGCGGCGGCCCTGGGGCTGGACGCGGAGGCCCCGGAAGACGGGCGCTGGCACCTCGTGGTGCTGCGCCGCGACAACCCGCGCATCGGCCTGCGCGTCGAGCGGGCGCTGGCGGTGATCGACGCCCTCGTGGACGAGCCCCCCGGCGACCGCCCGGTCTCGGGCCGCGCCCTGGCGGGCGCGGACGACCCCGAGGGCTTCCCCCTGGTGAACCTCCCTGCCCTGCTGCGGCCGTTCCTCGGCACGCGGCAGCCCGCCTGAACCCCCTCCTCCAGCCCTCTCGGAGCGTGAGACCAGCGTGTCGATCTCGATCGGGAACCGCATCCTCCTCGGCTTCACCGCCGTCATCCTGGTGATCGTGGCGCTCGGCTTCTACGCCCTGGCCCAGATCGGCGACGTGCGCCGCTCCACCGACACCATCGTCACCCGCGACCTCGCGGTGATGCGCCAGCTCGACACCATCCGCGAGGCCCAGCGCCGGATGAGCGACCTGCGCGACGAGGCCACCACGCGCTTCTTCCTGCGGGCGCTCAACCGGGAGGTCCCGCCCAAGGAGGAGCCGGCCGTGACGTGGCGCCAGGCGGCCGCCGGCACCGAGACGGCGCTCGCCAGCGCCATCGCCAGCGCGGCCGAGTACCGGACCCAGTCGCTCTCCACCGACCGGGCCGCCGCGTGGCAGCGCATGGGCGAGATCCTGACCGCCGCGAGCGTGGAACTGCGCAGCATCCGCACCATCACCGAGCGCCAGTTCGAGGCCCTGACGCCCGCCGACCTCACGGCGATCCAGTCGAGCGAGACTGCCCTCGACCAGGCGCAGGAAAATTTCGTGCGCATCATGGCCTCGGCCCGCGACGCGCTCGAGACCGTGATCGCGGTGGGCCAGCGGCGGGTCGGGGACATCTACGAGGAGAGCCGCATCTCCACCATCGCGGCGCTCGCCACCTGCGTGGTGATGGCGCTCGCGATCACGTGGCTGATCCGCCGCGCGGTGGCGACCCCGCTCGAAGCCGTGATGGCCTTCGTCGCGCGGGTCGGTGACGGCGACCTCTCGGGCCGGCTGGCCGAGACCAGCCGCGACGAGTTCGGCCGGCTCGGGGTGGTGCTGAACCAGATGGTGGAGGGGCTGCGCCAGCTCGCCAGCCAGAACCGCAGCGCCACCGCGAACCTCAACGCCGCCGCGGCCGAGATCCGCGCCTCCGCCCAGGAGCAGGCCGCGAGCGTCGAGGAGCAGTTCGCCGCCGTGCAGGAGACCGCCGCCACCGTGGACGAGATCACGCATGCGGGCGCCCAGATCGGCAAGCGCGCCCAGGAGGTGATCGCCACCGCCCAGGCCACCGCCCAGACCTCGCAGGCGGGCCTGCGCGCCGTCGACGAGACCGCCCGCGCCATGGACGCGATCCGCGAGCAGAGCGAGGCGGTGGCCGGCAACATCGTGGCGCTCAGCGAGAAGACCCAGGCCATCGGCGAGATCATCGCGACGGTCAACGACGTCTCGGAGCGCACGCATCTCCTCGCGCTCAACGCCGCCATCGAGGCCGCCGCCGCGGGCGAGTCCGGCCGCAGCTTCGCGGTGGTGGCGAGCGAGATGAAGGCGCTCGCCGACCAGGCCAAGGAGGCGACCGTGCAGGTGCGCGCCCTGCTCGGCGACATCCAGCGCGGCATCAATTCCTCGGTGATGCTGACCGAGGAGGCGGTCAAGCGCGTGGCGCTCGGCAAGGAGCGCTCCGACACCACCCATGCGACGATCGAGGAGATCACCGCCCGGGTGCAGGAGAGCGTGCAGACCTTCCAGCAGATCGTCGCCTCGACGAACCAGCAGCAGCTCGGCATCGAGCAGGTGATGGGCGCCCTCCAGAACATCCGGCAGGCGAGCCAGCAGACGGCGGCGGGCACCCGTCAGGTCGAGACCGCCGCCGCCGCCTTGAGCGAACTCGCCACGGCGCTCACCGCGCTCGCCGAGCGCTACCGGCTCTAGGGCAGCGCCCGATCGCGCGGCGATCGGGCGCTGCTTCAAGTTTTTGATTTTCCGCATTTTCTGCGACGAACCGGGATCCACTTCGTCGGAGAATGCTAGCGCCGGGGAGCCCGCCCGATGGACATCCGCGCCATGCTGCTCGCGGCCTTCGAGGCCGAGCACCGGGAGCATCTCGGCGCCATCCGGGCGGCGCTCGCGGCCGCCCGGGCCGGCGCCGTGCCGGACTGGAACGACGTCTTTCGCCGCGCCCACAGCCTGAAGGGCGCCGCGCGCGCCGTCGACCTCCCGGCCGTGGAGGAGATCGCCCACCGCCTGGAGACCCTGTTCGACCGCATCGTGGAGGGGACCCACCCCCTCGACGGCGCGGCCGACGCCGCCGTGACGCTCGCTCTCGACCGGATCGAAGGCATGGCGGCGGCGCTCGCGGCGGTGCCGGACCCGGCCCTGCCGCAGGACGCCGCCCAGGCCCTCGACCGCTGCCTGTCGGGGGAGGTCGCCGGCGCGCTGCCCGCGGCGTCCCTCCCGCCGCCGGCCGAGGCACCCCACCCGCCGCCGGCCGATGCCGCGCCCGCCCCGCCACCCGCCGAGGCGTCCCGTCCCGAGCCCGCCGAGGCCGCGCCCGCAGTGCTGCGCGTGGCCGGCGAGGATGTCGACCGCCTCTCGCGGGCGGTGCACGGCCTCTCCCTCGCGCTCCAGGGCCAGGACGAGATCGGCGGGGCGGTGGCTGCGCTGGAGGGCGGCGGACGCGCGCTGCGGCGCACCGCCGACGCCCTGCGCGAGCGCGCGGGCGAGGTCGCCACCCTGTCGCGCCGCCTGCGCGAGGCGGGCGACCCGGGAGCCGCCGCCCTCGACGCCGCCCTCGACCTGATGCGCCGCCTCGACGGCGAGGTGCGGGCGATGGTGCGCGGCGCCTCCGGCCTCTCGCGCGCCCAGCACCGCGCCGCCGGCACGGTCGAGGTCGCGCTGCGGCGCCTGCGCGAGGATGCCGACCGCCTCCTCCTCGTGCCTGCCGAGGCGGTCTTCGGCGGCTACGGCCGCATGGTGCGCGAGATCGCCCGCGAGGCCGGGCTGCCGGTGGAGGTGCGGCTGGTGGGCCTCGACCGGCCCGTCGACCGGGTCCTCCTCCAGGCCCTCAAGGACCCGGTCCTGCACCTGATGCGCAACGCGGTGAGCCACGGGGCGGAATCCGCGGAGGCGCGCCGCGCGCTCGGCAAGCCGGAGGCGCTCACCATCACCCTGTCGGTCGTCCTGCGCGGCGGCGATCTCGTGGTCTCCGTGCGCGACGACGGGCGCGGCCCCGACATCCCGCGCATCGTCGACACCGCCCGGCGCCAGGGCCTGATCCCGCCCGACGCCCGGCCGAGCACCCGCGAGGCCCTGCGCCTCGTCTTCGCGCCGGGCTTTTCCACCGCCGAGCGGATCGACCGGCTCGCGGGCCGCGGCGTCGGGCTCTCGGTCGTCGCCGAGGCGGCGGCGGCGCTGCGCGGGCGGGCGCGGCTGCGGCGGGCGGAGCCCTGGGGCGCCGAGGTGATCGTCACGGTGCCGGTCTCGGCCGCGCGCCGGCCGCTCCTCCTCGTCGAGGCGGCGGGCCAGGTCTACGCCCTGCCGGGCAGCGCCGCCGCGCGCCTGCTGCGCCTCACCCTGTCCGATCTCGTCCGGATCTCGGGGCAGCCGCATGTCCGTATCCCGCTCGACGGGCGGGAGGCGAGCGTCCCGGTGGTGCCGCTCGCCGCCCTGATGGGCGGCCCCGCGGCGCTCCCGGCGGAGGACGGGCGGGTGCGCGCCGTGCTGGTGCGCAACGGCGGCGATCTCTGCGCGGTCGCGGTCGACCGGCTCCTCGACGTGCGCCCGAGCCTCGTCGGCCCCCCGCCGCCGATCGGCGGCGATCCCGGCCTCGTCGCCGGCACGGTGCTGCTCGCCGACGAGAGCCCGGCCCTCGTCCTCGACCCGGCCGGCCTCGTCGCGCGCGCGGCGGAGGCGGGCGGACGCCTCGCGGCCGTGCCGCTTCCGGCAGCCCGGGGCGCCCGCAAGCGCCAGCCCACCATCCTCGTCGTCGACGATTCCATCACCACCCGGACGCTGGAGAAAAGCATCCTGGAGGCGGAGGGCTACAGGGTCTTCGTCTGCGTGGACGGCCAGGACGGCCTCGACCGGCTGCGCCGCGACGGGACGCAGGTCGACCTCGTGGTGGCCGACGTGGAGATGCCGCGCCTCGACGGCTTCGGGCTGCTGCGGGCGATCAAGGAGGATCCCGACTTGACCCGCCTTCCGGTGATCCTGATGACCTCCCGCGGCGACCCCGCGGACATCCGTCGCGGTCTCGATCTCGGCGCCGACGCCTACATCACCAAGCAGAAGTTCGATCAGCGCGAACTCCTCGACACGATCGGTCAGTTGCTGTGAGCCCCCTCGCCCGCCTCCCCGCCCCGTCCCGCTGCCCCCCCGGCACCGCGGCCCGGCCCGCATCGCGCCGCCGGCGGGAGGTGCTCCGGTGAGCGCGCCCATCCGCGTCATGCTGGTCGAGGATTCCCTCGTGGTGCGCCAGCTCCTCGCCCACATCGTGAGCCGCGACCCGCGCCTCGCGCTCGTGGCCGCGGTCTCCTCCGGCGAGGAAGCGCTGCGGGAGATCCACCGGGTGCAGCCCGACGTGATCTCGATGGACATCCGCCTGCCCGGCATCGACGGGCTGGAGACCACCCGGCGGATCATGGCCGAGCGGCCGACCCCGATCGTGGTGATCGCGGATGCCGTGGAGGACGCCTCCCTCAAGATCTCGATGAACGCCCTGCGGGCGGGCGCGCTCAGCGTGGTCGAAAAGCCGGTCGGCACCGGCCACCGGGCCTACGAGGCGGTGTCCGACGAGATCTGCACGCAGCTGCGGATCATGAGCGCGGTGCCGGTGATCCGCCGCCGGGCGATCGGGGCGGAGCGCGCGCGGCCGGCCCCGCCCGCCGACCTGCCGGCGCGCGACGAGGCGGGCGTGCTGCCGACGCTCGTCGCGGTGGCGGCCTCGACCGGCGGACCGCCCGCCTTCGCGCGGCTGCTCGGCGCCCTGCCGGCCGATTTCCCGGCCCCGATCCTCCTCGTGCAGCACATGGGCGCCGCCTTCATGGACGGCTTCGCCGCGTGGCTGAACGGCGTGGTGCCGCTCGACGTGGAGATCGCCCGGGACGGGGTGCGCCCCCTGCCCGGCCACGTCTACGTCGCGCCCGGCGACCGCCACCTCGTGCTGGGCGGCGGCGGGCTGCTCGCCGTCTCGGACGAGGCGCCGGTGGGCGGCCAGCGCCCCTCCGCCACCGCGCTCTTCCGCTCGGTCGCCCGGGTGGCCGGGCCGCGCGGGCTCGGCATCCTCCTCACCGGGATGGGCGAGGACGGGGCGGCGGGCCTGCTCGACATGCGCCTCGCGGGGGCCTTCACGGTGGCCGAGCACGAGAGTTCGGCGGTCGTCTACGGCATGCCGGCGGCGGCGGTGCGCCTGCGGGCTGCCGGATCGGTGCTGCCCCTCGACCTGATCGCCCCGCGCCTCCTGCGCGCCGTCCAGCCCGGAGGCCCGCGATGAGCGCGGCGGCCCCAGGCGAAGGGGCGCCTCAGGAGGCCGCGGCGGCCCGTGACGGCGCGGACGCCCCGGCCCGGATCCTCCTCGTGGAGGATTCCGAGACCCAGGCCCTGCAGCTGCGCCTGCTCCTGGAGGCGAGCGGGTTCTCGGTCACGCGCTGCGCCACCGCCGAGGCCGCGCTCGACGCCCTGAACCGGGGCGTGCCGGACCTCGTCGTCGCCGACTACCACCTGCCCGGCATCAACGGCGACGAGCTCACCCGCCAGATGCGCCTGTCGCTGCGCACCCGCGCGACGCCGGTGCTGATGCTCACCGAGGCCAAGGGCCGCGACCTCGAACGCCAGGGGCTGGAGAGCGGCGCCGACGCCTACGTGCCGAAATCCGCCGACCACGACCTCCTGGTGCTGCGCATCCGCGCGCTTCTGCGCGAGCGCGGCGCGGCCGGCCCGCGCGAGGCGGCGCACGGCGCCTTCCGGCGCGCCCGCCTCCTCGTGGTCGACGCGAGCGAGGCCGACCGCGCCGCCCTCGCCGGCCTGTTTTCCCAGGAGGGCCACGAGGTCGTGACCGCGGCGGGGCCGCAGGAGGCGCTCGACCTCCTCGGCGCGCCCGGGGCGGTCTTCGACTGCGTCACCGTCGACCTGATGGCCGAGGCCTACGACGCGGTGGCCCTGTGCGCGCGCATCGCGGCCCTGCGCGGCGAGAACGAGCGGCTGGCGGGCGGCTTCTCCCTCGTCGGCATCGGCAGCGCCGGGACGTCGAGCAAGGACCTCCTGGTCCGGGCCTTCTCGGCCGGGGTCGACGACGTGGTGCCCAAGAGCGCCGCCAAGGGCGCCGAGGGCGAGGTGCTGGCGATCCGGGTGCGCACGCTGGTGCGCCGCAAGCTCCTCGACGAGGACAACCGCCGGGTCGCCGACGAACTCAGCCAGCACGAGCGCGCGGCCGAGCGCGCCCGTGCCGAGGCCGCGGCGGCCGAGGCCAAGGCGGCGCTCGCGGGGGCGCTCGCGCAGGCCAACCACGACCTTGAGGATGCCAACCGTCAGCTCAAGGACGCGCAGGCCAAGCTGGTCCAGGCCGCCAAGATGGCCTCGCTCGGCGAACTCGTCGCCGGCATCGCCCACGAGATCAACAACCCGCTCGCCTTCATCCTCGCCCACCAGGGCACGGTGGAGCGCCTGATCGGCGAGGTCGGCGCCGAGGCGGACGCCCTGTCGGAGCCGGCCCGGCGCGCGCTGGTCAAGGCCCGCGACCGGGTGGGCTCGATGCGGCTCGGCCTCGGGCGCATCCAGGACCTCGTGGTCAACCTGCGCAAGTTCTCGCGCCTCGACGAGGGCGAGATGCGCTCGGTCAACGTGCCGGAGGCGATCGACACCGTGCTGGCGCTGCTCCAGCACAAGCTCGGCACCCGCATCGCGGTGGAGCGGCGTCTCCACGGCGCGAGCGAGATCCACTGCACGCCGGCCCTCCTCAACCAAGTGGTGATGAACGTGATCGGCAACGCCGCCGACGCGATCCCCGGCGAGGGCACGATCACGGTCGAGACGCTGAGCGACGGGGAGAACGACCTCATCCGCATCAGCGACACGGGGCCGGGCGTGCCGGAGCACCTGCGCGAGCGCATCTTCGAGCCGTTCTTCACCACCAAGCCGGTCGGGTCCGGCACGGGTCTCGGCCTGGCCATTGCGTACGGCGTGGTTCAGGCGCATAGCGGCGCCATCACCGTCGAAACGGCGCCCGGGGGCGGTGCCGCCTTCGTCATCAGCATTCCGCGGCGGGCCTCGTGACCGTGGGCGGGACGAACGATCGGATGAGCATGGACAGGAGCGCCGCACGGGGCACGATCCTCGCGGTCGACGACGAGCCGGACATTCTGGTCGCGCTCGAAGACCTCCTGGAGGACGAGTACCGGGTCCTCACGGCGAGCCGGCCCGAGGCGGCGCTGGAGATCCTGGAGGCCGAGCCCGACGTGGGGGTGATCGTCTCCGATCAGCGCATGCCGGGCATGACGGGCGACGCGCTGCTCGCCCGCGCCCGCGGCCTCAGCGACGCGCAGGCGATCCTGCTCACCGGCTACGCCGACCTCTCGGCCGTGACCTCGGCGCTCAACCGCGGCGGCATCACCGGCTACGTCACCAAGCCCTGGGACCCGGCGCTGCTGCGCAACGCGGTCCGGGCCGCCTACGAGCGCCACCGCCTCGGGCGCGACCTCGCCACCGAGCGGGCGCTGCTGCGCGGCCTCCTCGACCACGCGGGCGACGCCATCGCGTTCAAGGACGCCGAGGGCCGCTTCGTGCGCCTCAACGCCGCCAAGGCGGCGCGGCTCGGCACCACGGTGGAGGCCTGCCTCGGCCGGCCCGAGGGCGCCTTCCTCGATGCCGCGGCGGCGCAGGCCGTCGCGGAGGCGGACCGGGCCGCCGTCGCGAGTGGGCAGCACACCGAAGCGGTCGTGTCGGCCGGCCCCGCCGCCGCCCCGACCTGGACGCAGGTGGTGCGGGTGCCGATCCCCGATCCCGGCGGCGGGATCGGGCACCTCGCCACCATCGAGCGGGACATCACCGAGCAGAAGAGCCTCGAAGCGCGCCTGCGCCAAGCCGACAAGATGCAGGCGCTCGGCACCCTGGCGGGCGGCGTCGCGCACGACTTCAACAACCTGCTCACCGCCATCATGGGCAGCCTCGAACTGGCGCTGCCGAAGGTCGAGGGCGACCCGCGCCTGTCGCGGCTGATGACGAACGCCTTTCACGCCGCCCAGCGCGGCGCGGCGCTGACCAAGCGCCTCCTCAGCTTCAGCCGCCAGCGCGAGCTTCAGGCCCGGGTCGTCGACCTCAACCGGGTGGTCCGGGGCATGGACGACCTCCTCGGGCGCAGCCTCGGCGGCTTCGTGCAGGTCGAGCACCGCCTGAGCCCCGAGATCTGGGCGGCGCGGGTCGACCCCGAGCAGCTCGAACTCGCGATCCTGAACCTCTGCATCAACGGGCGCGACGCGATGCCGGACGGCGGCGTGGTCACGCTCTCGACCCGCAACGCCACCGTGTCGGGCAGCCTCGAACCCGACCTGCCGGACGGCGACTACGCGGTCGTCGCCGTCGAGGATACCGGCACCGGCATCCCCCCGGAGATCCTCGGGCGCGTGTTCGAGCCCTTCTTCACCACCAAGGCGCAGGGGCAGGGCACGGGCCTCGGCCTCGCGATGGTGTTCGGGCTCCTGCGGCAATCGGGCGGCACGATCCGCATCGACAGCGAGGTCGGGCGCGGCACCCGGGTCGACCTCTTTCTCCCCCGCTCCCACGAGCCGCTCGACGCGGATCAGGCCAATGGGCCGGATGCGGTGCCCCTGCGGCGCCGGGCGCGGATCCTCGTGGTCGACGACGACCCGCAGGTGCGCCACGTCACGGCCTCGTTCCTCAGCCGCTTCGGGCACGACGCCGTAGAGGTGCCGGGCGCCGAGACCGCGCTCGCCCGCCTCGAAGCGGAGCGTTTCGACCTCGTGGTGGCGGATCTCGCGATGCCGGGCATGAGCGGGCTCGACCTCGCCGAAGAGGTGCGGACGCGCTGGCCCGCCCTGCCCTTCCTGATCGTCACCGGCCACGCGGAGGCGGCGCGCATCCCGCCCTCCTACGCGGTCCTCGAAAAACCCTTCCCGTCGACCGAGATCGGCGCCCGGGTCGCCGTCCTGCTCGCGGAGGCGGAATCGGCCTAGGCCGGTTCGCCTAGGCTTCCGCCACGTCCGCCCAGGGATCGTCCGCGCACGGGCCAAGGCCAAGTCGAGTCGACGACCTGATATCAGCCCTTTCGATCGGTGGTTTTTTCAACGGAAAGTTGCGGAAACTGCTTGCACGGAGGATGCGTTATCGCCATCGGTCTTGCCGGCACGTACAGGTTTGTTTGTCTTGCATTTTCCGATGTCTGACTGTTGTCGATAGTTTCTGCGGAAACAACCATGTAGTCGGCCGTTGTTCCGGAGTCACAGTTTCGGCCGAATGCCTCGGTTAATATCGCTGCATGTGCATCACAGCGCGCGCGGTACCCCGATGAACGTGAGGTGGCAGCCTTTCGAGGTGTCGGGCCGGTTGCGCGCCGACCTCAAGCGGCAGCAGGCCTGCATCCTCTGGTTCACCGGCCTGTCGGGCGCGGGCAAGTCGACGGTCGCCGACCTCGTGGAGACCCGGCTCACGCACGAGGGACGGCACGCCTACATCCTCGACGGCGACAACCTGCGGCACGGGCTCAACCGGGACCTCGGCTTCACGGATGCGGACCGGGTCGAGAACATGCGCCGCACCGCCGAGACCGCCCGCCTTCTCGCGGATGCGGGGCTGATCGTGCTGGTCTCGCTGATCTCGCCGTTCCGCCGGGAGCGGGCGCTGGCGCGCACGATCGCCAACGGGATCCCGTTCTTCGAGGTCCACGTCGACGCCCCGCTGGCCGAGTGCGAGCGGCGGGATCCCAAGGGCCTCTACCGCAAGGCCCGGTCGGGGGCGATCCGCCACTTCACCGGGATCGACTCGGCCTACGAGGCGCCCGAGACGCCCGACCTGAGGCTCGACACCGCCGCGACCCGGCCCGGGGAGGCGGCCGAGCAGGTGCTCGCGCTCCTCGCCCGCCGCGCGCCCTGCCCCGGCGGGGCCTGATCGGCTGCCGTGTCAGCCCCCGCGGCGCGGCAGCACCTCCGGGAGCGTCCGGGCGAGATGGTCGGGGTCGAACGGCTTCTCCCAGTGCGGCACGTTCCGGAAGGCGAAGGGCACCGCGCCGCGATCGTAGCCCGTGGCGAACACGAACGGCACGCCGCGGGCCGCCAGGATCTCGGCCACCGGGAGCACGGACTGTCCCCGCACGTTGATGTCGAGGACGGCCGCGTCGAGGCGCTCGGCCTTCACCAGCGCCATGGCGTCCTCGCAGGTCGGCGCCGGGCCGATGACCTCGGCGCCCAGCCGCCCGAGCGCGTGGGCGATGTCGTGGGCGATGAAGTACTCGTCCTCAACCACCAGGATCCGGCGCTGCGCGAGCGCCGCGTGCATGGATCTCATCATCGTCGCGCCCCGCCCGATCCCGTTGTCCTGGGTTAAAGGCCATCGGGACGAAGCGACGATAACATGAGTTGCATGGTCGGGTCTGCCGATCCTGTAGCCATGTGGCGCAGAGAGGACGGATGGCCACCTACCTGATCCGCAAGCTGGAGCAGTTCACCGCGCTCTCGCGGGACGACAAGGCGGCGCTCGAACGGGCGGCCTCCGGGAAGCCGCGCCGGCTCGCCTCGCGGGAGGACATCTTCCGCGAGGGCGACGCGCCCGGCCGCGTCAACCTCATCCTCGACGGCTGGGCCTGCCGCTACAAGGTGCTGGAGGACGGCCGGCGCCAGATCGCGGCCTTCCTGCTGCCGGGCGACCTGTGCGACCTCAGGATGTTCATCCTGCGCCAGATGGATCACTCGGTCGGCACCCTCTCGCCCGTCACGGTGGCGGAGATCCCGAAGGAAGCGATCCTCGATCTGACCGACAACTATCCGCGCATCAGCCGCGCCCTGTGGTGGACCTCCCTCGTCGAGGAGGCGATCCAGCGCGAGTGGACCACGAATCTCGGCCAGCGGGACGCGCTGGAGCGCATGGCCCATCTCCTGTGCGAGGTCTTTCTGCGCCTGCGCGCGGTCGGCCTGACGGAGGGTCCGACCTGCGAACTGCCCGTCACCCAGGCCGAACTCGCCGATGCGACGGGTCTCTCGACCGTCCACGTCAACCGGACCATCCAGGAGCTGCGCGCCCGCGGCCTCGTCATCCTGCGGGGCAAGACCCTGTCGATCCCGGACCTCGACGCGCTCCAGGACGCCGCCCTGTTCTCGGCGAACTATCTCCACCTCGGCCGCATCGGTCACGAATACGACGCGAACGACGTCTGAACCGCTCTCCGGACGATCCGCCGGGCCGCGGCCGCCCGTCCGAGCGCCGGCGCCGCCCGGCCGGGCGGGGCGGATTCAGGCCTGCGGGGCCGGGCCGGGCCGCGCGACCGCCTCGATGCGCGCGATGGTGCGCCGGATCTCCTCGCGGGTATCCTGCCAGCCGATCAGGGTCTGGCGCAGCGTGTGGAGGAGCTGCTCGGCCGCCGCGATGCTGAGGTCGCACCGGCGCAGATGCGCGATCCGCTCGACCTGTTCGGCGATCCGACGTTCGCCCGCCGCGATGGCGCGGTCGGCCCGGGCGAGATGGCGCGTCTCGGTGTCGAGGTCGGGCATGGCGTTCCTCTCGCCGGCGCGCCGCGCCGGCCTTCGCGGACCCTCGGCACCGCCCCGTCGAGTCAACGGCCGGCGCGGTCGCGCGCTCCCGCCGCCCGCCCGGGGCGCGGCCCACCGTTCATCGGCGGCCGGGCCCGCTCCGCGCCGGAACAGAAGGGCGGCGGCGCCTCTTCCCTCCCATGAGCAATCGCGACATCGTCGTCATCGGCGGCTCCGCCGGTGCCACCGCACCCCTGCGTACGCTGCTCGGCGGCTTGCCGGCGGACCTGCCCGCGGCGGTGTTCGTCGTGCTGCACATCCCGGCGCGCAGCATCGGCGTGCTGGCGAGCGTCGCGGCGGCGGCCGGACCCCTCCCGGTCCAGCCGGCCGAGGACGGGCTGGTGATCGCGCCCGGCCACGTCTATCTCGGCGTGCCCGACCACCACCTGCTCCTCGCGGAGGGCCATATCCGCCTCGGGCGCGGCCCGCGCGAGAACATGGCGCGCCCGGCCATCGATCCCCTGTTTCGCTCCGCCGCCGCCGCCTACGGGCCGCGCGTCATCGGGGTCGTCCTCAGCGGCTTCCTCAACGACGGGGCCGCGGGCCTGGACGCGATCAAGCGCTGCGGCGGCCTCGCGCTGGTGCAGGATCCGGCGGAGGCGATCGCCGACGAGATGCCGCGCAGCGCGCTCTCGGCCGTCACCGTCGACCTCGCACTCCCGAGCACGCGCCTCGGCGACGTGCTCTCGGACCTCGTGCGCGAGCCGGCCGGGGCGCGGGTGCCGGTCCCGCCCGAGATCCGCCTGGAGGTGGACATCGCGGCGGGCGAGCGGGTGGACAGCGAGGTGCTGCGCCGCCTCGCCGAACCGGTCGCCCTCACGTGTCCCCAGTGCATGGGCGTCCTCTCCCGGGTGCGGGGCGCCAAGCCGCTGCGCTTCCGCTGCCAGGTCGGGCACGCGGTGACCGCCGACATCGCCGCCAAGGAGCAGGAGGGTGCGGTCGACGAGGCGCTGCGGGTGGCGCTGCGCATCATCGAGGAGCGGGCCGAACTGGTGTCGCGCATGGCCGAGGAGGGCCGCGAGGCCGGCCGCAAGGCGGTGGCCGAGTTGTACCGCGAGCGGGCGATCGAGTATCGCCGGTACGCGGACACGATCCGGCGGGCGGTGCTGCTCGCGATGCGGCCCGTCGGACCCTCGGAGGACCAGGGTGGAGGGAACGAACCGTGACGCGGGATCGGGACGGGCGGCGGAGTGACGGCGTGATCGACGATGTCGGATGACGGATCTCCTGCGGCAGGGGTTGTGGCCGCGCCGGCCGGAATCGTCGTGGCGGTCAGCGCCTCGGCGGCGTCCCTGGACGCGCTCGCCCACCTGCTCGCGCACCTGCCGCCCCTCGACGAGATCGCCGTGGTGCTGGTCCTCCAGCACCGCGAGGGGCTCGACGAGGAGCGCTTGGCGCACGCGCTCGCGCCGGCCGGCCGCTCCCTGAGCCGGGTCGAGGCGGACGCCCTGCTCGAAGCCGGGCGGGTCTACCTGCCCGATCCCGGCACGATCGTGACGCTGGAGCGCCACCGCTTCCGCGTGCGGCCGGCCGATCCGCCGTCGGACGGGGGCGGCACGATCGACAGCCTCCTCGTCTCGCTCGCGCGCGACGAGGACCGGTGCGCCATCGCGGTGACGCTCGCGGGCACCGACGGCGACGGCACCCTCGGCGTCAAGGCGATCAAGGCGGCGGGCGGCCTCGCCTTCGCGGAGGAGACCGACGAGTCCAGGGCAGGCGAACTCGCGGCCAGTTCCAGCCCGGCGGCGCTCGCCGACGCCATCCTGCCCGTCGCCCGTCTGGCCGAGCGCCTCGCCTCGGCGGTCGGGCATCTGGTCCGCCGCCGGGACGGCGCCCTGGCGCCCGGCTCGCCCGGCGCCGCGGACGCG
The DNA here is from genome assembly GCF_046557895.1 of Methylobacterium oryzisoli. Lineage (NCBI taxonomy): Bacteria > Pseudomonadati > Pseudomonadota > Alphaproteobacteria > Hyphomicrobiales > Methylobacteriaceae > Methylobacterium > Methylobacterium oryzisoli. The sequence continues at coordinate 30,627 of NZ_JBKIBX010000020.1, read as the reverse complement.
CTCGCCGGCATCGCCACGATCCTGCGCAACAGGACCGGCCACGATTTCCACGGCTACAAGCCCGGCACCTTCCTGCGCCGGATCCAGCGCCGGATGCAGGTGCTGCAGACCGACCAGATCCAGACCTACATCGAGATCCTGCGCGCCAGGCCCGACGAGGCGCAGAACCTGTTCAACGACCTCCTGATCGGCGTCACGCAGTTCTTCCGCGACGCCGCGGAGTTCGAGATCCTCCAGCGCGAGGTGATCCCGGCCCTGTTCTCGGGCAAGACGCGCAACGACCAGCTGCGGGTGTGGGTGATCGGCTGCGCCACGGGCGAGGAGGCGCACTCCATCGCGATGCTGCTGCGCGAATACCTGGCCGACCGGGACGAGGCGCCGCAGATCCAGATCTTCGCCACCGACCTCGACGGACGGGCGCTGGCCTCGGCCCGGGCCGGCCGCTACGCGGACGACATCGTCCGCGCCCTGACCCCCGAGCGCCTCGCCCGCTGGTTCGTCAAGGAGGGCAACACCTACTGCGTCGTCAAGGAATTGCGGGAGATGTGCATCTTCTCCCAGCACAGCATCATCAAGGACGCACCCTTCTCGTGGCTCGACCTCGTCTCCTGCCGCAACCTCCTGATCTACCTCGAGGCCGAGCTGCAGAGCCGGGTCGTGCCGCTGTTCCACTTCGCGCTGCGCCCGGGCGGCGTCCTGTTCCTGGGCAATTCCGAGAACGTGTCGCGCCACACGGCCCTGTTCGCCCCGATCGAGAGCCGCTCGCGCATCTTCCGGCGCCTGGAGGGCAGCGCCCGCTCCCTGCCCGACTTCCCCTTCACGACCCTGGACCGCCGGCCGGTGAGCGCGGTCCCGGCCGATCGGACCCGCGTCGCGGAGGCGACCCTGGCGCGCCGGGCCGAGCGCTTCGTCGAGCGCTACGCGCCGGCCTACGTGATCGTGGACGAGGCCTTCACGGTCCTGCGCTTCTCGGGACGGACCGGGCGCTACATCGACCCGGCCGGTGGCGCGGCCTCGCTCAACCTGCTGCAGCTCGTCCACCCCGACCTGCGCCTCGACCTGCGCGCGGCCCTCGCGCAGGCGGCCGAGCAGGGCGGCACCGTCCAGGTCGAGGGCCTGCGCATCGGCGCGAACGGCCAGCGTCTCGCGGTCGATCTCGTGGTCGAGCCGATCCAGGAGGGCGCATTGGTGGGCGCGTCCTCGCCCCAGAGCTACATCGTGCTGTTCAAGGAGGGGGCGCTGGTCCGGGACGAGCCGGACGCCTCCGCGGCGGCCACCGCCCAGACCGAGCACGCCCGGCGCCTCGAAGACGAGCTGCGCACCACCAAGAACCGGCTCCAGGCCACCATCGAGGAGCTGGAGAGCACCAACGAGGAACTGAAATCCTCCAACGAGGAGTATCAGTCCCTCAACGAGGAGCTTCAGAGCGCCAACGAGGAGCTGGAGACCTCCAAGGAGGAGCTGCAATCCGTCAACGAGGAGCTCACCACGGTCAACGGCGAACTCGCGCATCGGGTGCACGAGCTGACGCGGGCGACCAGCGACCTGAAGAACTTCCTCGAGAGCACGCAGATCGCCACGGTTTTTCTCGACAACGAGCTGCGGGTGACGAACTCGACGCCGGCCGTGGTGGACGTCTTCCACCTCGTCGAATCCGACATCGGCCGGCCGATCGGCCACATCAAGCCCAGGGTCGCCTACGACGACCTGCAGGACGATGCGCGGCGGGTGCTGCGCACGCTCGCCACGATCGAGCGCGAGATCGCCGATCCGGAGACGGGCGCGCGCTACATCGTGCGGGTGCTGCCCTACCGCAGCGTCGACAACTTCATCGCCGGCGTCGTGCTGACCTTCGTCGACATCACGGCGCGCCAGCAGGCCGAGGCGGCGATGCGGGCGAGCGAGGGGCAGGCCAAGCTGCTGCTGGCCGAGCTGCAGCACCGGGTGCGCAACACGCTTGCGGTGATGCGCTCGATCGTGCGCCGGACCGCGGCGACGAGCGACACGGTCGAGGATTACGCGGCGCATCTGGAGGGGCGCATCGACGCTTTCGCGCGCGTGCAGGCGGCCGTCACCCGCGACCCGACGGCGGGCATCGACCTCGAACAGCTCGTCAGCCACGAACTCCTCGCCTACGCGGCGCACGAGGGCGAGCAGGTCCGCAGCATCGCCGGGCCCCCGGTGCGCCTGCGCGCCAAGGCCGCCGAGACCTTCGCGCTCGCCGTCCACGAACTCGCCACCAACGCGGTGAAGCACGGCGCCCTCTCGGCCCCGAACGGGCGCGTCGCGGCGACGTGGCGCTTCGACGAGGCGGCCGAGCCCGAGCCGGCGCTCGTCTTCGACTGGACCGAGAGCAACCTGGATGGGCCGGTCGCGCCGCCGGCCCGCCGGGGCTTCGGCACCGAACTGATCGAGCGCACCCTCTCCTACGAACTCGGCGGCAGCGCCGTGCTGAACTTCCGGTCCGAGGGGCTGCATTGCCGCATCGTGCTGCCGGCGAGCGAGCGGATCATCGCCAGCGGCCGGCCCTGACCGCGCCGGCCTGCGCCGTCACCGCCGAGAAGGGCCGAGCGCGACGACGTCCCGGCCGATCGCGACCCCGGCCTCGGCGATGGAGGGCGGGCGCCCCTCACGCCGGTTTCTCGGTGATCCTCTGGTCGAAGATCACCCGCTTGCCCCCCGGCTTGTAGCGGACCCCCATCACCCGGCGCCCGACATTGCGGGCCCGTCCCTCGCGCAGCAGGCCCTTGAGCGCCTCGGTGGAGGTCGCCGCCGCCATGAGCAGCCACGCCACGTCCTCCCCGTCGGGGGTGTCGGGCGGCGGCGGCCGGCCGGTCTCGGCGAAACGCCGCGCATCCGCGTGGCTGTAGAGCGCCCAGCCGAGATACCCGGCCACCCGCTCGCCCTCGAAGGCGAACAGCGCGTGGCGCCGCCGGATCTGGACGTCCACCGTGTGGACCACGTCGCCGAGCCGGAAGCTCGCGAACGGCTCCCGGCGGGCCAGGAAATGCAGCGCGATGCCGAGGCTGGCGTAGGTCGGATCGAGGGCGCGGATGATCGGGGTCATGATCCTGCCGTGCCGGGCCTGCCGCGTCCGGACGGCGGAGCGGCCCGCCTGCTCCTCCATCCGGTTCCGAGCTTACGCCGCCGCCGCGCCGCGCCGGTGCGGTGCCGCACGGCCGCCTCCTCTCCCGCCTGCTCTAATGCAGCGTCCCCCGAGAGCCGATGAGCCTCGGCAGAGGACGGATCTCGCCGCAGGCGAGAGCTGAAGAGAACAGCGCCGATCACATCGTCGACTGAGAACGCCGCCGCGCCGCGGGGGCGAAATCTGCGCAATGCGACCGGCACGCGGCGCGATGGCGCCTGCCGGCACGGCAACGAGGATTGCAGACATGCCGACGTCTTACCAGAACTTCAACGCGGCCCGCGGGTCGATGTACCTCGCCGCCCAGGGCGACGCGGACAGCCAAGTGACCGCTTGGTACGAGCTGAACGGCACCCAGGAGGCCCGCATGCGCGAAGCCGTGGGGCTGTGGGACGACGTGTCGAATTTCTCGGGCGGCATCTCGGCGGACGATGCCGGCCTTGCCGGGCGCTCGGTGACCTGGGTGACCGAGACCTTCCTGGGCATCCCGACCGGTGGCCACTGGCAGAACAATCTGTCCTTCGACTGGACCCGGGTCGCCGTGGCCGACATCGCCGGGACCAGCACGCTCGGCGTCAACAAGACCCGCGGCGCCAACGGCCGCTACCACGAGGTCTACATCGACAGCACGCTCGAAGGCGTCGGGAACTTCCAGCTCGGCAGCATCGCCTTCAACACGCTCGTGCACGAGATCGGCCACTCGGTGATCGACGGGACGGACGCGGAGAAGTCGCACATCCCGGGCGATCCGATGCATTCGATCATGGACGCGTCGAGCAACGGCAATGTCGGCGGTCTCCAGGGGCCGAATGCCTGGTACGCCGCGACGCCGATGACCCGCGACATCGACCAGGCGATCCGCCAGCACGGCGCCTCGACCACCACGCGCACCGGCGATGACGTCTACGGCTTCAACGCGCGCTTCAGCGGCCCCTACCGGGCGGCGTTCGACTTCAACGTCAACACCCGGCCGCTGGTGACGATCTACGACAACGGGGGCAACGACACCCTCGACGCCTCCGGCTTCCGCGACGGATCGGGCAACGCGCGCGCGGTGCATGTCGACCTGCGCCAGGGCGAGCAGAGCCGCATGCTCGACGGCGACCGGCAGATCTTCGCGATGATCTACACCACGAGCTGGGTCGAGAACGCGGTCGGCGGCGGAGCCAACGACGAACTCGTCGGCAACGGCCTCGCCAACCGGCTGACCGGCAACGGCGGCAACGACACCCTCTGGGGCCAGGGCGGCGCCGATACCCTCGACGGGGGCGAAGGCAACAACCTGCTGTTCGGCGAGGAGGGCGCGGACCTGCTGCTCGCGGGCGGCGGCAACGACACGCTCTGGGGCGGCACCGGCGCCGACCGGCTCGATGCCGGCGCGGGCGCCAACCAGCTCTTCGGCGAGACCGGCTCCGACACGCTGGTCTCGGGGGCGGGCGCCGATCGCCTCGACGGCGGCGAGGGCTTCGACTACGCCGATTACGGCGGCTCGGCGACCGGGGTCGCGGCCGATCTCTCGACCGGCAAGGTGCTGTACGGCAACGCCCAGGGCGACACGCTGGTCGGCGTCGAGGGTCTGCTCGGTTCGAACCACAACGACACGCTCACGGGGGGCACCGGCGCGAGCTACCTCGACGGCCGCGGCGGCAACGACGACCTGCGGGGATTCTCGGGCCGCGACACCCTGCTCGGCGGCAGCGGGCACGACGCCCTCACGGGCGCCGCCGGGGGTGACTGGCTCGATGGCGGCGAGGGCGTCGACACCGCCTATTTCGAGGGCGCGGCGGTCAGCATCAACCTCACCACCGGGGTCCATGGCGGCGACGCGGCCGGCGACACGTTCGTGTCGATCGAGCGCTTCGCCGGCACCGGCAACGGCGACACGCTGGCGGGCAACGCCTCCGGCAACACCTTCCTGGGGCGTGGCGGCGACGACCGGCTCTACGGCTACGAGGGCTCCGACACGCTCGACGGCGGCGCGGGCGCCGACACGCTGGACGGCGGCGGCGGCAGCGACTGGGCGAGCTACGCCTCCTCGGGCGCGGGCGTCTACGCCGACCTCTCGCTCGGCAAGGTGCTGTACGGCGACGCCCAGGGCGACACGTTGGTGAGCATCGAGAACCTCGAAGGCTCCAACTACAACGACACGCTCGCGGGCGGCGAGGACGCCAACACCCTCTGGGGTCAGGGCGGCCAGGACGAGCTGCGCGGCAACGGCGGCAACGACACGCTGGCGGGCCAGGCGGGCGCCGACACCCTCACGGGCGGGCTCGGGGCCGATTACCTCGACGGCGGCGACGGGGCCGACTGGGCCTCCTACACCGATTCCTCGGCCGGCGTGACCATCGACCTCAGCTCCGGCAAGGTCGCGGGCGTCGGGGGCACCGCGCAGGGCGACACCCTGGTCGACATCGAGAACGTCTACGGCTCGAACCTGTCCGACCGGATCACCGGCAGCGCCGCCGCCAACAGCTTCGTGGGCGGGCTGGGCAACGACACGCTGCTGGGGCTCGCTGGCGCGGACACCCTGAACGGCGGCACCGGCGAGGACTCGATCGACGGCGGGCTCGGCGCCGATCTCGTGGACGTGGTGGCGAGCGGCGGCGACCGGATCACCGGCGGCGACGATGTCGACCACCTCGTCGTCCGCCGCGCCAACGGCCAGGGGGCGTGGTCCTTCGACGCCGCCACCGGCCTGGGCTCGGACGGCTTCACCGCCTCGGGCTTCGAGCGCATCGACGTCTACGGCGGCGACGGCGCCGAGATCCTCCTGGGCGGCGCCGCCGCGGACATCATCAGCGGCGGCGCGGGGGCGGACGTGCTGACCGGCCGGGGCGGCCGCGACGTGTTCGCGTTCGACGCCGCCCTGCTCGTCGGCAACGCCGACCACATCATCGACTTCACGGCCTCGGGCGCGGACGCCGACACGATCCAGCTCTCGCGCGGCGTGTTCACGACGCTCGGTGCGGGCGCGCTCTCGGAGGACGCGTTCAAGGACCTCGGCACGGGGGCGGCCGACGCCAGCGACCGCATCCTCTACGACCGCACCACCGGCGGCCTGTTCTACGACGCGGACGGGTCAGGCGCGGGCGCCCAGGTGCAGTTCGCCACCCTGGACAACCTCCCGACCCTCTCGGCGGCGAACTTCGCGATCGTCTAGCCGAGGTTCCGCGGCTGCGCAGCGCGGGCGCCCCCTCCCCGAGGGGGCGCCTCGCGCCGTCCGGCCCGCCTCAGGTCACCGGCGGCTCGGGGTGGCGGACCGCGCGGTCGACCTGGGCCAGCACGTCGAGCGCGCGCCAGGGTTTCGGCATGTAGACGGCGTTCTCCGGCAGCGCCTCGGTCCGGTCGTCCGCGAAGCCCGACGTCACCACGAGCCGTACCCCCGGCCAGAGGCGGCTCACCGCCCGCGCCAGATCGACCCCGTCCATGCCGCCCGGCAGGCGCACATCCGTGAACACCATCGCGACCTCGCCCCCGCGCTCCTTCAGGAGGTCGACCGCGGCGTTGCCGGTCTCGCAGGCGACGACGTCGAGCACCGTCTCCCTCAGCACCGCCACCGCGAGGTCGCGCATCATGGGGTCGTCCTCGACCACCAGCACGAGCCGGGTCGGCTGGCCATCCGGGTGGCCCAGGGCCTCGCGCGCGAGGAGCAACTCCGCGAGTTCCCGGATGCGATCCGGCAGCGCCTCCTCGGGCGGCGGACCGAAGACCTCCTGCAAACCGCGTCCGACCCCATGCGCCACGGAGGCTTCCGAACTGGTATGCGCAGAGGGGAAGACCCTGTCGGCACGACGCATCACTGATTATCCCTTCGCCCGAGGCTTCCTTTCGCGGCCTGCGGTTCGCTATCGCAGGTTAACGCCCTGGAGGAGAATGAGGTGGGGCGAGGTTGGTTTCAGCTTGGCACCTGCGGAATCGGGTCGGCGCTCGGATTTCGGCGCGAGGCGCGCGTGCAGGGCCGGTATCGTCCCGACCTGCGGTGATTTTGTCGCTCCACGATGAACGCGGCCGTGGGAACCGCGCCTGCCAGAACAGGTTGCCCATCTGCAGCGTGTAGCGTCTCGGCTTCTCTGCGGATCTCCTCCCTCTATTGGGCCGCGCTGCGTGCGCGGCCCATTTTTATTGGCTGTGTGAAAGCGAGCCTGCGATCAAGACTAACCTATGTGGGGCCGGATCGGAGCCGCGGCCGGCCGGCCGGGTCTCGGCCCGGCCCTCGCGCCGGGCCGCGCGGCTCATTATACATAAGGCCATGACCCCGCCCGCCGGCCCCGTCCTCGTCAAGATCTGCGGCCTTCGCACGCCCGAGACCCTCGACGCGGCCCTCGCGGCGGGCGCCGACCTGATCGGCCTCGTGCACTTCCCCCGCAGCCCCCGCCACGTCGACCTCGCGGCCGGCGCGGCGCTGTCGCGGCGGGCCGCGGGCCGGGCGGGCCGCGTCGCGCTCCTGGTCGATCCGGACGACGCCCTGCTCGACGCCGTGACGGCCGCCCTCGATCCCGACTGGATCCAGCTGCACGGCCGGGAGGATCCGGCGCGGGTCGCGGCCGTGCGCGCCCGCACCGGGCGCCCGGTGATGAAGGCCCTCGGGATCGCCGATGCGGCCGATCTCGCGCGCGTCCCGGCCTACGCCGCGGTGGCCGAGCGCATCCTCCTCGACGCCAAGCCCCCGCCCGGGGCGGTGCTGCCCGGGGGCAACGGCCACGCCTTCGACTGGACGCTGATCGCCCGCGCCGGGCTCGCCCCCACCTTCATGCTCTCGGGCGGCCTCACCCCCGCCACCGTGGCGGAGGCGATCAGCGTCACGGGCGCGCGGGCGGTCGACGTCTCCTCGGGCGTCGAACACCGCCCCGGCGAGAAGGACCCGGAGCGCATCCGGGCCTTCGTGGCTGCCGCGCGGGCGGGCTCGCGGAAATCTGAAAGCGCGGCCGGATCTGAGGAAATTGCCCTCCGGCGCGATTGGGCCTAGAGCAGGCCCCGACTGGCTGCCCGCGGGGACCGGCCCCTGCGCCGCCCGCCTCCGCGCCCCGAGGAATCCCCCGCCGTGACCGCTCCCCAGACCCCGAATTCGTTCCGCACCGGCCCCGACGAGCGCGGCCGCTTCGGCATCTTCGGCGGCCGCTTCGTGGCCGAGACCCTGATGCCCAACATCCTCGAACTGGAGCGCGCCTACGCCGAGGCCAAGGCCGACCCGGCCTTCCAGGGCGAGATGGAATCCTACCTCACCCACTACGTCGGCCGGCCGAGCCCGCTCTACTTCGCCGAACGGATGAGCCAGCATTTCGGCGGCGCCAAGATCTACTTCAAGCGCGAGGAGCTGAACCACACCGGCTCGCACAAGGTGAACAACGTGCTGGGCCAGATCCTGCTCGCACGGCGGATGGGCAAGCCCCGCATCATCGCCGAGACGGGCGCCGGCCAGCACGGGGTCGCCACCGCGACGCTGTGCGCGCGCTTCGGGCTCAAATGCGTGGTCTACATGGGCGCGGTCGACGTCGAACGGCAGAAGCCGAACGTCTTCCGCATGAAGATGCTGGGCGCCGAGGTGGTGCCGGTGCAGTCCGGCACCCGCACCCTCAAGGACGCGATGAACGAGGCCCTGCGCGACTGGGTCACCAACGTCGCCGACACCTTCTACTGCATCGGCACCGTGGCGGGCCCCCACCCCTACCCGGCGATGGTGCGCGACTTCCAGGCGGTGATCGGCCGCGAGACCCGCGAGCAGATGCTGGCGCTGGAGGGCCGCCTGCCCGATTCCCTCGTCGCCTGCATCGGCGGCGGCTCGAACGCGATGGGCCTCTTCCACCCCTTCCTCGACGACCGCGAGATCGAGATCTACGGCGTCGAGGCGGCCGGCCACGGCGTCTCGACCGGGCTGCACGCCGCCTCGCTCACCGGCGGCAAGCCGGGGGTGCTGCACGGCAACCGCACCTACCTGCTGATGGACGGCGACGGGCAGATCGCCGACGCGCACTCGATCTCGGCGGGCCTCGACTACCCGGGCATCGGCCCGGAGCACGCGTGGCTGCACGAGATGGGCCGCGTCACCTACCTGTCGGCCACCGACCGCGAGACCCTGGAGGCGTTTCGCCTCTGCTCGCTCCTCGAAGGCATCATCCCGGCGCTGGAGCCCGCCCACGCGCTCGCCAAGGTGGCGGAACTCGCGCCCACCAAGGGGAAGGACCACCTGATGGTGGTCAACCTCTCGGGCCGCGGCGACAAGGACATCCCGCAGGTGGCCGAGATCCTCGGCGACGCCCTGTGACCGCGCGCAGCGCGGCGATCCTCGGGATCGCCTGAGCCGTCCGGACGTTTGCCAACGCGCCCGCGCCGGGAGACAAGTGTCGTCCCGCGCGCGGCCGCGATCGGAACCCCTTCGATGCACGGCAGCGTCTTCGTCGAGATCACGCCCGAGATCCTGCTCAAAGCCTACGCGGCCGGGATCTTCCCGATGGCGGAGGATGCGGACGATCCGGCCATCTACTGGGTCGAGCCGCGCGAGCGCGGCATCCTGCCCCTCGACCGCTTCCACGTGGCGAGCCGGCCCCCCCGCACGGTGCGCTCCGACGCCTTCGAGGTCGTCGCCGACCGCGACTTCGACGCGGTGATCGCGGGCTGCGCCGCTCCCCGCCGCGACAGCGCCCGGACCTGGATCAACGGGCGCATCCGCGCCCTCTACGGCGAGCTGTTCGATCTCGGCTACTGCCACACGGTCGAGGTCTATGCGGGGGAGCCGCGCACGCTGGTGGGCGGCCTCTACGGCGTGGCGCTCGGCGGCGCCTTCTTCGGCGAGAGCATGTTCCACCTCGCGCGCGACGCCTCGAAGGTCGCCCTCGTGCATCTCGCGGCCCGCCTGCGGCGCGGCGGCTACCGCCTGCTCGACGCGCAGTTCGTGACCAGCCACCTCGCTCAGTTCGGCGCCGTCGAGGTGCCGCGGCAGGTCTACAAGCGGCACCTGCGCGAGGCGGTGGAGCATCCGGCCCGCTGGGACGGCGCGCCGCTCGCCGGCCCCGAGGCGCTCGCGATCCTCGCCGGCTGACCCAGTCGCGATTCCGGGATAATCCGGCAATGTTGGCTGCCGGATAATCATAAAAAAGCTCCGCCGGCGAAGAGCGCGCGGCGGAGCAGGTCATCGACTGTGCCGAGAGCGGACCCGGCGCCGGCTAATCTACACGCGCAGGCGCGCGCGTCCAGCCGGGCGCCGGCCGATGCGTGGGAAACCTGTCGATCGTCGCTGCGATCAGCGCGGATCGTTGAGCGGCATCGGCGGGACCGGGCCGTCATTCGTCGGGAAGAAGCGCCGCGAGGGCGTCTGGCGCGGCTGCACCGGCGTGCCCCGCAACGGGGCGACGTCCACCTGGCCCTGGCGGTTGACCGGCTGGCTCCGGCGCCCGTCGTCGCGCTGCGCCTGGTCGCGGCGGCGGCGCTCGGGCCGGGCGGCGGCCACCGGCGCGTCGTCCTGCTCCTTGGCCTCCGCGATGATGTCGGTGCCGCCTTTGCAGTCGACCAGCCAGACGTCGTAGATCGGGTGCTCGATGGCGTGCAGGCCGGGGCTCGCGGCGAACATCCAGCCGGTGAAGATCCGCCGGTACTTGTTTTCCAGCGTCACCTCGTCGACTTCGAGGAAGCCGGTGGTGCGGGCGCTCTCGGTCGGGGGGCGCGTGTAGCAGACCCGCGGCGTGAGCTGCAGCGCGCCGAACTGCACGGTCTCGTCCACCGCCACCTCGAACGACACGATGCGCCCGGTGATCTTGTCGAGCCCGGAGAAGACCGCGGTCGGGTTGCGGATCTTGTCGGCCGCCGCCCCCTGCGGGAGGAGCGCCGCGAGGGTCGCGAGGAGGCCGGCGCGCGCGGCGTGTCGAAGGGTCGTGCGGCTCAAGCGGGGCCTCCCAAGGTGATCGCGACCCACGGGATCACGAACGGGATCACGATCGGCGGTCCCGCGGTTAACACCGGAAGGGTGGTGGAAAAAGGGCGCGCGGCTACTCGCCCGGCGTCCAGGGCACGTAGTCGCCCGTGGCGGCGGGGCGCTGGCCGTAGGAGAGCTGCGAGCCGCGCGGCCGGTAGGCCGCCACCGTGCCGGTGAGGTTCTCCTCGTGCGGCTTCTGCCACTCGCGCGGCAGGTAATTTTCCTCGCTCGGCGCCACGTCCACGGTGTGGCTGAGCCAGCCGCGCCATCCGGGCGGCACCTTCGAGGCGTCCGCCTCGCCGTTGTAGATCACCCAGCGCCGCTCCGGCCCGACCGAGGGGTCGATCAGCGGCCCCTGCGCCCGGTAGTAGCGGTTGCCGAACTCGTCCTCGCCCACGAACGAGCCGTGGCGCTTGGTGTAGAGGTCGAGGCTCACGGTCGAGCCGCTCCACCACGTGAAGATGCGGAGCAGGGTGTCTTTCAGCGCCATCGCGGCGGCCTCACGGGGTTCGTCTAGCCTGCGGCGGGGGGCGGCCCGCCCTCTTCGGTCGCGGCGGACTATGGTGAGACGAACCGGGGAAGTCCAGCCGCCGCGCGTCGCGGGGCGCCCGCCCCGCCTCGTGGCGGAATTGCATCAAATGCCACTGAGTTGCGGGGATGCGGTGGTCCGGTTCCGGTGCACAGCGAAAAAATTCGCGCCGAATCCGGAAAGCCCAGCGCGGGGTTAGCCGGGCCGATCGAGATATCCACAGCTTTCGCTTCGCCGACACAACATCTAGCGTGGAACACTGGGGGCGAGCACTAGTTGTTGACGCGAAGGGTCGAATCTCGGTAGCTTGCCGGCACGTTGGACAGCCGGTTCGCCGGCTCACGGTCGACGTGTCCGCGGTGCGAAAGCCGCGGTCGGCAAGCCCTGGCCGCACGCGGTGCGGGCCGGGACGGCATCCTGAACCACTCGGGGAAACGACCGCGCGGTCGCGGTTCGGACAGTCGTGTCTTGACGGGAGAGTATCACCCATGCGGATCGAGCGGCGCATCACCACGGCCGGACAATCCCCCTACGCCGGCATCCCGTTCCGGAAAGCGGTGAGCGAGATCCGCAATCCGGACGGCTCGGTGGTGTTCCGCCTGGACGGCATCGACGTGCCGGAGGCCTGGAGCCAGGTCGCCTGCGACGTGCTGGCCCAGAAGTACTTCCGCAAGGCGGGCGTGCCGGCCGCGCTCCGGCGCGTCGAGGAGACCGGTGTGCCCTCCTTCCTGTGGCGCTCGGTGCCCGACGAGGAGGCGCTCGCCGCCCTGCCCGAGGAGGCGCGCACCGGCTCCGAGACCTCGGCGAGCCAGGTCTTCGACCGGCTCGCGGGCTGCTGGACCTACTGGGGCTGGAAGGGCGGCTACTTCACCGCCGAGGAGGATGCGCAGGCCTTCTACGACGAGCTGCGCGCGATGCTCGCCCGCCAGATGGTGGCGCCGAACTCGCCGCAATGGTTCAACACCGGCCTGCACTGGGCCTACGGCATCGACGGCCCGAGCCAGGGCCACTACTACGTCGACCACGCCACCGGCGCACTGACCAAGTCGGGCAGCGCCTACGAGCATCCGCAGCCGCATGCCTGCTTCATCCAGGGCGTGCAGGACGACCTCGTCAACGAGGGCGGCATCATGGACCTGTGGGTGCGCGAGGCGCGCCTGTTCAAGTACGGCTCGGGCACCGGCTCCAATTTCTCGGCCCTGCGCGGGGAGAACGAGCGGCTGGCCGGCGGCGGCAAGTCGTCGGGCCTGATGAGCTTCCTCAAGATCGGCGACCGGGCGGCGGGCGCGATCAAGTCCGGCGGCACCACGCGGCGCGCCGCCAAGATGGTGATCGTCGACGTCGACCACCCGGACATCGAGCCCTTCATCGACTGGAAGGTGAAGGAGGAGCAGAAGGTCGCGGCCCTCGTCACCGGCTCCAAGGTCGCCGCCCGGCACCTCAAGGCGGTGATGCGCGCCTGCGTGAACTGCGAGGCCGAGGGCGACGCCTGCTTCGACCCCGAGCGCAACCCCGCGCTCAAGCGCGAGGTGAAGGCGGCCCGCCGCGCCATGGTGCCGGACGCCTATATCCGCCGCGTGATCCAGTCCGCCCGCCAGGGCGAGACCGAGGTGGACTTCCCCATCTTCGACACCGACTGGGATTCCGAGGCCTACCTCACGGTCTCGGGGCAGAATTCGAACAACTCGATCTCGCTCACCGACGACTTCCTGCGCGCCGTGGAGGCGGACGGGGACTGGCAGCTCAAGGCCCGCATCGGCGGCAAGGTTACGAAGACCCTCAAGGCGCGGGACCTCTGGGAGCGGATCGGCGCGGCCGCCTGGGCCTCGGCGGATCCGGGCCTGCACTTCAACACCACGATGAACGACTGGCACACCTGCCCGGCGGGCGGGCGGATCCGGGCCTCGAACCCGTGCTCCGAGTACATGTTCCTCGACGACACCGCCTGCAACCTCGCCTCGGCGAACCTGCTCGCGCTCTACGACCGCACCGCCAAGTCCTTCGACGTCGAGGGCTACGAGCATCTCTGCCGGCTCTGGACCATCGTCCTCGAGATCTCGGTGATGATGGCGCAGTTCCCCAGCCGCGAGATCGCCGATCTCTCCTACCGCTACCGCACCCTCGGGCTCGGCTACGCCAATATCGGCGGCCTGCTGATGACCATGGGCCTGCCTTACGATTCCCGCGAGGGCCGGGCGCTCGCGGGCGCGCTCTCCGCCATCATGACGGGCGTCGCCTACGCCACCTCGGCCGAGATGGCGCGCGAGCTCGGGCCCTTCCCGGCCTATGAGGAGAATGCCGACGCGATGCTGCGGGTGATCCGCAACCATCGCCGCGCGGCCCACGGCGAAGAGGGCGGCTACGAGTTCCTGAACACCGATCCGGTGCCCCTCGACCACGCGGCCTGCCCGCAGGGCGACCTCGTGGCCCACGCCACGCGGGCCTGGGACCGGGCGCTCGCGCTCGGCGAGGAGCACGGATACCGCAACGCCCAGGCCACGGTGATCGCCCCCACCGGCACGATCGGCCTGGTGATGGATTGCGACACCACCGGCATCGAGCCCGACTTCGCGCTCGTGAAGTTCAAGAAGCTCGCGGGCGGCGGCTACTTCAAGATCATCAACCGGGCGGTGCCGGACGCGCTGCGCACGCTGGGCTACCGGGAATCCGAGATCGCCGAGATCGAGGCCTACGCGGTGGGCCACGGCTCGCTCGGCCAAGCGCCCGCCGTCAACCCGGGGTCCTTGCGCGCCAAGGGCTTCACGGACGAAAAAATCGCGGCGGTCGAGGCGGGCCTGAAATCGGCCTTCGACATCAAGTTCGTGTTCAACCGCTGGACGCTCGGCGACGACTTCCTGACCCAGACCCTCCGGGTCCCGGCCGACAAGCTCGCCGACCCGGCCTTCGACCTCCTCGCCCATCTCGGCTTCACCCGCCGGGAGATCGACGCCGCCAACGTCCACGTCTGCGGGGCGATGACGCTGGAGGGCGCGCCGCACCTGAAGCGCGAGCACTACGCGGTGTTCGACTGCGCCAACCCGTGCGGGCGCACGGGCACGCGCTACCTCTCGGTGGAGAGCCACATCCGCATGATGGCGGCGGCGCAGCCCTTCATCTCGGGGGCGATCTCCAAGACCATCAACATGCCCAACGACGCCACGGTGGAGGATTGCAAGGAGGCCTACCGCCTCTCCTGGACGCTGGCCCTCAAGGCGAACGCCCTCTACCGCGACGGCTCGAAGCTCTCGCAGCCCCTCAACGCCGCGCTGATCGCGGACGGGGACGACGACGAGGTCGAGGAGATGGTCGAGGCCCTGGTGGCCCAGCCGACCGCCGCCCGGACCGCGGCCGTGGCGGAGAAGATCGTCGAGCGGGTCATCGAGCGCGTCGAGCGCATCCGCTCGCGCGAGAAGCTGCCGGCGCGGCGCAAGGGCTACACCCAGAAGGCCGTGGTCGGCGGCCACAAGGTCTATCTGCGCACCGGCGAGTACGACGACGGGCGGCTCGGCGAGATCTTCATCGACATGCACAAGGAAGGCGCGACCTTCCGCAGCCTGATGAACAACTTCGCCATCGCGATCTCGCTCGGGCTCCAGTACGGCGTGCCGCTGGAGGAGTACGTCGAGGCCTTCACCTTCACCCGCTTCGAGCCGGCGGGTTTCGTGCAGGGCAACGACGCGATCAAGAACGCCACCTCGCTCCTCGACTACGTCTTCCGCGAGCTGGCGGTGTCCTATCTCGGCCGGGCGGACCTCGCCCATGTCAGCCCGTCGGAGATCGGCGGCACGGTGATCGGCGGCGGCGAGAGCGGCGACACCACGCGCGACCCCCCGAAGCCGGCCCCGGCCTCGACCGTCGTGTCCCGCGGCCTGCTGCGCGGCTCGGCCGACCGGCTGACCCTGATCCACGGCGGCCCGGGCGGCACCACCGCCGGGGTGGCGGCCCCCGCGACCGGCCTCTCCGCCCCGGCGGGCGGCACCATCCACGCGGTGCGGGGATCGGTGGCGCTCAAGACAGAGCCGGCGCTCGCCGCCCGGATCGAGACCGCGGCCGACGCCCTGCCCTTCGCCGCCCCCGAGGCGAAGCCCGAGCGCAGCGTCGCGGATCGCCGCGCCGAGGCGAAGATGAAGGGCTATGTCGGCGAAGCCTGCCCCGAATGCGCGAACTTCACGCTGGTGCGCAACGGGACCTGCCTTAAATGCGACACCTGCGGGTCCACAACAGGGTGCTCATAGTTATGCCGTGTTACGTGCTTGTTGTGGCTAGGTTGAAAGTTTGATCTTTTTGCTCGGTTCTGACGCCTCTTGAGCCACGAATGTTTGCTCAAGGGGCGCAGCGGCTCCCGTAAGAGAGGCGAAGTGAGCGTCGCTAGTATGATAGGCCACCGGCTCGAAATGTGAGATCTGCGGATCCACTACCTTGAAGCGGTGGGCGAAGGTTTTCGCGATTGCTCTTCGCCTTCTGCAATCCTCGATGACACGATCCGGGTTGGCGGCGTTGCCGCCAACCCGCCTCGCCCAGACATTTCATCTGCGAGAAGGCCGATGTGCCTCGCGGACGGGCGAGCCACTCACATATCTCGGGCAGAAAGCCCGGCGCAGAGGCCAGAATGGCGAAGAATGCGGGTGACGGTTTCCGTCGCAGTTCCGCGACAGGCCGGATGCAGCTCGTGCGCCCGGACGGGCACTATCAGGAGCGGGACGAGCGCACGGGACATTTCATGGGCGTCAAGCAGACGTCGGGACCCGACAAGGGCGTGACGAAGGAGCCGGACGGTCGCGATACCGACCGCTCGTAGACCGGCCTGCCTCCCATTGCCCTGTGGCAGCCACCCTCATCCTAAAGCGTGAAGCGAAGTCCTTCCGCTTCTGATTTTGGCTCCGCCGCCCTTGGGCCGCCTCACCCCAACGCTCACCCCAACTCGTCACTCTGGTGGCGGGCGAGCGCTGCTTCGCGCTCGCGAGACAGATGGGTGTGCCGAACAAACCGTGAATCAGCTTGGCCTTTGGGGCGAGCTGACATGCTCTTGGATGCTGCAGATGACCGTGACCTTGACGTTTTACCCGCTGGACAACGCAGACTCGACCCGCATCGACCTGAAGGACGGGCGCAAGCTGCTCGTCGACTACGCCGATTTGCGCTGCAGCGGCGACGCGGCGGACCCGCGCATCGATCTTCCGACCACGTTGCGCAACGATCTTCGGGCTGTCGAACGGGATCACTTCGACGTCGTCCTCTTCACCCATCTCGACGACGATCACACCCGCGGCGCCGGCGACTTCTTCCACTTCGAGCAATCGCCGAGCCGTCAGGGCAACGGTCGCATCAAGATGAACTCGCTTTGGGTGCCGGCGGCGGCCCTCACCGAGGAAGGGTGCGAGGGTGATGCCCGGATCATCCGGCAGGAGGCTCGCCACCGCTTCATCAATGGCTCCGGCGTGCGGGTCTTCTCGCGGCCCGGGCGCCTACGGTCCTTTTGCGAGGACAATGGCATTCGTCTGGAGGACCGCCTGCGCCTCATCACCGACGCCGGCCAGCTGGTGCCCGGCTTCGATGACCTGAACGCCGACGGCGGCGTCGAGATCTTCATTCACAACCCGATGGCTTGGCGACTGAACGACCGCGAGATCGAGGAACGCAACGAGGATGCCGTCGTCTTCCAGGCCACGTTCCGGGAAGACTTCAGGGACACCAAGGTGCTCTTCGCGTCCGACGTGAACGCCGACACCATCAGTCACATCGTACAGACCTCCAGGCGCCACGGGAACGAAGATCGGCTCCGTTGGCACGTTTTCAAGATCCCGCACCACTGCAGCTATAAGTCGATCAATCACCATGACAAGGGTGTCGACAAGACGACGCCCATCGAGGACGTACGCTGGCTGTGCGAGGACCAAGCTGAGGACCGCGCCATTCTGGTTGCCACGAGCGAGATCATTCCCGGCAAGGGGTCGTTGCGTGACCTCAGCGTTCAGCCCCCCCATCGTCAGGCAGCCGCCTACTACGAGGACGTGGCCGCCCTGAAGGATGGGCAGTTCGAGGTCACCATGGAGCATTCGCCCCGGCGGAGTCCGAAGCCGTGTCAAGTCTCCATCACCTCCGCCGGTGCATCGTTCGTCGCCGTCGCGTCGCTGCCGAGCGACTACGCCGCCGCGGCCCCCGCGAGGGCCGGCTGATGCGCGGGGTTGCGACCGACGCTGT
This sequence comes from Methylobacterium oryzisoli, assembly GCF_046557895.1. Classification (NCBI taxonomy): domain Bacteria; kingdom Pseudomonadati; phylum Pseudomonadota; class Alphaproteobacteria; order Hyphomicrobiales; family Methylobacteriaceae; genus Methylobacterium; species Methylobacterium oryzisoli. Next base: position 12,846 of record NZ_JBKIBX010000020.1, on the reverse strand, counting down.
CTTCGGGGCGCCGTGCGATCCCGGCGAGTTGGTACACCCGCGGGCGCGGGCGGTCTTGCGCCTCGTGATCGACGGAAACACGCAAGGCTACCGCCTCGTCGAGACGCGTCGTGGCACGGAGGGTGACGAGACGCTGATCGTCCTCGTTCATGTCGACCGGCCGCAGGATTTCGTCCATCCGCTGAAGGCCGTCGAGCCATTGGCGTTCCAGTTCAAGGGCGATGGCCTCCCGGGGGTGTTCTCGCTCAGGGAGGAGTTCCCGCCGGTCCCCCATTCGACCGCCGTCTCGCCCAATCTGCCCGTCTACCTGTGCATCGACGACCGCCCTTGGCACGAGGCGCGCCTGAGTTGGACGCCGACGGACTTTCTCATCCGGATCCAGCGGTGGCTCGCAAAGACCGCCCGCGGGGAGCTCCACGGCAACGACCGCGCTCCCTATCCCCTCTTCGCCACACTCGGACCCGTCGTCGTCCTCCCTCGCGATGCGCTCTCCCGGATGTCCAGCGAGCCGGTCGCGATTACGCTCTACAGGGTCGAGGCCGAGGCACGCCGGGAGGTCCTGCTCGCGACCACCGGAGACGTGCCGAAGGGTAGCGCGCAAGTGCCCATGTTGGTGCTGGCGCTTGCGATGCCGCCACAGGATCAGGGTCAGATTCGGTTTCCGCCGCAGACCCTTCGGCAGTTGGCCGACCTGCTTTCGGCTCAGGGCACCGACCTGCTCGCCGCGATCCAGTCCCGCATCAACGCCGCTCTCGAACAGGGCGCCACCCAGGGCGGGAGCGGGCCGCGCGCCGCGACGCTCGAAGCGAGGCTCGGCGTCATTGTGGCCTTCCCGATGCAGGACGAAGCCGGGACGACCACCGCGGGTATAGACCTGCGCGGGTTCTTCTCAATGGCAACCGTCGCGGAGATCGGCCAAAACATCGGTTGCCTCGAACGGACCCCTGACGGCGCTTACGGTCGCGTCCTGTTCGGCCGGCCGGCCGCTTCCAACGACGCGCTGATCGCCGGCGAGATGCACATCGGGCACGACCGTGAATTGGCCGCCCTGGTCTCCGGCGCAGACGGGATCGATGCGCGGAAGGTCGTCATGGTCGGCGCCGGCGCTGTCGGATCCCACGTCTCGGCCTTCCTCGCGCGCGAGGGCTTCTTCTCTTGGACGATCGTCGATGACGACCATTACATGCCACACAATGTGCCGCGCCACGTCCTCCCGCCCGGCGCGGTCGGCATGTCGAAGGCCCGCGCACTTGCGGCGAGCATCAGCGGACTGCTGAAGGACGGCGACGCGAGACCGGTCATCGCCGACGCCCTCGACCCTAGCGAGGCCGCCGAGGGCCTGTGGGCGGCAGTCGCCGCCGGCGACCTCCTGCTCGATGCCTCCGCATCGATCACGGTCGCGCGGCGGCTTGCCGACAAGGAACCATCGCCGCTGCGCCGGATGTCGGTCTTCTTCAACCCCGACGGGACAGATGCCGTGCTGCTCGTCGAACCGGAGGGTCGCCGGAGCACCTTGCGCGACCTCGAAGCGCAACATTACGCGATGATCCTCCGGGATCCGGCACTTCGCGGCCACCTGCGGATGAACGAGGGCCGCATCGCCTATTCGGGGGCATGCCGCCAAGCGACGAACCGCATGCCCGAGACCCGCGTGGCCAGCTGTCGGCCGCTCTCGCCATGGGGATCAAGGACGCTGTCGGTGTGGCGGACGGGGCCGTGTCCGTCTGGCGGATCGAGCGTGGCGGCCTCGTTCGCACCAGCGCGCCGGCTGACGGGTGGGAGCGCGTCCGTCTTGAGAATTGGAGCCTGTCCTTGGCACACTCAGTCATCGCCGAGTTAACGGGGCGTCGCCAGCACGCCCTGCCTTCGGAGACCGGCGGGGTTCTGCTCGGCGTCGTCGACATGGAAGCGCGCAGCATCCACATATGCGCCGCGCTTGATGCCCCTTTGGACAGCAACGCGACGCCGACGAACTTCGAACGAGGCATTGCCGGCCTTCGCGAGGCGATTGCGGGCATCGGCGCCGAAACGGCGGGCCAACTCACCTACGTGGGAGAATGGCACTCGCACCCCGCCGGTGCGCCGACCAGCGCAAGCCGCGTGGACGTCGCGCAGATGACGGAACTGGCGAGGGTCTTCGACGCGAACGGCGTGCCAGGGATCATGGCCATTGCGGGCGACGATGGCATTCGCATCCACGCGGCGAGCCTCCTCGCCGAGGCTCCGGTCACCATCATCACATCCGCGGGAACCCTCCAGTGAACATCATGTCCGATCTGCCTCCCGTGCGGGTTGGTCTGTCCCTCTCGGGAGGCGGCATCCGTGCGGCCGTCTTCCACCTGGGTGTCCTCCGTCGCCTGGCCCGCGATAATCTGCTGGAGCAGGTGTCGAGCCTCTCGACAGTCTCCGGCGGAAGCCTTGTCACTGCCGCGGTCTTCGCGCACTCCGGCATGATCTGGCCGGGATCCGAGCAATATCGCTCCGACGTCTACCCTCGGCTCCGGGAGCTGATCACGGCACGCGACCTTCTCAGTTTCCGTGCCCTCGGATGGCGCGGGATTCTGCGCCATAACGTCCGCATCCTCTCGGATCGCGCGGGTCTGCTCGCCGAGTTCTTGGAGGAAAAATGGAAGATCGTCGGAAATCTCACTGAGCTACCAGACGCGCCGACTTGGTGGATCAACACGACCTGTATCGAGACCGGCAAGAACTGGCGGTTCTGCAAGCGGGAGATGGGAGATTGGCAGTTCGGGCGGCACTACAATCCGCCCTTCGGCATCGCCAAGGCCGCGGCAGCCTCGGCCGCGGTTCCTTACGGCATCGGCGCCCTGACCTTCGTGCTTCCGGAGGATGGCTGGCACAGGACGGATCCCGAGACCCGGCAGCCGCTGGGCAGGACGGCACCGCCGGCCACACGCGTCCGGCTCTGGGACGGGGGCGCGTACGAGAACCTGGGTCTCGAAGCCCTCTACAAACCGGGCGAGCCCCTGAGAGGCTGTGACTTCATCATCTGCAGTGACGCGTCTGGACCGCTCATGCCGCCGGGTCGGGGCCCGGTCCGCGCACTGTTGCGGGGGGAATTGTGGTCTCCCCGCCTCTTCGATGTGACCAGCGACCAGATCCGGGCTTTGAGGTCGCGCATGCTCGCTCGCGACCTCGAAAGCGGCATCATCCGGGGCGTGCTGCTCAAGATGGGGAACTCGGTTCGCGACATCGACGTGAAGCTCAACCGACTCCGCGAGTCACGGGACTATGACCGGTTCCTACCCGATGGCGAGAGCCGCCTCGCCTTGAACCACCCGACCGATCTCAAAGCCCCTTCGACGGCCCTGTTCGACCAGATCGCGCGGCACGGGTTCGAAGTCGCGGACACGGTCCTGACGGGCCGCGCGCAGGCCTCGTTCCCGCAGACGCGTTCCTGGGCTGATTAATGAAGGAGGCCCTCGCCCGTGTGCTCTGCCAAACGGCGCGGGCTGCCCTGGGCGACAACTTCCACCAGCAACACTGCCTGAGGACAAAACAGCCTCGATGAGGAATATCCAAACGCGTTCCCGCGCCTACCTGAGATGCGACGGCTCGCCTCACTGAAGAATGTCCATCGATGTCACTCCACAACACTATTGTGCGTTATCTCTGGAATATTCGGAAGAGCTGATGAGCCGCACCCGATTTTTACTCAGCCATTTCTCGATTATCTGAAGAAATTCCTCGCGGCGTTTGTCGCCAGCCGCTACGAGGAGTCGACTCAGTTCAGCTTCAAGTGGCCGTTCGATCGAATTTTCTTCATTTATTGCTAGAGGACCGAACGGCAGCTCATGGGTATCCATCAGATCGAGAAGGTAGGCAACCTCAGATGGGGGGCCTTTGCTTGCCCAATAGTGGACGGTGCGCAGGCCTACGCCAATCTCGCTGGCAAATTCCACCTGGGTTTTGCCTAGTGCACGAAGGACCGCTTTGAACCCCAGTCCGTCCATTGTCCCTTCTCGACAGGAAAATCGAAGGAATGGGTAGCTGTCTGGCTACAGCGTATCAACCTTCTTACACGAAGCGGTTGCGGTCTTCTAACGCCTGCCTCCGCCGCTCGAACTCGGTACGCCGCCGGACGATCTCAGCCAATCCTTCGATGACAGCCTCGCGCTCTCCATCGAGTGCCTCGCAGAGTGCATCGATTGCGTCGGAAAGCGGCTGGAGATCTCCCAGATCCAGGGCGGCGGGTGGTAGTGCAAACATCACCGTACCTCCTCGATGCTAGTAGCGGCCTTGCGAGCGATCAGCATGCCATTTGAAGTCAGTACGCGGTCGATGCCTTCGTGGGAGACGTAGCCAGTCTCCTCAAGCTCGCACGCGATTGCCTGAAGCGACAGCCTACGGTTCATCAGAATGTCCCGCGCCCGGTCGCTCGCGTGCCGCAAGCGTTCGGCAACGGCCGGCAGCAAACCCGAGATCAAGTGCATGTCCGTAGCGGCTGCCTCCACGTAGACGTTGCCGAGACGACCCAAGCCGTAGGTCAGCTCGATATCACGCGCGATTTCGGTCGCCATGGCGAGATCGGAGGCGGGGCCGAAGCCTGCGCCGATCGACCCGGTGCCAAATTCGATCTCTTCAGCGATCCGACCAGCCAGAAGCGAAGCCATCGCCGCCTCCAGCTCGTGCAGGGTCGCCGCTCCATCGGTGGCGAGCTCCAGGCAGGCCTGCCCGCCGCTGTCGTGGAGGGAGAGCGCCACGAGCTTGCCGAAACCGAGAACGTGGCTGACCACGGCATGCCCAGCCTCATGGATGGCAAAGCGGTGTCTGGTACCAGGCGGCAGCGGGTGACGGCCTTGGCGGATCTCACCTAGCACATCCTCTAGGGTCACGGCTCGGCCGGTGCGGCGTGCCGTTCCTTTGGCGCGCCGCACGAAGGCCTCAACGTCCGCGCCTGTCATGCCGCGCGCGGCCAGCGCCAGAGGCAGCATCGGCGAAGCCGGCAGGACCTCCCGACCGAGGTGGTGGCGGAAAATCCGGGCGAGTGCCTCCGTATCCGGCCTCGCGATCGCGATCTCGCGGTCAAGGCGCCCTGCCCGCTTCACGGCGGGGTCGATCTTCTCCGGATGGTTCGTGGCTGCCACCACCACGACGCCGGGCCGCTCCTCAACCCCGGCGAGCAGCTCGAGAAACAGGTTCACGATCTGGAACCAGTACTGTACGTACTCCCCCCGGATCTGGCCGCGATCGGAGATGCCGTCGAGTTCGTCGATGAACAGGATACAAGGTGCCTGCGCCTTGGCCTGCGCGAAGACCTTGCGGATTGCCTGGAGCGTGCCGGAAAGATAGTCCGCGCTGTTCCACTCGGCGACCGAGGTTGCCACCAGTGGCACTCGCGCGCTCTTCGCCAACGCACGGGCGAAGCTCGTCTTACCGACGCCTGGCGGACCCGAGAGCAGCAGGCCGCGGTGGTCGAACTCGGCCCAGGTCAGCCGACCAGCGCGATAGGCCTGCAGATCGGCACTGGCTGCCAATCCCCAGACCTTAGCCTCGCCATAGCCGTCCAGTTCCTCAAGGGCGGATCCTTCGTCGAGGTAATCGGCCTTGGCCGCAATGACTCGCTCTAGCGCCTCGATGCAGTCGTCGGGCGATGCCGTTCTGCGGAAGGCGACGGGCAGATCGGCGACGTCGATCATGCGCAGGAGATCCGGATCTATCCTCCGCGTCGGCGGAGCACCCACGACGGCTTCGACCACGAGCGCGAGGCCAGCCTCATCCAGGCTTGGCAGCGCGATCCGGTGCTCGGCCGACCGCATCAGGTCGCGTGGCAGCTGGCGCTTCGGATCCGGAGCGATGCCGACGATCGGCACCCGCACATGCAGGGCGGAACCGATCACCTCATTGCCTTTCTCCGGCCGAGCGTCGCGCCCGATCCCGTCGCAGATGAACAGGGCGGCATGCCTGTGGGTCAGTTCGCGTACTCTACCGGCTGAGAGTTCAACGACCTTGGTGTCGGGCCGGAACAGGCACTTCTCGGCGATCATGCGGACCGGCACGACGAGGTCGGCAATATGAGTGGCGAGTGCGATGACGGGCGCCTCGCGGCGAAGCCGACGCAGGAGGCCGGGCTCCGCCTCGATTGCGCGGGCGACCATGACGGCCACTGCGGCGAGATCGGCGGGTACGGGCACGTGCGCGGTCTCGGGACAGTTCGCCTCGTCCTGTACGACAATCTGCTCGACGGCGTCGCTCTCGTCGGTCGGAGCATCGTCGTCGAAGCTGTAAGAGTTGGAACGACGGCTCGCCTTGAGCCGCTTGCGCTCGTCTTGGGTGAGTTGCTGCAGAAAGGCGCGAGCGAGTTGGTCGCCGAGTACGCCGTTGCGCGGATCTGAAGCCTGGAATGCAGGAACAGGTGATGGAGCAAGCATGCGAGATCTCCTGCGGCCGCGTGATGATGGCGGCCGGCAGCATGAGGGCTGGGCTGGATCAGCGACGCGGCTGGCTCGACGGGATCAAAGCGCTCGGCGGGCGTCGGCCTCAGGAGATCGCCTGCTTCGTAGGCGATAGGCTTGATTAGAACATAGCAGGAACAAGCGCTAGCGGCGATAGAGCTTGTCCACAAGCTGCGGACGCAGTGCATCTTGGTCCGCTACGCGCCATTTCCGGACATTCGCTCCACGTCGCCGGAATGGCTGCTAGTCGCGCGACAGCGGACCTCTCAAAATCCGCATGCAGTGACTTCAGCCCTCGCCCATTCGCATATGAGTGTGAGGGCGGATTTTGCCCCAGAGGCGCCTCGCCTCGGATCATCGATTTGTTCGATGGGCTGCTGCACTGCCTTTCGCTCACAGCGTCCGGGCGGTCAGTCCTTTCATCAGTATCGGGCCCGTCGTTCGGCCGGTCGGCGAGCTGCTCTCAGGCTCCAGGGTGATCTCGAAGAGTTGTTCGGGAACAGCCCTCGGCAGATCGTCCACGCGCAGGTTGAGCCGCCTTGCCGTCCCGGTGAGGCCGACCGAGACGGGACCGCGGGTCCGATCCCAAAGGGTCCAGACCTCCAGCGCGCGTCCACTCGGAACCGGCAGGTCAGCGAGCGAGATCAGATCGGCGTCGCCGTCGGCTGAAACGTTGACGATCGCCGCAACCCGATTGCCTTCGGTGAGGAGGGCAGCAACCAAGACCGGCGCAGGCGGCCGCGCCGCAAGCACCGCGAGACCTGCAGCGAGAACCAAGCAGGCGATCCCGACGGCGAGGCCGGTGCCACGCCAGAAGCCGAGGCCTACCGGCCTCCTCCGAGGTGAACGCGGGCTCGTCGTCCGCGGCTGCCGTCCCGTAGGATCGCCGGAATTTCCCGCCCGGACACTACTGCTAGGCACTGACGTACTCGGTGTGCCCGCCCGCGCGCTCCGCGGCCGTGATAATGCCGGCCACCTCCGCCGGGCCAGCTACCGGCGGCGCATGAGGCTCTGGCGCCTGATGCCGGCGGCTCGGTCATCCGATCCGCGAACGCTCCTACGTCGCTGATCGCGAGAGCCCCTCTAGCACCTTATCCAGCGTGATCGGGAAGTCCCGCACCCGCACTCCGGTCGCGTTGTACACGGCGTTGCCGACTGACGCGCCAGCTCCGCAGATGCCGAGTTCGCCGATGCCCTTGATGCCGAGCGGATTGCCTTTGTCGTCCTCCTCCTCGACGAAGAAGGCCTCGACGTTCGGCACGTCGGCATGGACCGGCAGGTGGTATTCGGCGAGGTCGTGATTGACGAACTGCCCGAAGCGTGGGTCGACGATGGCGTCCTCGTGCAGCGCCGACGAGACGCCCCAGATCATGCCGCCGAGCATCTGCGACCGAGCGGTCTTGGGGTTGAGGACGCGGCCGACCGCGAAGACGCCGAGCATCCGCCGCAGGCGGATCTCGCCCGTATCGGCATCGACGCCCACCTCCGCGAAATGAGCCCCGAACCCGTGCTGCGAGAACTGCCTGTAGCTCTCGCCCATGCCGCCGATCTCGCCCCTGGCGGTCACCTCCTCGCCCGCGACCGCCCGGGCGAGATCCAGGAACGGCGCCGACAGCGCTAGCCGGGCACGGTCGGCGAGCGCTGCGCGGAGTTTTGCGCAAGCGTCCTTCACGGCGGAGCCTGAACTCGCCGCTCCCCACGAGCCGCCCGAGCCGGGGGACCGCGGAAAACGCGTGTCGCCAAGTTGCACGCGGATCTCATCCGGCGGAAGGCCGAGCTCGTCCGCGGCGATCTGGGTCAGGATCGTGTAGGTGCCGGTGCCGATGTCGGTCATGTCCGTTCGCACCGTGACGGTTCCTTCACGGTCGAGCGTCGCAGACGCCTCGCAGCGGCCGAGATAGTTCGGACGAATGGCGGCCGACATGCCGTAGCCGATCAGCCAGCGCCCGTCGCGTCGCTCGCCCGGCATCGTCGGCCGCTCGCTCCAGCGGAAGCGCCTGGCACCCTCACGCAGGCAGCGCACGAGATTGCGTGAGGAGAAGGGAACCTGCCGCTCGGGGTCTCTGTCCGGCTCGTTCAAGACCCGCAGCTCGACCGGGTCGAGCCCGAGTGCGCCGGCGAGCTCGTCCATCGCCGTTTCGAGCGCGAGCAGGCCTGGAGCCTCCCCCGGCGCTCGCACCGGTTCGCCGCCCTGCATGTCGAGCGGCACGAGCCGATGACGTGTCGACCGGTTCGGCGCGGCGTAGAGAGAGCGCGTCGCGGTCGCGGTCTGCTCGGCGAACTCCTCCATCACGGACGTCTGCATGTAGACGTCGTGCGAGATGCCGGTGAGCCGGCCGTCGCGCGCCGCTGCGAGTTTTACGTGCTGCACGCTCGCCGGGCGATGCCCGACATTGTGAAAGACCTGCTGGCGCGTCTGTGCGGCCTTCACGGGCCGGCGCAGCTCGCGCGCCGCCATGGCGGCCAGGATCGTCTCGGCCCGGACCCCGAGCTTGCCGCCGAAACCGCCGCCAATGAAGGGGCTCACGATCCGCACGTCCTCGACAGACATTCGCAGCGTCGCAGCGACGGCCGTGCGCGTATTGGCGAGCGTCTGTGTCGCGGTGTGGATAGTCAGCCGCGAGCCGTCCCACTCGGCGAGTGCCGCGTGAGGCTCGAGTGCGTTGTGTGCCTGGTAGCCGACCCAGTACCGGCTATCGACCGTGACAGCAGCGCTCGCGAAGGCCGCCTCGAAATCTCCCGAGGCAGTGTCCGTCGCCATGCCGACGTTGATGGTCGGCGGCGCATAGGCTTTGTCGAGGTTGGCGCGCAGATCGGTTGCTTGCGGCTCCGCCGCGTAGGTCACCCGGATCAGCGAGGCCGCGTGCCGCGCCGCCTCGAAGGAGTGCGCCACGACGAAGGCGACGGGCTCCCCCCAGAACCGCACCCGATCGTCGCCGAGGAACGGGCGGGCGCGGGCGAAGCGGTTCGGCACGCCTTGCGGATCCCGAGCCGACCCGAATTCAGCCTGCCGCGGCGCGTTCCGATGCGTCATCACGAGGAGGACGCCCGGCGCGAGCTCCGCGAGCCGGGTGTCGATCTCGGCCACTCGTCCCTTGGCGATCGCCGCTGGCAGGATGAAGCCATGCGCGGGTGCCCGGTCCGGGCGAAACTCGTGCGCGTAGGTCGCCGCGCCCGTGACCTTGAGCCGTCCGTCGACGCGATCGAGCGGCTGGCCGATGCTGGGTTGAGTTGTCATGGCTGCCTCACGCAATGTCGGTGGCGTCGGCGAGCACGCGCCGGATCGTCCGGCGGGCAAGCTCGATCTTAAAATCATTGCTGCCGTGCCCGCGTGCGCCCGACATGGCAGCCTCCGCCGCGCCCGCGAACGCCGCCGCTCCCGGCGCCTCGCCCGCGAGCACACGTTCCGCCTTCGGGACGCGCCAGGGTTTCGGGGCAACGCCGCCGAGTGCGATCCGGGCCGAACGGACCCGTCCTCCTGGGGCGTCGACGATCGTCGCCACCGACACGAGCGCGAATGCGTAGGAGGCCCGGTCGCGGACCTTGCGATAGAGCTGCCGCCCGGGCGGAGGTGGCGGCAGCACCACCGCGGTGATCATCTCGCCGCGCCGGAGGGTCGTCTCCAGATGCGGCGTATCGCCGGGAAGTCGGTGCAGGTCGGCAACCGGAATGGCGCGTTCCGTCCCGTCGGGCGCCATGGTCTCAACCGACGCATCGAGCGCACGCATGGCCACCGCCATGTCGGACGAGTGCGTTGCGATGCAAGACTCGCTCGCGCCAAGGACTGCGTGGATCCTGTTGAAGCCGCCGAGGGCGGCGCAACCCGAGCCCGGCTGGCGTTTGTTGCAGGGCATGGAAGGGTCGTAGAAGTAGTAGCACCGCGTTCGCTGGAGGAGGTTGCCCCCGGTCGAGGCCTTGTTGCGCAGTTGCGCCGAGGCGCCGGCGAGGAGGGCCTGGGCGAGCACCGGGTAGTGCCGACGCACCCGCATGTCGGCGGCCAGGTCGGCGTTGCGTACCTGCGCGCCGATCCGTAGGCCGCCGGCTGGCGTGTCGTCGATTGAGGCGAGGGGCAGACGCGAGACGTCGACGAGATGCGCCGGGCGCTCGATGCCGAGCTTCATCAGATCGAGGAGATTTGTTCCGCCCGCGATGAAGGTCGCGCCAGGATGCGCCGCGACGGCGGCGGCTGCGGATCGGGCATCCGCGGCCCGTTCATACGTGAAAGGGATCATAGGCTTCCCCCGTCTGCGACGTCGCGGATGGCCGCGACGATGTTCGGGTAGGCGGCGCAGCGGCACAGGTTGCCGCTCATGCGTTCGCGGATCTCGGCATCGGTGAGCGCGACGCGCTCGGCGGAGAGATCGGCCGTGACGTGGCTCGGCATTCCGCGCGCGGCCTCCTCCAACATCGCGACGGACGAGCAGATCTGGCCGGGCGTGCAATACCCGCATTGGAAACCGTCGCGGCTGACGAAAGCCGCCTGCATCGGGTGGAGCATGTCGCCGTCGGCGAGGCCCTCGATGGTCATGATCCGGTCACCCTCGTGCATGACGACGAGCGAGAGGCAGCTGTTGATGCGTCGGCCCTCGACGAGCACCGTGCAGGCGCCGCATTGACCGTGATCGCAACCCTTCTTCGAGCCGGTCAGGCCGATCGTTTCCCGCAAAGCGTCTAGGAGCGTCGTGCGCGTGTCGACCTCGATGGCGTGGTCACGCCCATTCACGGTCAGCCGGACCGGAACGGTCGGCACCGGCGCTGGCTGCGCCTGCGCGGCCGCCTTCGCCGGTACGCCGGCCGCGAGAACGCTGGCGGCAGCCGCCTCGAACAGCGTTCTGCGATCGATGCGGCAGGTGGAAGGTTGGTCGGCCATGGGCCTCTCCGGGTCGGACCTGTTCCCAAGGGGGAGAACGTGATCAGCTTGGGGTTGGTTTGATCGTACTTTCCAAGCCTGTGATCACCGGTGCTTATCAGGAGGTTGCGTGGACCTCAGAAGCCTTGAGATCTTCGTAGCGGTCGCCGAGGAACTGCATTTCCGACGTGCCGCGTCCCGGCTCAACACCACTCAGCCGGCCGTGAGCATGCGCATCCGCGCGCTTGAGGACCTCGTCGGCGTCGCGTTGATCGCGCGAGACCGCCGCAGTGTGGCGCTGACGGAGGCGGGGCGATCCTTCCTGGACCATGCGCGGTCGGCAGTCCGTCACGGTCGGGACGGCATGCTCCAGGCGAGAATGGCGGCTCGCGGGGAGATCGGGCTGCTGCGCCTCGGCTACACCCCGCTCACGTCCTACGCGGGGATGCCGACGCTCGTTCGACGCTTCCGTGAGGCGCATCCCGGTGTGCGGGTCGAGCTCGTCCAAGACGTCTCAGCGGGATTGGAGGCCGCCGTGACCGCTGACGCGGTCGACATCGCCCTGCTACATCCGCCCGTGTATCAGGCCGGGATCTCGTTCGAGGAGTTGCACCAGGAAGAGCTGATCCTGGCGATTCCGGCTGAGCATCGCCTGGCGCGAGTTTCCGCCGTACGCATGCACGACCTCGACGGTGAGCCGTTCCTGATCGGCCCCCGCAGCCTCGGACCGCATCTGTACGACGAGATCATCCTCAGGTTTCGTCAAGCTGCGATCCAGCCGAACATCGTGCAGGAGATCGCAGGCATGGCCAACCTGATCGGGCTCGCGGCGGCAGGTGTGGGGCTAGGCTTTGTGATCAGATCGCTGGACGTGATCCAGCGGCCCGGCGTGATCTACCGTCCCATCGTCGACGTGCAGCCGCTGCACTTGCCCGTAGCTATCGCGTGGCGAGAGAATTCTCAATCGGCGATCCTTACCCATGTCCGCGCCGTGGCCGGGGAGTGCTACCCACTCCGGGAGCACTCACCCAACGCACCGTCCTGATCTGCGCTTGCTGACATGCCGCGAAGGGGAAGGCTCGCCGTGGAGGAACTGCATTGGACGGCTCATTGACTGAAATGGGCGCGGACGCGAACTCGAGACCCACACCGGGCTGTCGAAGGATCCGGCATCCGGCAGCAAGGTCAAACGCTGGGCCGAAGGCCCGTCAGTGCACCCTCGGCTCCGCCGCGCGATCCTTGCGTCGGTCCTTCTTGCGCAGCTTCCTCGGCGGCGGCGCGTCCTCCTCGTCGTTGGCCCGCTCAGCGAGCGCGAAGGCGTGCAGGCGCTCCGCCCTTCCCGCGTCGCTGTCGACACCTTGGGTCAGCGCGTAGAACGCGGCTCGCACGATCTCCTTCTTCTTGGCGTCCGGGTGTTGCTCGCGGACGGCAGCGATCAACTCCTTCGGCTTCATGTCGGGCTTGGAGAGCTTGCACAGTGTCGCGGCGAGCGCCTGAATGTCGGACAAGGCCTGTACCGCCCGCGGTTTGTGAGACACCGATTTAAACCCTATGCGGCGAGAGCCGCCGGTGGAAGCTGCG
>NZ_JBKIBX010000019.1:81734-113527 GCF_046557895.1 Methylobacterium oryzisoli | reverse complement strand
AGCTGGCGCAGGTCGCTCTCCGGCAGAGCCCGAAGGTCCCGCGCGTCGTGAACCCGATCAAGGAGGGGGAGAACCAGTGCTGACAAGTTCGTACACTCGCTGTTCTGTGTTGCGACGGCCCTGCTCGCCTTCGAAAGGGCTTCGGGTGTTCCGCCGCCGCGGGCGTCACATGTGAAGCCCTTTATAGCCGAACGGAGCAGCGTTGCCATTCTGATGTCATATTCGCCCTGGGCGCCGCGGTGCGGTTTGTAACAAGTCTCAAGACCATTCTGAACCCCTCCTTGCTCCGATCCGCTCACGGACGCCGGGACAGCGGCGGCGCGGTGGGTTAGAGTTCCGGCACGGTGATGCGGCCCGCAACTCTCCACAGGGCCGTTGCCCCCAGGATGGAGTGCGGATGCGAGCGACTTCGGCCTCGGCGGCGACGGCCTTGGCGGCGATCGGCCTCATCCTGGCAGCGAGCGGGACCGCGCCCGCCGCCGAGCCGCGGCGTCCCGTCGCGCCGCCGCCGAACGCCCCGGCCGCGGCCCCGGGCGGCACCACCTGCGACCTCTTCCTGCACTGCGTCTGGAACCCGCTCTACCGGCCGCCCTGCGGGTGGCGCTGGCGCCCGACGCCCGAGGGGCCGCGCCGGGTCCGGGTCTGCTTCTGAGCGCCCCGATGCCGTGCCGCCCCGCGCTCCTCGTCGTCCTGGCCGTCATCCTGACGGCCGGTCCCGCCGCGGCGGGCTGCACGCAGTTCTTCGCGGGCGGGCAGCCGCCGGTGCTGACGAACCCGCGGCTCGCCGCCGACACCCAGGCCCTGTGCTTCCAGGCCTTCGCGGTGCTGCATTCGGGGCGCTCGCGCACGCCCCTCTACGCCGCCGAGCATCTGGACCGGGCGCAGGTCGAGGCGGCGCGCCGGACGGACCGGGTCGACGCCTTCCACGAGGAGCCGCGCGTAGCCCCCGCGGCCCGCGCCCAGCTCGCGGATTACGCCGGCAGCGGCTTCGACCGGGGCCACCTCGCGCCCTCCGGCGACATGCCGGATCCGGAGGCGCAGCAGGAATCCTTCAGCCTCGCCAACATCGTGCCGCAGAACCCCGACCTCAACCGCCACCTCTGGGCCGGGATCGAGAGCGCCGTGCGGGCGCTCGCGATCGAGCGGGGCCAGCTCTACGTCGTCACCGGGCCGGTCTACGCGGGCAGCAACGTCCAGTCGCTCAAGGGCCGGGTGCTGGTGCCGACCCACCTGTTCAAGGCGATCTACGATCCCGGCCGGGGCGAGGCGGGGGTCTATCTCGCGCCCAACACATCGGCCGAGACCTGGGAGGCGGTCTCGCCCGCGCGCCTCGCCGAATTCGCCGGGATCGAGGTGTTTCCGAGCCTGCCCGCGACGGCGCGCGGGCGCATCCTGCCGCTGCCGGAGCCGCGCCGCGACGAGTTCGCCCGCGGCCCCCGCCGCAAGCCCGAGCCCTCCTTCCTCGACTGGCTCACCGCCGAGCTGAACCGGATGGCGCGGCGCGCGTGGCGCGAATTTCTCCGCTCGCTGTTCTGAGGCCCCGCTTCCGAGGCTGCCATGCCGAAGACCGTCAAGCCCTTCACCCCCTTCGCCGACGATGCCGCCGTGCAGACGCTGGGCGACCTCACGGTCGAGAACGGCACCGAGCGGGTGGTGCTCCACGGCTCCCTCGACCTCGCCCGCGACCGCCGGAGCCTGGAGCGGGCGCGCGCGCTCCGGGCCACCCTCGACGCGGTGGTGGCCGCTCTCGAGCGCGCGGACCTGCCCGAGGAGGCGCCGCGGCCGGAGGCGAAGACGGAGAGCGTGAAGAACCCGTTCGCGTGAGGCGCCGCCTACATATCCGGCCCTGAAGATATCTCTCTTCAAAGATACCTTGCCGCCGTCCGAGGCCCGTGCCATTCTATTCGTCATGGGAGATATCTCCTCTCGCGGATAGACCGGAGGGCGGCCATGGCGGGCGAGGCGAGGGCGTTGCGCAGCCGGTTGGGCAACCCGGTGACGGGAGAGGATTTTTGGCCCCGCCCGGATCTCGTCGACGACCTCTGCACGGACTTGGCCGAGGATCGCGGCAGCCGGCGCCTCTTCGCCCTGCGCCGGATCGGCAAGACCTCGGTGCTCCTGGAACTGGAGCGGCAGTTGTCGGCCCGGCACGACCTCCGGGTCATCCGCATCGATGCCCAGGGCATCAGCCGGTTCGGCGATTTCCTGACGAAGCTGTTCGAGCCGATCCCCGCGGAGGGGCCCCGCAGCCTGTTCGGCCGCTTGGCGGACAGCCGGGCGGTGCAGGCCATCGCGCCGCTCCTCGCCGCGCGGCTGAGCGGGCAGCCGGCGCCCGCGGAACTCCGCTTCCAGAACGAGTTCAGCCACCGGGCGGCCTGGGCCGGGGAGATCGAGGCGGCGCTCAAGGCGGCCGGCCCGATCGTCCTGATCCTCGACGAATTGCCCTTCATGCTCCGCAACATGCTGCAGGGCGACTACGCGGCGCGGGATGCCGAGCAGTTCCTGGCCACGCTGCGCAGCTGGCGCATGAATGCCGGCCTGCGCATGCTCCTGTCGGGCTCGATCGGCCTCGCCCAGATCAGGCGGACGCACGGGGTGCAGGTGGCCGATCACATCGGGGACGTGATCCCGGTGCATCTCCCGCCGCTGGCGCCGGACGAAGCCGCCGACATGGTCGACGCCCTGGCCCGGGGCGCCGGCCTTCGGGACTGGAGCCGCGCCCTGTCGGAGGCGATCGTCGCCGCCTCGGCCGAGACGTGGCCGATCTTCCTGCAATACGGCTTCGCGGAGATCCGCAAGACGCGCCTGCGCGACCCGGCCGCGGTCCGGTCCGCCATCGAGGCCCGCGTGCGCCCGGTGCTGGACGAGACCTTCTACGAGCAGTTTTCCACCCGCCTGTCGCGCTACGGCGAGGACCAGCGGGCGGCCCGCGCCATCCTCAAGGCCGTGGCCGCGTCCCCCGAGCCGGTGCCGTTCGCGACGGCCGACGCGGCGCTCGACGCGCTCGGCGCGCTGGAGCGCCGCGACGACCTGTTCGAGGCCCTGCGCGAGGACGATTTCCTCCTGTTCGACACCGAGGCGCAGAGCCTGCGCCCGGCCTCCCGGCTGGTGCCGGTCTGGGTGCGCGCCCGCGCCTGGGGGCGCTGAGCATGGCGCTCCTCTCGGCCTTCAACCCGCACGAGTTCTCCGAAGCCACCGTGCGGACCATCGCCACCGGCCGCGAAGAGATTCTGGCCGGCGTGCTGGAGGCGATCCGCGGCAACCTCGGTCCCGGCCCGGTCCAGCACCTCGTCGTCTCGGCCCCCCGCGGCTACGGCAAGAGCTTCCTGATGCGCCACGTCCAGATCGAGGTGGAGCGCATCGCGCGCGAGGAGGGCCTGCCTCTGGCGGTGCTGCTGATGCCCGAGGAGATGCCGCACGTGAAGGAGCCCGAGACGCTGATCCGGGAACTCACGCGGGCGCTCACCGGCGGTGCGGCCGCCGAGGCGGAGCTGACGTGGCACGAGGACGACGGCGCGGCCTGGGAGGCCGCCCTCGACGGGCTCGACGCCGCGATCCGGGCGCGGCTCGGCGCGCAGGGCCTCTGCGTCGCCCTGGTCGAAAACTTCGATCACCTCCTGCGCCGCGCCTTCCCGAAGGCGGTGCAGGCCTCCCGCCTGCGCGAGGGCCTCGCCCGGCCGGACGGCCGGCTGATGCTGATCGCCGCGAGCGCGAGCGGGGCCATCGACCGCGACTACGAGAGCCGCCTCTTCCACGCCTTCCGGCATGTCGACCTCGAACCCTGGACGGTCGAGGAGTGCATGGCCTTCTTCGACCGCCAGCGCCGGGACGCCGGCCGGGCGCCCCTCGACGCGCCGGCGCGGGCGCGGGCGCGGGCGGTGGCGACCTTCATCGGCGGCACGCCGCGGCTCGCGACCCTGCTGGGCGATGCCCTGTTCGACGCGGACGTGCTGCGGGCCGCCGACCTGCTCCAGCGCCTCGTCGACGAGCTGACGCCCTACTACAAGGAGCGCATCGAGGCGCTGCCCGGCCGCTCGCAAAAGCTCCTCGACGCGCTGCTGCGCGGCGGCGAGCCGGCGACGCAATCCGACCTCGCCCGGCGCGTGAAGGCCCACACGCAGGCGGCGATCGCCGCCCCCTTCGCCGACCTCGTCAAGGAGCGCGTCGTCGTCGGCGAGAAAGCGCCGGATTCCGCGGAGGTGCTCTACCGCGTCGCGGACCGGGTCTTCGCCCACTATTACCGGCGCCGGGTGATCGACCACGGCCGGACGGCCTGCCCGCTCGAAGCCCTGGTCGACCTGCTGGCGGACTTTTTCTCGCCCGACGAAAAACGCGCGAAGGCGGAGGAATTCGCGCGGCTGGGACTGATGCCGGAGGCGCGCCTGATGGCGCGGCTGCATCAGGCCGAGATGGGAGGCGGCCGGCGCTCCCGCGGCATCCTTCGTGTTCTCGCGGATTACCACATCCCCCGACGCCTTCTGATGCTCGCATCACCCACGGCAGCGGAGCAGCTTCGCGCGATCGCCGATCTGGCGAGGGCCGGGCAGGCGGACGAGGCCGGCGCACGGACCGAGGCCGCGTTGCAGGCCGCCACGGGCGCGGAGGACCACGTCCTCATGCTGCTGGTGCGATCGAGGCTCGATGCCGCTGCCGGCCTCGACGGCGGGCTCGCGGCGGCGCGAGAGGCTGTCGAGATCGCCGCGGAGGCGAGGAACCTCCGCCTGCAGATGAGGGCAGAACTCGGCCTCGCCTGGAGTCTGGACGAAACTGGTCAGGCACTCGATTCGATCGATCAAGCGCATCGCGTCGCCGCTCGCGCCAGACAGGCGGACGATGCCAGAGAGGAAGCCATTGCGCTTCGTCTCGCCGCCTTCAGCCTCGGCAAGCTCGACCGTCATGAGGAAGCGATTGCGGCAGCGCACGAGGCTGCCGCGCGCGCCAGACAGGCGGGCGATGCCAGAGAGGAAGCCATTGCGCTTCGTTTCGCCGCCTTCAGCCTCGGCAAGCTCGACCGTCATGAGGAAGCGATTGCGGCAGCGCACGAGGCTGCCGCGCGCGCCAGACAGGCGGGCGATGCCAGAGAGGAAGCCATTGCGCTTCGTTTCGCCGCCTTCAGCCTCGGCCAGCTCGACCGTCATGAGGAAGCGATTGCGGCAGCGCACGAGGCTGCGGCGTGCGCCAGACAGGCGGGCGATGCCGGGGAGGAAGCCATTGCGCTTCGTTTCGCCGCCTTCAGCCTCGGCAAGCTCGACCGTCATGAGGAAGCGATTGCGGCAGCGCACGAAGCTGCCGCGCGCGCCAGACAGGCGGGCGATGCCAGAGAGGAAGCCGAAGCGCTCCGTCACGCCGCCTTCAGCCTCGGCCAGCTCGACCGTCATGAGGAAGCGATTGCGGCAGCGCACGAGGTTGCCGCGTGCGCCAGACAGGCGGGCGATGCCGGAGAGGAAGCCATTGCGCTTCGTTTCGCCGCCTTCAGCCTCGGCAAGCTCGACCGTCATGAGGAAGCGATTGCAGCGGCGCAAGAGGCTGCCGCGCGCGCCAGACAGGCGGGCGATGCCAGAGAGGAAGCCGAAGCGCTCCGTCACGCCGCCTTCAGTCTCGGCCGGCTCGGCCGGCATGAGGAAGCGGTTGCGACGGCGCACGAAGCTGCCGCGCGCGCCAGACAGGCGGGCGATGCCAGAGAGGAAGCCGAAGCGCTCCGTCACGCCGCCTTCAGCCTCGGCAAGCTCGACCGTCACGAGGAAGCGGTTGCAGCGGCGCACGAGGCTGCCGCGCGCGCCAGACAGGCGGGCGATGCCGGGGAGGAAGCCGAAGCGCTCCGTCACGCCGCCTTCAGTCTCGGCCGGCTCGGCCTTCACAAGGAGGCCGCCGAGACGCTGTTCGCGGCAGGGCGGACTCTGGATGCTTGGCCTGACGACGAGTTGCAGATGTTGCTGGAATTTTCGACTACCGCGATCGCAACCTCCGCAGCGACGGCACGCAGCGACGCAGGAGCCGACCTCGACGCCGTGCACGCCCTGCTGCGGGCGGTCGCCACCGATCCCGACGCCGCGAAACCGCAGCAGGAACTCCTGCTTGCCTGGATCTGGTCCTTCACCCGGGGGTCGGTCACCGCCATCGAGGATCCGGCCGTTCTCACGGCGCGGGCCGAGGCGATCGCGCTCCACTTCCCCGGCCGCTTCCCCGCCGAGACCGACCGCCTGCACGCCGCCGCGGCCTACCACGCCAGCGGCCGCGATCCGGCTTCCCTGGCGCGGCTCGACCCGGATCTCGCCAGGACCTTGCGGACGATGTTCCCGCCCGCCGAGGCGGAGCCCGCCCCGGCCCGGGGGCGCCGCTCCGCGCGGCGGCGCAAGCCGTAGCGCCGTCCTCGCCTTGCACCCCCCCGGCCGCCCTGGTATCGCGGGGGCCACCCCGATTTCTCGCGCGGACGCCCGCGCCGGCGGCCCGCCCGGGCCCGGCGCGCGGGCCGCGCTCATCTCTAAAGGATCACCCGATGGCCCGTGAATTCATCTACCACATGCGGGGTCTCACCAAGACCTATTCGGGCGGCAAGAAGGTGCTCGACAACGTGCACCTGTCCTTCTACCCGGACGCCAAGATCGGCGTGCTCGGCGTCAACGGCGCCGGCAAGTCGACGCTGCTGCGCATCATGGCGGGCATCGACACCGACTACACCGGCGACGGGTTCGTGGCCGAGGGCGCGCGGGTCGGCTACCTGCCGCAGGAGCCGCAGCTCGATCCCGACAAGACCGTGCGCGAGAACGTGATGGAGGGCGTCGCCGAGAGCCAAGCCATCCTCGACCGCTACAACGATCTCGCGATGAACTATTCCGAGGAGACGGCGGACGAGATGACCCGCCTGCAGGACGAGATCGAGGCCAAGGGCCTGTGGGATCTCGATTCCAAGGTCGATCAGGCGATGGACGCGCTGCGCTGCCCCGGCGACGACGTGGCGGTGGCGACCCTTTCGGGCGGCGAGCGCCGCCGCGTCGCCCTGTGCAAGCTGCTCCTGTGGCAGCCCGACCTGCTGCTCCTCGACGAGCCGACCAACCACCTCGACGCCGAGACCGTGGCGTGGCTCGAAGGGCACCTGCGGGCCTATCCGGGCGCGATCCTGATCGTCACCCACGACCGCTACTTCCTCGACAACGTCACGGGCTGGATCCTCGAACTCGACCGCGGCCGGGGCATCCCGTACGAGGGCAACTACTCGTCCTGGCTGGTGCAGAAGCAGAAGCGCCTCGCCCAGGAAGGCCGCGAGGAGGAGGCGCGCCAGCGCACGCTCGAGCGCGAGCAGCAATGGGTCGCGGCCTCGCCCAAGGCCCGGCAGGCCAAGTCCAAGGCCCGCATCGCGCGCTACGAGGACCTCGTGGCGAAGTCGCAGGAGAAGGGGCCGTCCACCGCCCAGATCGTCATCCCGATCGCCGAGCGGCTCGGCAACAACGTCATCGACTTCGAGGGGCTGGGCAAGGCCTTCGGCGACCGCCTGCTGATCGACGACCTCACCTTCAAGCTGCCGCCGGGCGGCATCGTCGGGGTGATCGGGCCGAACGGCGCGGGCAAGACCACGCTGTTTCGCATGATCACCGGCCAGGAGACGCCCGACACCGGCACGATCCGCGTCGGCGAGAGCGTCAAGCTCGGCTACGTCGACCAGTCGCGCGACACGCTCAACCCCGACGCCACGGTCTGGCAGGAGATCTCGGGGGGCAACGACATCCTGTATCTCGGCAAGCGCGAGATCAATTCGCGCGCCTATTGCGGCGCCTTCAACTTCAAGGGCTCGGACCAGCAGAAGAAGGTGGGCGTGCTCTCGGGCGGCGAGCGCAACCGGGTGCACCTCGCCAAGATCCTCAAGAGCGGCGCCAACGTGCTGCTCCTCGACGAGCCGACCAACGACCTCGACGTCGACACCCTGCGGGCGCTGGAGGAGGCGCTGGAGGATTACGCGGGCTGCGCCGTGATCATCAGCCACGACCGCTGGTTCCTCGACCGCATCGCCACCCACATCCTCGCCTTCGAGGGCGACAGCCACGTGGAATGGTTCGAGGGCAACTTCGCGGATTACGAGACGGACAAGAAGCGCCGGCTCGGGGTCGATTCCACCATCCCCCACCGCATCAAGTACAAGAAGTTCAGCCGCTGAGGCGAAGCGCGCCGTCCGGGCGATGCCGTCCGGACCGCGCGGCCGACGGGGACAGCGCTCGAAGTCTCGCGACGAAGGGGGCCTTCCGGCCCCCTTGTCTCATCGCGTCGACTGGTAGACCGAGGCGCTGGCCGCGACCGGGGCGGTGATGGTGGAGAAGACGCCCAGCACCTTCTGCACCTCGGTGAAGGGCGCGTTCGATACGTAGACGAGGTCGCGGTTGCGCATCCGGAACGCCTGGGTGACGAACAGGCTGTTCGGGTCGCGCAGGTTGAAGCGGTAGACGACCGGCACCTGGGGCGTGCCGAGGAGCGGGCTCGCCGGGCGCAGGCGGCGCACCACCGAGGACGGCTCGAAGCGGAAGATGAACACCCCGGCCGGGTCGGCCTGGAAATCGCGCAGGCCGCCCGACTTGGCGATCGCCTGCGCGAGGGTGATGCCCTCGGCCTGGAACGGGATCTCGAAATTCGCCCCCGTCGCGCCCACCGCCAGGAAGGTCTGGGGGTCGCGCACCAGCGTGAGGGTGTCGCCCGGGCGCAGGTAGATGTTTTCGCGCGGGTTCGACACCACCGCGGTGAGCGGCACCGTGGCGGTGGTCTGCCCGCGCGAGAGCCGCACGAAGGTCTCGCTCACCGGCGCGCGCACACCGCCGGCCCCCGCGACCACGTCGAGCAGGCGGTCGCCCTTGGTGGAGAGGGGGATCCGCGCGCCCGCCGTCACCTCGCCGGTCACCGTGACGGCGGTACTGGCGGGCTGGAGCACGGTGACGATCACCTGCGGCTCGATGGCCTTGCCGGCGAGCTCCTGCTCGATCTGCGCCTGCACGTCCTGCACGCGCTTGCCCGCCACCTGGATCCGGCCCGCGTAGGGCACCGTGATGGCCCCGTCGCGGGTCACGATCTGGGGCGGGATCATGGCAGACTTGGAGCCCGCGGAAAAACGATCGGCCGACAGCGCGCCCGAGAACAGGCCGCCGGTGCTCGCCTCCCAGATCGTCACCGAGACGGTGTCGCCGACGCCGATCATCGGCTCGACGGACGGGCGCCGGTCGCCGAAGGAGGCGAGCAGGCTGTCGAGCGGGCGCCCGCGCAGCCCCTCGACCGTGGCGGCGTCGACGTCGATGATCTCGTAGCGGGCGAACAGGCCCTGGTCGGTGGCGATGTCGGCCCCGTCCGCCACCGCGCTGGCCGTAGGACCCGCCGCAGGCAGGAGGCCGCTGCAGCCGGACACCGCGAGGGCGGCGCAGAGGGCGATCGGCAGGGGGCGCATCCGGGGGTGGCTCGTCCTTATCCGCGTGAGCTTGGCTCCTACTCCGTTCCGCCCCGCCTGTCCGTGGCCCGGGTGTCACAGTCGAACCGGCAGCCCGTCGGTCCGCCCCCCGTCCCCGATCACCACAGGAGCGCCGCGGTTGGACCGGTGCGTCACGAAGCGTTAAGACCGCGCCTCGCGGCAGGACGGGCGAGGGACGCGCGTGGCACGACAGATCAGCTTCACGCCACCCGACCTCGCGCAGCCGCCGCCCGCGGCCCGCGGCCCGGTGCGGCGGCGCCACGTCTTCTACCTGCCGGGCTACGACCCCGAATCGTCCAAGCGCTACCGGGCGCTGTTCGTGCGGGAATTGTCGCGCTACGCCAAGCGGTTCGACCTGCCGCGGCGGCGCGTCTCGCCGGCCCGCGCCGAGGGGAATGTGCAGAGCTGGACCGTGGAGGCCGGGCGGGAGGGCTGGGCGACCGACACGACCTACGAGGTGCTGCTCTGGGACGACCTCGTGCGGCGCGACTTCGAGCGGCCGATGCTGCTCTCGATGCTGCTCCTCACCGCCGGCATCCTGCACGCGCTCGTCACGGGCAAGCTCGTCCGCCTCTACGCCCTCAACTGGAAGTACGGGAACGTCATCCTCTACCCGTTCGTGATGACGCTCCTCCTCGTCGGCCTGGGGGCGGGGGCGGGGGTCGCGCTCGGACGAGGCCTCGCCTGGGCGGCGGGCGGCACGCTGCCGGGCCTCGCGGCAATCGGCCTCGGCGCGCTCGGGGCGATCGGCCTGCTCGTCGCCGCGACGCCGCTCCTCGACCGGATCTTCCTGCGCCAGCTCATCAACGACTGGGTGTTCAACTGGCAGCACAGCAACGGCTGGCGGCCCGATTACGAGGCGCGGCTCGCCGCCTTCGCCGACCACGTCGCGGCCCGCAGCCGCACCGCGGAGGCGGACGAGGTGATGATCGTCGGGCATTCCTCGGGCGCGCTCACCGCCGTCGAGGTGGCCGCGCGGGTGCTGGCGCGCGAGCCCGACCGCGATTTTTCGCTCCTGACGCTGGGCGCCGGGCTGCCGCTCGTGGCGATCAACCCCCGGGCGACGCGGCTGCGGGCCGAGATCGCGAGCCTCGTGGCGAGCGAGCGGGTGGTCTGGGCCGACTACCAGGCGCCCCAGGACTGGATGAATTTTCCGGGCTTCAACCCGGTGCAGGATCTCGCCCTGCCGCCGGTGCCGCGGGTGGCGAACCCGCTGATCCGCTCGACCAAGTTCCGCGAATTGCTCGATCCCTCCGTCTACGCCCGCATCAGCTACCGGCCGTTCCGGATGCACTTCCAGTTCCTGATGTCGAACGACCTGCCGGGCGAGTACGACTTCTTCGCCCTGACGCTCGGCCCCCAACGCTTGCGCGAGCGGGTGCTGGCCCCCGCGCTCGCGCCGGCGCGGGCCGATGTGCCGGCCGAACCCGCCTCGGCCCACCGGGAGATCTGACATGCCGATCCGCCTCGTGGTCTCGGACGTCGACGGCACGCTGGTGACGCCCGAGAAGACGCTGACGCCCGCGACGGTCGCGGCGGTGGAGCGGCTGCGCGCGCGCGGCATCGCCTTCACGGTGGCGTCGAGCCGCCCGCCGGTTGGCCTGCGCCCGCTGGTCGCGGCGCTGGGGCTCACCCTGCCGATGGGCGCCTTCAACGGCTCGACCCTCGTGGGGCCGGACCTCGCGGTCATCGCCGAGGCCTTCGTGCCGGAGGCGGCGGCCCGGACCGCGGCGGCGCGCTTCGCGGAGGCCGGCATCGACCTCTGGGTCTTCGCCGACGGCGCGTGGTGGCTACGCGACCCGGCCGGGCCCTACACCGACCTCGAACGGCGCACGCTCCAGGCCGAGCCCCGGGTGGCGGCGGACCTCGCCCCCCTGCTCGATCGCGCCGCCAAGCTCGTCGGGGTGAGCCGCGACGCCGCCGGGCTCGCCGCCTGCGAGACCGCGCTCGCCGCGGAACTCGGCTCCGGCGCCGCCGTCCACCGCTCGCAGACCTACTACCTCGACGTCACCCCGCCCGGCGCCGACAAGGGCCGCTTCGTCGCCCGCCTCGCCCGGGACCTCGGCATCCCCGCCGCGGAGGTGGCGACGCTGGGCGACATGGCCAACGACGTCGCGATGTTCGAGGCCAGCGGCCTCGGCATCGCGATGGGCAACGCCGCGGACGCGGTGAAGCGGGCCGCCCGGGCGGTCACGGCGGGCAACGACGCGGACGGGTTCGCCCGGGCGGTCGCGCGGTACGTGCTGGGGGAGGGGGGCTGAGGGGCGGGCCTCACCCCGCGTAGCGCTTCTCGTAGATCGTCACGCTGATGGTGCCCTGCTGCACGGTGACGAACAGAGCGCTCTTCGGCTCATCTCCCTGATCCGATGCGAGATCGAGGGTCTCCAGATCGAGATATTTGAGGCTGTCGCTCATGACCTGCGCTTCGGAGATCTCGTCCGGGAAACGGCATGCGAGGACGCGGGAGGCTTGTGGGACGGCGATCTCCAGGCGGCCCGTGAACTCCCGTCCCTCCCCCTTCAGGCACGTGACGTCGTAGTAGGAGCCGGACTCGATCGCGTCGACGTGCCCCTTGACCCCCGTCATGTCGAGCGGCTGGCCGTGCGGGACGATGGCAACGGACAGCCCGCCTGGTGCACCGCTGCCGAGTGCGATGCCGGGCTTCCAGCGCTCACCTTCCGTGACCGCCCTGCGGCGCGACAGGATCGGGAAGCGGAGCGGGGCCGGCCGCGCGGTCCGGCTGCCGGCGGATGGCGGGGACCCTCCCTCCTCGGGCAGCTGCCTCAGGAGGATGGCACGGAAGCCCAGCGGAAGATCGTCGCTCACCGCCAGCGAGCGGGTCACGTCGGGCCGCATCACGCGGGAGCAAACGGCGATCCGGTACAGGTCGGGGTCGATCCTGATCTGGTGATCGTGGAGGCGCAGCCCGGGATCGGAGAGCCAGCCCTCGATGTAGACCGCACCCGTGTCGCGCGGCGCCAGCCCCTCGGTTCGCGCCGTCACCTCAAGGTGAGTGAAGCGCCGGTTCCGGCTGTAGCGCACGAGATCGAACAGCTTCTCGCGCAGCGCCGGGGTCGTGAGGCCGAGTTCCACGGCGTCGTCGATCCGGCCGAGGCTCACCGTGAGGTCGAACAGCTTCTCCCGCGCCTGATCCCCGTTCGGATCGACCGCCATGAGGTTCCGATGCACCTCGCCGAATCGTTGGCGGCCCAGCAGATCCCAGGCCTTGTCGAGGACGAGTTGTTCGACCTCGGACCGGCGGGCGTATTCGAGCAGGTTGACATCGAAGGCCGGCGCATGGGCGGCGGCATCGAAGATGCGACGATTGTTGGCGTGGAGGCTGCCGGTCGCCAGCATTCCGTCGCCGCTCACGCGGTAGCGAAAAAGCGGCTCGGGCACGAGTGCCATGCGGTAGCCTGCGAGGTGGAGCCTCAGGAACAGCTCCCAATCCTCCCAGCCGACCCCGCGCAGCTCGGAGAATCCCCCGATCGCCCGGAAGGCGTCGCGCTTGATCAGGCAATTCGCATCGCCGAACCGGTTGCGGAAGAACGAGAACGTGCCCCCGATCCCCATCGGGAAGAACTTGACGACCGCGCTCCCGGGACCGTCGGAATCCTCGAAGACGAAGTACTGGCTCGTCAGCACGTCGTAGCCGCCGTTGAGCGCCGCCGTGACGAAGGTCTCGACTTGATGCGGCTCCGCGATGTTGTCGTCGTCGTGGAAGATCAGCCACTCGCCCCTGGCGTGGCGGGCGGCGAGGTTGCGGGCGGCGCCGAGGTAGCGGTTCTCGCTGCGCACGACCTTGATCGGGAAGGGAAACGCCTCGGTCTCGATGCTGTCGAGCATCGCCTGAGCGGCTTTGGAGCGGCTGCCATCGTCGACGAGCACGACTTCGACCGCCCCGTAGGTCTGGGCGGCGATGCCCTTGAGCGCCCGTCGCAGCAGGGATGGGCGCTCGTAGTGCACGAGGCAGATCGTGACGAGGGGCGGCGCCGCGTCGGCCTGCGTCGCGGCCGGGAGGCTTGCCAGCCGCTGGCCGATGCGCTGGTGGAGTTCGACCCAGCGGGCGACGATCGCCTCGGGGTCGAGAATTGAGGTGAGGGTGGGCATGCCGTTCACGACGGCGCCGAGCAGGGCATCGGCCAATGCGTCGACCTGCGTCGGGCTAAAGAGCGTCCGCCAAGCTGTCGGCGTGCAGCAATTCGCCCGTTCCACCGACCCGGCCGGCGATGAACGGCACGCCGAGGGTGAGGCACTCGCCCACCGTGCAGGGGCTGTTCTCGATCAGCGAGGGCATGACGCACAAGGCGTGCGGCCGCTTGCCGATGTAGTCGAGAGCCTCCTTCTGGGCGAGGGTGTTGATGAACTTGATGCGGCCGGCGTGGCCGCCGAGATGGCGCAGCGCCATCGATCCGGTGAACTCGCAGTCGATCCGGTCGAAGCGGCCGACGAATGTCAGCGCGAGGCTCGAGAGTTCGGGCTTGCTCGCCACTGCCTTGATGAACAGCGAGAAGCCCTTCCTCAGCTCATGGCGGCCGAAGAAGATGAGTTCGTTGACGGTGCCGGGCCTGACGGGGCTGGTGCTGAGGGGCGCGACGACGGGCCGGGCTCGGTCGACCTGCTCGACCCATTGCGGCAGGACCCAGTTGATGACGGCGTGCTACGGCAGCCTGACGCCGTGCTGCTCGTACCAGTCGAGGAGGTAGCGGCTCGGGCTGACGACGAGATCGGAGTTCTCGATCTGCGCCCGCTCGATCGCTTCGAGCTCGAGATCATGCAGGTCGGGAAGCCGGCTGTTGTGCTTGCGCACCCATTCCGACGATCCGTGGGTGTGCGTGACGGTGTAGGAGCGGACGAGGCCCTGCCGCTTGGCGAGAGCGAGGAAGTGGCCGCTGCCCTGCCAGTCGTTGAAATGAACGATGTCGTAGTCCTCTCTCGCGAGGTACTCGTACGCGAAGTAGGCTTTGGCGGTTCTGTCGCCCGGACCGTAGTGGCGGGCGGCGAACAGATGTGCGAATGAGATCAGCTTGACGTGATGCGAGCCAACATTCTGGTACTTGACGGGCTGACGGAAGCCGTCGTGCGTGATGACGACCTCGACCTCGTGACCTGCATCGCCGAGGACGATGCACAGCCCGCGGGCGCAGGTGCCGATGCCTCCGCCTCCCGTGAGGCCGGTGAATTCCTCCGTCACGATGGCGACGCGCAACGCCCTGACCGGGACGCGCGCCTCGCCGGATGGAATCTCTGATCGCATCATCGCCGAATCTTTTGATTTCAAATGGGCAGCCGATCCCGTCAGTACTGGCCGAAATTCTCGGAATCGATGTTCTGCTTGGCGCAGACGAACAGGCGCCCCGTCCCATCGAATTGATCGAAATCCTCGACGACCCGCAGGCCCGACGCTTCGATCAGTCCGCGCACATACTCATGCGTCCAGAGCCACCACCATGGTCCGTAATTCGGCGCGCCATTGGAGAAATACCAATTGTCCACGGGATCGTTGATGCCCCACGCCCCGCCGCCATAGGACTTCGAGATATACTTCTCGTATACTTGGCGTTTCTGCTCAGCTATGCTCGGGATGAAGATCGCCTGATCGCTGTCGAGCTGGACGGACCCGGCTTCATTGGAGACCGATGCCGGCATCACGGCCGTCCCGAGCAGCAGAACGTCTTTCGTGATGGCTGCAAGGTGGCTGATGGTGAGAAGCGGGTTCGGACAATGGTACAAGACACCGCTGCAATGGACGACGTCGTAGGCGCCGACCTGCCCGACGATATCGACATTGTCGATGCTGCCGATCACCTCTCTGACGTAGTCGATCCGACGCTCGGCGCAGTGAGAGCGAAACACCTTCCACCAATAATCGTGCGGCTTCTAGATGTCGATCATGCACAGATCGGTCGCTCCGGCGTCGTGCGCGACGGACACCTTCTCGTTGACAAGACCCCACAAGCCGCCGACTTCTGCAAATGATTTGCCCTGGACAATCTTGGCGATGACGTCGTTGCGATGGTCCATGGTCGGGCGGCCTTTCACGGGAACGGCCGGCGTCTATATCATTTCTTTATCGATGTACAGCATCTACAACTATTAGTTAGATTAGCTACTTCACTCTACGAAAGGTTGACCTCCGTGAGCGCATGCATCCCTTGCGGCAGCGCGAGATGGCTCGCATGGGCGCGCTTGGTCACGCGGCGGGCACCGTCTCGTGATGGAGATCAATCGAAGCAGCCGGAACGATCGGACTTCGCGGGAGATCCGGCCCTGGAGCCGCACTCGATCGCTCCCATCGGGTGCGGCTCTCGGAGTGCGGACGTCGCGCTCTCCTGCGCCGAACCGGCATCCGTTGCGGCGCGGAGCGCTCAAGAGCAGGACCCGATCGCGTGGCGATCGGGTCCTGCTCTTGAGCGCTGATATGACCGGATTGTCTGCGACGAGCCGGGATCCGCTTCGTCGGACGATGCTCTAGCCCGCCAGCGCCGCGTCCACCTCGCGCCCGCGGCCCAGCTCGCGCATCAGCCCGTCGAGGTGGGGCCGCACGCGCAGCTGCAGGGCGTGGAGGCGGCGCACCGCCTCCGAGAGGCGGCCCTGGCGGCCCAGCGCCTCGTCCGCGAAGGCGATCATGCGGGCGTTCGGCCACGCCTTCTCGCGCAGGTCGTGCACCCGGGCCACCACCGCCGCCTCGTCGAGGTCCGGGTGGGCCTGTGCCAGCAGCATCGTCATGGCGGCGGTCGAGCGCGAGATGCCGGCGTGGCAATGGATCAGGAGGTGCGTCCGCTCGTGCCGCCGCTCGCTGCGCAGCTCGCTCCCGAACTCCAGGATCGTCGCCACGTCCTCGGGCCGCGGCAGGATCTGGCCGGCCAAGGGCTCGATGATGTCGTGGAAGCGCAGGGTCGTGCGGTGATGCGTGTCGTAGCCGCCGAAGGCGTCCGGCTCGGGCCAGCCCGGATCGAGGATCGACAGCACGTGGGTCACGCCCCGGGCCGAGTGGTGCCCCAGCTCTTCCAGGCCGCAGACGGTGTGAAGGGAGATCGGTTCGGGTATCACGCTCACCACCTAGCACAGGCCGGACGCGGCTTCGAGCGGCGGATGCGCGGACGCGCGAACCGCGCCGCGCGGGATGAACCCCGGGAACCCGGCCCGGGCTCCCGCTCGTGCCTCATTCTCCTGCATCAACCTCTTGCATCAACCTCGTGCATCATTGTCGCCGCCGAGGCGGTGGCCACGTCGGCCAATGATGCTTAGGTGTCTCCCGCCGCACGGTGGACGAGGTTCGGGAGAGAGCATGAATCGTCGCGACGTCCTGACGGCCGGCCTGGCCGGCGCCGGTCTGGCCTCCACGCTCGCGGCGCCGGCCGTGGCGCAGGCGGCGCCCGAGCTGCGCTGGCGCCTGCACTCGGCCTTCCCGCGCAGCCTCGACGCGCTCTACGGCGCGGCCGAGATGTTCGCCCGCCTCGTCGGCGAGGCGAGCGACGGGCGCTTCCAGGTCGAGGTCGCCCCCGCGCCGGGGGGCGAATCGGCGGCCCTGCTCGACGGGGTGGCGAACGGCACGGTCGAGATGGCCTACTCGGCGGCCTATTACGAGACCGGCCGCGACCCGGCCTTCGCGCTCGCCACCGCGGCGCCCTTCGGGCTCAACGCGCGCCAGCAGAACGCCTGGATGCTCCAGGGCGGGGCGCTCGACCTGTTCAACGAGATCTTCGCGCGCCAGCGGCTCTACGCGCTCCCGGGCGGCAACACCGGCACCCAGATGGGCGGCTGGTTCCGGCGCGAGGTGAAGGGCGTCGCCGACCTGCAGGGCCTCAAGTTCCGCATCGCCGGACTCGGCGCCCAGGTGCTGGCCAAGCTCGGCGTGGTGCCCCAGACCCAGGCCGGGCCGGACCTCTACGCGGCGCTCGAAGCCAAGACCCTCGACGCCGCCGAGTGGATCGGCCCCTACGACGACGAGAAGCTCGGCCTCAACAAGGTGGCGCCGTTCTACTACTACCCGGGCTTCTGGGAGGGCGGGGCGATGCTGCATTTCTGGTTCAATGCCCAGAAATGGGGCGAGTTGCCCAAGACCTACCGGGCGATCGCCCAGGGTGCCGCCGCGCAGGTCAACGGCGATCTCCAGGCGAAGTACGACGCGCGCAACCCCGGCGCGCTGCGCCGCCTCGTCGGCGGCGGCGCCCAGCTCAAGCCCTTCCCGCAGGAGGTCATGGAGGCGGCCCTCAAGGCGGCCAACGAGATCTACGCCGACCTCTCGGCCAAGAACCCCGACTTCAAGCGCGCCTACGAATCCCTCAGGAGCTTCCGCAACGAGGAGTACCTGTGGTTCCAGGTGGCGGAATACACCTACGACAACTTCATGATCCGGGCGCGGGCGCGGGGGTGAATCCGGGCGGGGGCCGCGGCGCCGCGGGAGGGGTCACCCTCCGGCGCGGTGACTACTCGGCCGGCTCCTCGCCGCCCCGTGCGGCCTGGCCCTCCTGGCGGGTGAGCGCCTTCACGAGACCCGGCACCGCCTGAAGGGCGCCGTCGAGGGTCTCGTCGGCGACGAACAGGCTCTTGATCTCCGGGCTGGTGATGCAGACGAGGCCGCTGCCCGTCTGCTCGATCCGCAAGGTGAAGCTCTGCATGCCGTCTCCCCGTCCGCGGCCGGCGATGCACGCGGCGGGCCAAGTCCCGCTTGGTGCGGCACGACCTATGGCGCGCAGAAAAAAGGCCGCACACGCGGTGCGGCCCAAGTCTAGGGAGGAAACGCCCAAGGAGGGCAGCGGGACCGCGACGCCATCGCGATCCCGCACTGCAACAAGATAAGATCCCGCTCCCGGAACGCAAGCCGGGATAGGCGGCAGCGCTGCCGAATTTTGTCGCAAATCCGGTATGGCAGGGCTGCACGGCTGGCCGGAGGGGATTTTGCGCCTAGGCTTCCTGCCTGGGAGGACGCGATGGCGATTCAGTCGGGGCGGATCCGGGTTCTGAACGAGGCCGAGCCGGGGCAGGGCGCCTACGTGCTCTACCTGATGCAGCAATCGATGCGCAGCCGGGACAATCCGGCCCTCGAACTCGCCGTGGAGGAGGCCAACCGCCTCGGTCTGCCCGTGGTGGTGGGGTTCGGGCTGCTCGACGGCGGCGCGCATTTCCCGGAGGCCAACGCCCGGCACTACGCCTTCCTGCTGCAGGGGCTGGCGCAGGCCAAGGCCGGGCTGGCCCGCCGGGGCATCGCCTTCGTGCTGCGCCGCGCCACGCCCGCCGCCGCCGCGATCGACCTCGGGCGCCACGCCGCCCTGGTGGTGCTCGATCGCGGCTACCTGACGGTTCAGAAGCGCTGGTACGGCCAGATCACCGCCGGCCTCGACCGCCGGGTGGTGCAGGTCGAGGGCGACGTGGTGGTGCCGGTCGAGACCGCCTCGGACAGGCACGAATTCGCCGCCCGCACCCTGCGGCCGAAGCTGCACCGTCTCTGGGACGCGTATCTGGAGCCCCTGCGTCCGCGCCGGGTCGCGCACCGGGCGGACGGGCTCGCCCTGACGAGCGATCTCGACGTCGCGGATCCCGAGGCGGCGCTCGCGGCCATGACCCTCGACCGCACGGTGCCGCCCGTGCGCCGCTTCCGGGGCGGGGAGGAGGTGGCGGCGGCGCGGCTCGACGCCTACCTCGCCGGCCCCTTCGCGCAGTACGGCACGGTGCGCGGCCGGCCCGAGGCGGGGTCGGCCTCGCATATGAGCCCCTACCTGCATTTCGGGCAGATCTCGCCCGTGGCGATCGCCCTGAAGGTGAGGGCGGCTGCGACCGGCGGCGCCGAGGACAAGGCCTCCTACCTGGAGGAGGTGATCGTCCGGCGCGAGCTGGCGATGAACCACGTCCACACCCAGCCGGACTACGCCACCTACGAGGCGGCGGTGCCGGACTGGGCGCGCAAGGCGCTGGCCGAGCATGCGGGCGACCCGCGCGACCCGCTCTACGACGAGGCGGCGCTGGAGGAGGGCCGCACGCACGATCCGTACTGGAACGCCGCGATGCGGGAGATGCGCGAGACCGGCTACATGCACAACCACCTGCGCATGTACTGGGGCAAGAAGATCCTCGAATGGTCCCCGTCGCCGCAGGAGGCCTTTCGGCGCACCTTGCGGCTCAACAACCGCTACTTCCTCGACGGGCGCGACCCGAACTCCTTCACCAACGTGGCGTGGCTGTTCGGCCTGCACGACCGGCCCTGGGGCCGGCGCCCGATCTTCGGCACCGTGCGCTACCTCAGCGCCAACACCCTGAAAAAATTCGACGCCGCGGCGTATCTGCGCAGCGTCGAGGCTCTCTGTGCGGCCGAGGAGACGTGAGCTTTCCGCCGCGCCTCCCCGGACAGCTCAATGGACGACGGCGCTCTCGGCGGCAGGCGCCCGGCGGCGCTTCGGCGCGGCCTTGACGGCCTCCGCCGCCTTGGCCGCCACCTGGGCCGCGGCCTTGACGGGCGCTTTGGCCGCGGACTTGGTGGTGGCTCTGGCGGCCTTGGGCCGCACCGTCACCGGCTCGGCCACGATGGCCCCCTGCCGCAGCTCCTGCTCGGCGAGGCGCCAGTAATGCTCGTCGCGGCCCATCGTCCGGCCGTCCTGCTCCCAGAGCGCGTAGGCGCGCTCGCGCACGCTGTGCTCGAAGTGGTCCATAGCGCATCTCCCCGTCGGGGTTGGTGACTCGATCGGGCCGACGATGGGTGGATCAGGGTTAAGGAAACCCTAACGGGGCCGGGCCGCTCAGGGCAGGTGGTCGAGCGGCAGGGGGCTCTCGGCCTTGACGGTCCGGATCGCGATGCTGCTGCGGATGTCGCTGACGCCCGGGAGCCGGAGCAGGCTGTCGAGCAGCAGGCGCTCGTAGCCCGCGAGATCCGGCACCACCACCTGCAGCAGGAAGTCGGTCTCTCCCGAGACGAGGTGGCAGGAGACCACCTCCGGCAGCGCCCGCACCGCCGCCTCGAAGGCCGCCGCCGATTCGTCGCGGTGGCGCTCGACCTTGATCCCGACGAACACGGTCAGCCCGAGGCCGAGCCCCGCCCGGTCGAGGGCGGCATGGTAGCCGCCGATCACCCCGGCCTCCTCCAGCAGGCGGACCCGGCGCAGGCAAGGCGAGGGCGACAGGCCCACCTCCTCGGCGAGCTGCACGTTCGTCATCCGGCCGTCCCGCTGCAGGGCCGCGAGGATGCGCCTGTCGATCGCGTCGAGCTTCATCCCGGCATCTTCCGCACGACCTGAGCCTGTGGGCAGCAGATTATGCCACGACCGAGGTTTCGCGAAGCAGACTTCGCAAGGACCTGCCGGAGGCTCGCGCGCTAGGGTCCGGTGGTCGCCCCCGTTCGCGAGCGGCCGAAGGCTTCGTCATGATGGATCTCTGGACGGATCTCGGGATGTTCGTCGCCGCGCTCGCGGTCGCCTACCTGATGCCGGGACCCGACATGGTGCTGGTGCTCCAGACCGGCGCCCTGGGCGGCCGGGCTCGGGCGCTCGCGACCGCGGTCGGGCTCGCGCTGGCGCGCGCCGCCCACGTGACCCTGGCGGTCCTCGGGCTCGCGGCCCTGCTGCGGGCCGTGCCGTGGGCCTTCGACGCCGTGCGCCTCGCCGGGGCCGCCTACCTCGTCTGGCTCGGTCTCGGCCTGCTGCGGGCCGATGCCCTGGCGCCGGACCCGCTCGCGGCCGGCGGGGACCGGGCCGGCTCCCGCGCCGCCGCGCTCCGGCGCGGCTTCGTCACGAACATCGCCAACCCCAAGGCGCTGCTGTTCTGCTCGGTGCTGCTGCCGCAGTTCATCCGGCCGGAGCTCGGCCACGGGGCGGGCCGCGCCGTGCTGCTGGGCGCGATCCTGGTCGGCACCGGCCTCGCGTTCGATCTCGTGCTCGCCAGCGCGGGCGCGGGCCTCGGCCGGGCGCTCGTCCGCCACCCGCGGTGGCAGGCGCTGCAACGCGGCGTCTTCGCGGCGCTGCTGATCGGCTTCGGGCTGCGGCTCGCCGCCGACTGACCGCGCGCCGGGGCCGTCACACCTCCGCCGCCTCCAGCTCCCCGCTGAGGGCCAGCCAATCCTCCTCGGCGGCCCCGAGCGCGGTCGCGGCCTCGGCGCGCATCCGCGCGAGGTCGCCGGCCCGGGCCGGGTCGGTGCGGAAGGCGCTGCCGTCCTCCAGCGCCGCGTCGATCTTGGCGATGGCGTCCGAGAGCTTGGCCATCCGCGCCTCGACCGCCTCCAGGCGCTTGCGCAGGGGGGCGAGCGCCGCCCGCCGCTCGGCGTTGCTCCGCCGCTCGACCGCCCGGGCGCCGCCCGTCGGCTCCGCCGCCCGGGTCTCGGGCTCCGGGCCGGCGAGCACGAGGCGGCGGTAATCGTCCATGTCGCCGTCGAAGGGCTTCACGCTGCCGTTCGAGACGAGCCAGAGCCGGTCGGCGCAGGCCTCGATCAGGAAGCGGTCGTGGCTCACCAGGATGACCGCGCCCTCGTAGTCGTTGATCGCCTCGACCAGCGCCTGCCGGCTCTCGATGTCGAGGTGGTTGGTCGGCTCGTCGAGGATGAGGAGATGGGGACCGGCGAAGGCCGCGAGGCCCATCAGCAGCCGCGCCTTCTCGCCGCCGGAGAGCTGCGCCACCGGCGTATCGGATTTCTGGCCCGGGAAGCCGAGCCGGGCGGCCGCCGCCCGCACCTTCGATTCGGGGGCGTCCGGCATCAGGTCGCGCACATGCGCGTAGGCGCTCTCGGCGGGCCGGAGCTCGTCGAGCTGGTGCTGGGCGAAGTAGGCGACCTCCATCTTGCCGGAGCGCCGCAGCTCGCCCGTGAGCGGGCCGAGGCGCCCGCCGATCAGCTTGCAGAAGGTCGACTTGCCGTTGCCGTTGGCACCGAGCAGCGCCACCCGGTCGTCGGGCGCGAGCGTCAGGTTGAGGCCCGCCAGCACCGTGCGCTCGCCGTAGCCGGCCGCCACGCGCTCCATCGCCACCAGGGGCGGGGAGAGCGGGCGAGGGGGGCTCGGCAGGTGGATCACCGGCGCCTCGTCCTCGATCAGGGCGGCGATCGGCTCCATCTTGGCCAGCCGCTTCATGCGCGACTGGGCTTGGCGCGCCTTGGTGGCCTTGGCCTTGAAGCGGTCGATGAAGCTCTGGAGGTGGGCGCGCTCGGCCTCCTGCTTGACCCGGGCCTTGGCCTGGAGGGTGCGCTTCTCGGCGAGCTGGCGGGCGAAGGAGGTGTAGCCGCCGCGGTACAGGGTGAGCTGGCCGCGGTCGAGGTGGAGGATGTGGTCGACCGAGGTGTCGAGCAGGTCGCGGTCGTGGCTGATGATGATCGCGGTGCGCGGGTAGCGCTCGAGGTAGTCGTAGAGCCAGAGCGTGCCCTCGATGTCGAGGTAGTTCGTCGGCTCGTCGAGGAGCAGGAGGTCGGGCTCGGAGAAGAGCACGGCGGCGAGCGCCACGCGCATGCGCCAGCCGCCCGAAAAGTCCGAGCAGGGGCGCGCTTGCGCCGCCGCGTCGAAGCCGAGGCCGTGCAGGATCGCGCTCGCGCGCGCGGGCGCCGAATGCGCGTCGATGTCGATGAGCCGGGTCTCGATCTCGGCCCGGCGCAGGCCGTCGGCGGTCTCGGCCTCGCGCATCAGCCGCGTGCGCTCGGTGTCGGCGGCGAGCACGACCGCGTGCAGGGTCTCGGGGCCGGCCGGCGCCTCCTGGGCCACGCCGCCGATCCGGGTGCCCTTGGGCACCGAGACGGTGCCGCCCTCGGTGGCGATTTCGCCCTGGATCAGCCGGAAGAGGGTGGTCTTGCCCGCGCCGTTGCGCCCCACGAGGCCGACCCGGGCGCGGTCGGGGATCGCGAATCCGGCGCGGTCGAGGATCAGGCGGTCGCCGATCCGGTAGGTGAGGTCGTTGACGCGGAGCATGGCCGGCCTTGTGCGGGGCGGGAACGCGGGAGGCAAGGGGGGACGGTGAGGGGGCGGCAAGGGACCGGGGGCAGGGCGGCGGACGCGTCCGTCACCTGCGCGGGCGCTCCCCCGACCGCTGCCGCTCCGGATTTCTGCGTGGCGGCGCCGGGGCCTCAGGCCCGCATCAGGCTCGGGGTGCCGAGGCGGGGCAGGATGCCCTCGCGCATCACCGCCCGGCGCAAGGGGGCGATGGTCGAGAGGGCAAGGAGGCCGGCACCGCGCAGGAAATCGGCCGGGAGCAGGTCCGACAGCAGGCTGCGGTTGAGCGCGTCCACCGCACTGGTGCGCAGCCGCGCATCGAACCCGCGCCCGCGCGCGAAGCCCGCGAGCGCCGCGGCGCTGCCGGGGTCGCGCCCGGCCCGCACGGCCTCCGCCACCGTGTCCCGCAGGGCGGCGGCGTCGCGCAGGCCGAGATTCAGCCCCTGCGCGCCGATCGGCGGGAAGACGTGCGCCGCCTCGCCGATGAGGGCGAGCCGCGGACCGACCGGCGAGGCGGCGAGGAGGCCGCGCATCGGCACGATGCCCCGCGGCCCGTCGATCGCCATGCGGCCGAGCATCGCCTGTGCCTGCCGCTCCACCGCCCGCGCCAGCGCCGCATCGTCGAGGGCACTCAGCCGCGCGGCCTCTCCCTCGGCCGTGACCCAGACGAGACTGGAGCGGCGCCCGCCCGGCAGCGGCACCAGGGTGAACGGACCGCGGCGGGTGTGGAACTCGGTGGAGACGTCTCGGTGGGGACAGGCATGCGACAGGATCGTGGTCAGCGCGGCCTGCGGATAGTTCCAGCGGCGCACCGCGAGTCCGGCCGCCTCGCGCAGGGGCGAGCGGGCGCCGTCCGCCGCGACGATCAGGCGGGCCGCGACGCTGTCGCCCCCCTCCAGGGGCACCTCCGCGGCCGTCTCGCCGGCTGCGTGCCCGCCCGCACCGTCGCGCTCGATCAGCGCGAGGGTCGAACAGGCCCGGGCGCAATCCCGCAGGGCGGCGACGAGCCGGGCGCTCTCGACGTTCCAGCCGAAGGCGTCGAGCCCGATCTCGGCGGCGACGAAGCGGGCGGGCGGGGGACGAAAGAGGCTGCCGGTGTCGTCGATGAGGTGGAGTTCGGCCAGCGGCGCCGCCGCGGGCGCCACCGCCTCCCAGGCCTTGAGCGCGGTGAGGAGCCGCACCGAGCCGTCGAGGAGCGCCACGGTGCGTCCGTCCGCCACCGGCGCGTGCCGGCCGACCAGGGCGACGCGCAGGCCGTCGCGCGCCAGCGCCAGCGCCGCCGCGAGTCCGGCCGCGCCCGCACCCACCACCGCCACGTCGAAGACCGGGCTGTCGCTCACGAATGGGTCTCCCTTGGCTGATCGGCCCCGTGCGGTTCGAGGGGTGAGATGGGGCAGCGGAGCCCGCCGCGCCATTGCCGAAACCGTCGCGCCTCCTAAGATCGCCCCGAGACGGAATGGGGAGGACACCGATGCCGAAGGCGATCCGCGTGCACGAATACGGCGGCCCCGAGGTGATGCGCTACGAGGAGGTCGAGGTCGGCGCACCGGGCCCGGGCCGGATCCGCGTCCGCCAGACCGCGATCGGCGTCAACTTCATCGACATCTACTTCCGCTCCGGCCTCTACAAGGCGCCGCAGCTGCCCTTCACCCCCGGCAACGAGGGGGCGGGCGAGGTCGTGGCGGTGGGCGAGGGCGTGAGCGGCATCGCGGTGGGCGACCGGGTCGCCTACGGCTCGGCCTCGGGCACCTACGCCGAGGAGGTGGTGATCGAGGCCCGCATGGCCGTGACGATCCCGGAGGGGGTCGACGACGCCACCGCCGCCGCGATGATGCTCAAGGGCCTCACCGCCCAGTACCTGCTGCGGCGCACCTACCCGGTGAAGGCCGGCGACACGATCCTGTTCCACGCCGCCGCGGGGGGCGTCGGGCTCATCGCCACGCAATGGGCCAAGCACCTCGGCGCCACGGTGATCGGCACGGTCGGCTCGCCCGACAAGGCGGAACTGGCCCGCCAGAACGGCTGCGACCACGTCATCCTCTACCGCGACGAGGATTTCGCCGCCCGCGTCAAGGAGATCACCGGGGGCGAGGGCTGCGCGGTGGTCTACGACGGCGTCGGCCAGGCGACCTATCCGGCCTCCCTCGACTGCCTGCGGCCGTTCGGGATGTTCGTGAGCTTCGGCAACGCCTCGGGGGTGATCACGGACTTCAACCTCGGGTTGCTCGGCCAGAAGGGCTCGCTCTACGCCACGCGCCCGACCCTGTTCACGCATGTCGGCGACCGCCCGACCCTGGAGGCGATGGCCGAGGATCTGTTCGGCGTCGTCAAGAGCGGGGCGGTGACGATCCCGGTCCATTCCCGCGCCAAGCTCGCCGATGCGGCGCAGGTCCACCGCGACCTCGCCGGGCGCCAGACCACGGGCGCGACCGTGATGCTGCCGTGATCACCCCCGGCGAGGCCGACGTCCTCCTGGTGGTGGACGTCCAGCGCGACTTCCTGCCCGGCGGCGCTCTCGCGGTGCCGGACGGGGACGCGGTGGTGCCGGCCGTTAACGCGCTCGGGCGGCGCTTTCCCCACGTCGTCCTCACCCAGGACTGGCATCCGCCCGGCCACGCCTCCTTCGCGTCGCGGCATCCCGGCCGGGCGCCGTTCGAGACGGTCCGGCTGGCCTACGGCGAGCAGGTGCTGTGGCCGGACCATTGCGTGATGGGCACGCCCGGCGCGGAACTCGCCGACGGCCTCGACCTGCCCGGGGCCGAACTCGTGATCCGCAAGGGGTTCCGGCCCGGGATCGACAGCTACTCGGCCTTCCTGGAGGCGGACCGGACGACGCCCACCGGGCTTTCGGGCTACCTGCGCGAGCGGGGCATCACCCGGGTCGTGCTGTGCGGGCTGGCGACCGATTACTGCGTCGGCTGGAGCGCGCTCGACGCGCGGGCGGCCGGGTTCGAGGCGGTGCTGGTGGAGGAGGCCTGCCGGGCGATCGACCAGGGCGGGTCGCTGGCGCGGGCCTTCGCGGCGATGGAGGCGGCGGGGGTGCGGCGCGTGCGGATGGACGCGGTCGCGCCCTGAGGGCGGCTCAGCGCGGGTCGTCCGGCCGGCCCCACTTGCGGTCGAAGCTGTGGGCGATGTGGCGCGCGTAGAGCAGCCCGGCGACGCTGATGACCCCGACGAAGACGGCGAGTTGCGCGGTGAGCGTCCACGTGATCATCGCTCAATCCTCACTAGACGGCGATGCCGTGCAGGTCGTAGGCGTCCGCGCGCTCGATCTTCACGGTCACGACATCGCCGACGCGCACCGGGCGCCGGAAGGCGACGTGGACGCTGCCGTCGATCTCGGGGGCGTCGTACTTGGTGCGGCCCGTGGCGACGGTGGGACCGGCCGCGTCGATCAGGACCGGCAGGCGCTTGCCGACCTTGGCCTTCTGCAGCCGCAGGGAGATCGCGGCCTGGGCCTCCATGAAGCGGCGGTAGCGCTCGGCCTTGACCGCGTCGGGCACCAGGGCCGCGACATCGTTGGCGGCCGCGCCGCGCACCGGCTCGTACGGGAAGGCGCCGACGCGCTCCAGCTTCGCCTCCGCGAGCCACGCCAGCAGCTCCTCGAACTCGGCCTCCGTCTCGCCGGGGAAGCCGACGATGAAGGTCGAGCGGATGGCGAGGTCCGGGCACACGCTGCGCCACGCGCGGATGCGCTCCAGCATCTTCTCCTGGTTGGCCGGGCGGCGCATGCGCCTGAGCACGCTCGGGCTCGCGTGCTGGAGCGGCATGTCGAGGTAGGGCAGCACCTTGCCCTCGGCCATCAGCGGGATGACCTCGTCCACGTGCGGGTAGGGGTAGACGTAGTGCAGCCGTACCCAGACCCCGAACTCGCCGAGCGCGGCCGCGAGATCCGCGAACCGCGCCCGCACCTCGCGGTCGCGCCAGGGGCTCGACGCGTAGCGCAGGTCGACCCCGTAGGCGCTGGTGTCCTGCGAGATGACGAGGAGTTCCTTGACGCCGGCCTTCACCAGCTTCTCGGCCTCGCGCAGCACGTCGCCGGCCGGGCGGCTCACGAGGTCGCCGCGCAGGGACGGGATGATGCAGAAGCTGCAGCGGTTGCTGCAGCCCTCGGAGATCTTCAGGTAGGCGTAGTGCCGCGGCGTCAGCTTCACGCCCTGCGGCGGCACGAGGTCGAGGAAGGGATCGTGAGCGGGCGGCACCGCCTCGTGCACGGCCGCCACCACCGACTCGTAGGCCTGCGGGCCGGTGACGGCGAGCAGGTTGGGGTACTTGTCGCGGATCTCCTCGGGCTGCGCGCCCATGCAGCCCGTGACGATGACCCGGCCGTTCTCGGCCATCGCGTCCCCGATCGCCTGCAGCGACTCGGCCTTGGCGGAATCGAGGAAGCCGCAGGTGTTGACGATGACGACGTCCGCCCCGTCGTGCTTGCGGGCGAGTTCGTAGCCCTCCGCCCGCAGATGCGTGAGGATGCGCTCGGAATCGACCAGCGCCTTGGGGCAGCCGAGCGACACGAAGGAGATCTTGGGGGCGACGGTCATGGGGGCGGTTCTGGCGGACCAAAGCGGCTGACCCGTCCCGCGGCCGGGCACGGCGCGGGCGGGCTCAGGGCGGCAGGGAGCGGGTGTCGGGGCGGCCCCATAGCACGGGGCGGCGCGGGCGTCACGGCCGGCCGGCGGTCGCGCTCCCCGTCCGCACGGCGCCGCGCAGCAGGCGCGCGAGCTGGTCGGCGGAATAGGGCTTGTGCAGCAGCGTGAAGCCGTGGCCGCCCTCCTGGGCCAGCACGTGGCT
Organism: Methylobacterium oryzisoli; assembly: GCF_046557895.1. Classification (NCBI taxonomy): domain Bacteria; kingdom Pseudomonadati; phylum Pseudomonadota; class Alphaproteobacteria; order Hyphomicrobiales; family Methylobacteriaceae; genus Methylobacterium; species Methylobacterium oryzisoli. The sequence continues at coordinate 85,402 of NZ_JBKIBX010000019.1, read as the reverse complement.
GTAGCCGGAGGCCAGGATCACCGGCAGGTCGGGGCGCCGAAGGCGCAGCGCGCGCGCGAGGGCGAGGCCGCCCATGCCGGGCATCACCACGTCGGAGAAGACCGCGTCGAACCCGGCCGCGTCGGGGCCGAGCCGCTCCAGCGCCTCCTCGGCGCTGGTGGCCCAGGCGGTCTCGTAGCCGAGATCCTGGAGGATCTGGGTGGCGAAGCGGCCGACCTCGACGTTGTCCTCCACCACCAGCACCCGCCCGCCGCCGGTCTCCAGGCTCGGGCCGATCGCCTCGGCGTCCGGGTCCCGGCCGCCCTCGGGCTTGGCCGGCGGCAGGTAGAGGGTGAAGGTGGTGCCCTGGCCGACCGCGCTCGCCACGTCGACGTCGCCGCCCGACTGCTTGGCGAAGCCGTAGACCTGGGAAAGGCCCAGCCCCGTCCCCTTGCCCACCTCCTTGGTGGTGAAGAACGGCTCGAAGATGTGCGGGAGCACGTCGGGCGGGATGCCGCCGCCTGTGTCGGTGAGCGACACCACCGCGAAGGTCTTTCGCGAGCCGGCATGGCCGCGGATCGGCGGCAGCGGCCGGCGGCCTTCGAGCCGCAGGGTGAGCGTGCCCTCGCCCCCCATGGCGTCGCGGGCGTTCACCGCCATGTTGATCAGCGCGGTCTCGAACTGGCTCAGGTCCGCCCGGACGTGGCAGGGCTCGTCCGGCAGCACGGTGACGACCCGGATGCGCGCGCCGGTGACGCTGTCGAGCATGTCCGCCACCGCGCGCAGCCGCGCGCCGACCTCGAACACCTCGGGCTTGAGGGCCTGGCGCCGGGCGAAGGCGAGGAGCTGCCCGGTGAGCTTGGCCGCCCGGTCCACCGTGTCCGAGACGGCGTCGATGTAGCGGCGGCGGCGCTCCTCGGCGAGGTCGGGCCGGCGCAGGAAGTCCACGGAGGAGCGGATGATGGTGAGCAGGTTGTTGAAGTCGTGCGCGACCCCGCCGGTGAGCTGGCCCACCGCCTCCATCTTCTGCGCCTGGCGCAAAGCCGCCTCCGCCTCGACGAGCTGCGCCGTCCGCTCCCGCACGCGCTCCTCCAGGGTGGCGTTCAGGCCGGCGAGGGCCTCGGCCGCCGTGCGCACGGCCGCATCCGCCCGCACGCGCTCGATATGCGCCCAGGAGCGCTCGGTCACCGCCCGGATCAGCGCGAGGTCGTCCTGAGTCCAGACCCGCGGGACGCGATCGTGGATCGCCATCAGGGCGGTCAGGCGCCCGTCCTTGACCAGCGGCATGCAGATCGTGGCGCTGATGCCGATGGCCTGGAAGGTCGCCGCCTCCTCGGGCGCCAGCTCCGCGCGGTTGTCGTTGACGATCAGCGGCTCGCCCGCCCGCAGGTTGCGCACGGCGAGCCGGCCGAAGGCGGCGAGGCTGTAATGGCCGACGATGCTGGGCGAACCCGGCGCGGCCCAATCCCCCCGGATCGTGAAGCCGTCCTGGTCCGGGTCCATGTCGGCATAGGCGCAGTTCGACAGCCGCAGGTGCGCGGCCACCATCCGGGTGGTCGTGGCCATCACGGTGTCGGGGTCCTGGGCATTCGCGACCGCGCGGCCCAGGCGGTCGAGGAAGTCCAGCCGCCGGGCGGCCACCACCGTCGCGGTGGTCTCGACGACGGTGTCGAGCATGCCGACCACGCGGCCCTGCTGATCGCGGATCGGGCTGTAGCAGAAGGTGAAATGGGCCCGCTCCGGATGGCCGCCCCGGGCGACGAGGAGCGGGAAATCCTCCAGGAAGGTCGCCCGGCCGGCGAAGGCCGCCTCGACCATCGGCCGGATCTCGGCCCAGGCCTCGTCCCAGACCGCGCTGAACGGCCGGCCGAGCGCCGCCGGCTTGTGGCCGAGGATCGGGATGAAGGCGTCGTTGTGCAGGGTGATCAGCTCGGGCCCCCACACGATCGCCTGGGGAAAGCGGGAGCCGAGCGTCAGGGCCACCGTCGTCTTCAGGACGTCGGGCCAGTGGTCGACCGGGCCCAGCGGCGAGGCGGACCAGTCGTGGCGGCGGATGGCCGTCGCCATCTCGCCGTCGATATCGAGGAACCCGGTTGGTGCAGCCGCCATCCGCAGCGAAGTGGTGCGCGCCGGCGCGCCAGCAAGGCACGGGACCTCCCGTGACCTTTGGGCGGATTCCCGCCGCGCCCCCGTCTCGGCTATCACGCCCGCATGTGGAGCCGCCCCATCCCCTTCGTCGAACCGGTCGCGGCCGCCGCGCGCCTGTGGGGGCGGCCGGGGCTCGCCTTCCTCGACAGCGCCATGCGCCATCCGCAGCTCGGGCGCTGGTCCTACCTCGCGGCCGAGCCGTTCGGCCGCTTCGCGGTCCGGGGCGGCCGGGCCTTCTGGAACGGCGCGCCGCGCGACGGCGCGCCGCTGGCGGTCCTGCGGGAGATCCTCGCCCCCTACCGCACGCAGGCCCATCCCGACCTGCCGCCGTTCCAGGGCGGGGCGATCGGCTACATCGCCTACGACTTCGCCCAAAACCTGGAGCGCGTGGTACCGCCGCCGCGGCGGGCAGGCCTGTGCGACGACCTGATGCTCAACCTCTACGACGCGGTGGTCGCCTTCGACCATCACGAGGGCACTTGCCGGCTGATCGCCTCCGGGTTTCCCGCCACCGATCCGGACGAGCGCGCGGGGCGGGCCGGCGAGCGGCTCGACGCGCTCGAAGCCCTGCTCGCCGCCCAAGAGCCGGAGGAGACTCGGCCGGAGGAGATCCGGCCGGAGGCACCCCGGCAGGCCGTGGCCCCGCTCGCGTGGCGCTCGAACTTCACGCCGCACGCCTACGAGCAGGCGGTCGACACCGTGCGCGACTTCATCCGCGCGGGCGACATCTACCAGGCGAACATCGCCCAGCGCTTCGCCGCCGACCTGCCGCCGGGCTTCGACCGCTTCGCGTTCTACCGCCGGCTGCGGGCGCAGAACCCCGCCACCTTCGCGGCCTATCTCGAATGCGGGACGCTGACAGTGGCGTCGAGTTCGCCCGAGCGGTTCCTGCGCCTCGACGGGCGCCGCATCGAGACGCGGCCGATCAAGGGCACGGCCCCGCGCTCGCCCGATCCGGCCGAGGACGAGGCGCGGGCGGCGGCGCTCCTCGCCAGCGACAAGGAGCGGGCCGAGAACGTCATGATCGTCGACCTGCTGCGCAACGACCTCTCGCGCATCGCCGCCCCGCACAGCGTCGCGGTGCCGCTGCTGTGCGGGCTGGAGACCTACGCGGGGGTCCACCACCTCGTCTCGGCGGTGACCGGGCGCCTGCGCGAGGGCGCCGACGCCCTCGACCTGCTGGCCGCCTGCTTCCCGGGCGGCTCGATCACCGGCGCGCCGAAGCTGCGGGCGATGGACATCATCACGCAGATCGAGGGGGATGCGCGCGAACTCTACTGCGGGTCGATCGGCTGGATCGGGTTCGACGGCAGCTTCGACACCAGCATCGCCATCCGCACGGTGCTCCTCGGCCCCGATCAGGCGGTGCTGCAGGCGGGCGGCGGCGTCACGCTGCTCTCCGACCCCGCGGCGGAGTACCGCGAGACCCTGACCAAGGCCGAGCGGGTCTTCGCGGCCTTCCCGGACAACGCGGGTTGAGCGTTTCCCGAGCCACGCCCGTACCCCACATAGAGGGGCGCCCGATCGCGCTGCGATCGGGC
>NZ_JBKIBX010000019.1:0-81640 GCF_046557895.1 Methylobacterium oryzisoli | reverse complement strand
CCCCCCCCCCCCCCCCCCCCCCCCCCCCGCCCCTCTAAGTCTTTGATTTGCCGCATTTTCTGCGACGAACCGGTCTCCACTTCGTCGGAAAATGCTCTAAGGTCCACACGGCGCCCCCCTCGGCACGGTCCTCGCTCCGGCGCATCCTGCCGGGGCGTGCCGGCAGGGTCCGCGGCGCGAGGCTTCCCGGATGATCCTGGTCATCGACAACTACGATTCCTTCGTCTTCAACGTGGTGCGCTACCTCGCGGAGCTGGGCGCGGACGTGGAGGTCGCGCGCAACGACGCCCTCGACGTGGCGGCGATCCGCGCGCGGACGCCCGAGGCGCTGGTGATCTCCCCCGGGCCGTGCAGCCCGGCCGAGGCGGGCGTGTCGCTCGACGCGGTGCGCGCGCTCTCGGGCGCGGTGCCGCTGCTGGGGGTCTGTCTCGGCCATCAATGCATCGGCGCGGCCTTCGGCGGCCGGGTCGTGCGCGCGCGGCAGCCCCTGCACGGGCAGGCCTCCCCGGTCACCCACCCGGGGCGCGGACTCTTCCGGGGCCTGCCCTCGCCGATGCGCGTCGGGCGCTACCACTCGCTGATCGTGGCGCCCGAGCCCGGGCTGGAGCGCCACCTGCGCGTCGACGCCGTCTCGCCTGAGGGCGAGGTGATGGCCCTGTCGCACCGCCGGCATCCGACCTTCGGCATCCAGTTCCATCCGGAATCCGTCCTGACCGAGCACGGCCACGCGCTGTTCTCCAACTTCCTCGCCCTGGCACGGGCGTGGCGGGAGACCCACGCGCATGCGGTGGCTTGACGGACGCCTGCACGCGGGCTCGGTCGCGCCCTTCGACCTCGCCGACCGCGGCCTGCTTCTCGGCGACGGGGTGTTCGACACCGCGCTCGCGCTGCACGGCCGCATCTACCGGGAGGCGGAGCACGTCTCCCGCCTCGTCGCCTCGGCGCAGGCCCTGGGCTTTCCCCTCGATCCCGGCACGGTCGCCACCGCCATGCGGGCGGTGGCGGAGGGGCACCCGCGCGCGGCCGTGCGCACCACCGCGACGCGCGGGGCCGGTCCGCGCGGCCTGCGCCCGCCGCCGAACCCGCGCCCGACGCTGATGGCGAGCGCCGCCCCCCTCGACCCGGGACCGGCCTTCGCGCCGCTCGCGCTGCACCCGACCGGCATCCGCCGCAACGACACCTCGCCGGCCTCCCGCCACAAGACGCTCGGCTACCTCGACGCGGTGCTCGCCGCCGAGGAGGCGGGCCGGGCGGGCTGCGACGAGGCCCTCTTCCTCAACACGCGCGGGCAGGTGGCCTGCGCGGGCACCGGCAACCTGTTCGCGCTGTTCGGCGACACCCTGGTCACCCCGCCGCTCAGCGCGGGCGTGCTGCCCGGCATCGTGCGCGCCGCCGTGCTCGGCCTCGCGCCGGCCCTCGGCTTCGCCGCCGCCGAACGATCCCTGGCCCCGGCGGCGCTGGACGCGGCCGACGCGCTCTTCCTCACCAACTCGCTGCGCCTGATCGCACCGGTCTCGCGCCTGGGCGGCCGGACCTATGCCAGCGCCGGGCATCCGGGCCTGCGCCGCCTGACCGAGGCCCTGCGCGCCGACATCGCGGCCGCCTGCGGGGCCGATCTCCTCCCGGTGGCGTGACCGTCCCGCAACACGTTCCGGTTGTCGTGCGGCCGGGCGGCGCGGCGGGTTCGGGCGGCAAGCCCCGCGTGCCACAAGGGCGGTGTCGCACCTGCTCCCTGAAGGTCCCGCCGTGGAGGTCCCGATGCCGGCTCCCGCACCCGTCCGGCTGTCCGCCGCGGCCGTCGTCCTGGCGCTTCTCAGCGGGTCACTGCTCGGCTGGCCTCTGGCGGCCGGCCCGGCGCGGGCCGAGGGCATCACGGGCGCCCCGGGCCCCTACGGCGAGACCCTGCGCCTCGACGAGAAGGGCCTCACCCTGCAGTTCCCCGACGAGACCGCGCGCCTGCGCATCGGCGGGCGGCTGCATCTCGATGTCGGGGCGGGCGCGGTGCGCCAGCGCGGCTTCGGCCCCGCCTTGCCGGATGCGGTGGCGGTGCGCCGCTCGTGGATCGAGAGCTACCTCACCCTCGGCCGTGATCTGGAACTCGCCTTCCAGTACGATCTCGCCGACCCGATGCGGCCGATCAACGACGCGGTGGCGGCCTACAAGGGCTTCAAGGACGTCATCGTGGCCGTCGGCAACATGAAGGAGCCGTTCAGCCTCAATCAGCTCATCAGCGACAACACCACGCTGTTCACCGAGCGCTCGCTCGCCGACGCGCTCGTGCCGGCGCGCAACTTCGGCGCCGCGCTCGGCCTGCACGGCGAGCGCTGGACCGCCGTCACCGGAATCTTCGGCGGCAACGCCAATACCGGCCCCGACACCGGGGGCCTCGCCTCCACCACCCGGCTCACCTACGCGCCGTGGCTGGCCGAGAATCGCATCGACGTGGTGCATCTGGGGCTCGCCGGCAGCTACCGGGCGCTGCCGCGCGACGGGCAGGCCTTTCGCCTGTCGAGCCGCCCCGAGGCCTTCCTGTTCGAGCGCCGCCTCGTCGACACCGGCACCCTCCGCGACGCCGCGAGCGTCGCCCGGATCGGCCTGGAGGCCGCCTTCCAGACCGGGCCGTTCCGGATGCAGGCGGAGTACATCCTCACCGAGGTCGGGCGCTTCGACGGCGCGCAGGCCCTGCGCTTCCAGGGCGGCTACGTGCAGGCCGGCCTCGTCCTCAACGGCGAGGGGCGGCGCTACCGCATCGCCCCCGACTACGCCACGGAATACGCGGTCTTCGCCGGCATCGACGTGCCGGAGCGCCAGCGGGTGAGCCGCGGCGGGATCGGCGTGTTCGAACTCGGCCTGCGCTACAGCGCCCTCGATCTCGAAAATAGCCCCGTGCGCGGCGGCATCGAGCAGGACGTCACGGTCGGCTTGAACTGGTACCCGGAGAAGAACCTGCGCTTCGTCTTCGACTACGTCCGCGCCCACGCCGCCCCCTCGGCCCAGGCCACCGGGTTCGGGCGCCGCACCGTGGATTCGGATGTCTTCATCGGGCGGGCGCAGTTGTACTGGTGAGCGTCGATCTCCTGAGGCGTGAGCCACCTCGGCCCGAAGAAACCCCTCGAAAGCACCACCAACCCGCTCCCGAGAAGCCGCCGGAGCGGCGTTCCGCCCGTTCTGGGCGCCGGCCTACGCCCGATCGAGGTTTTCGCACTGCCGTACGCTCCAAGCGGCAGCGGATCGGGCTGGCGCAGTAGCTGGGGCGCGTATCGGCGGCGACGCGGCCGGGCAAATTTCCCGGGTTCCGCCTCCGGCCCTTGCCAAGCCGCCGCCGCGGCGTGGCAGGATGGCGGGATCGGCCGGAGCCCGTTTTCGCCATGCGCCTCCTCGTGCAGCTCGTCCTCAACCTCGTCGCGGTGGCACTCCTGTGCCTCGCCTGCGCGGTCGGCTGGATCGTGGTCGAGACCGAGCGGGGGTTGCGGGCGGAGACGGAGGCCTCGGCGGCGCGGGTCGCGCGCGACCTGGAGCGGCTCTACTGGCGCGAGCTCCTCTGGCGCGGCGGCCTCCAGAAGACGCCGCTGCTGCCGAGCCCCGAATGGCGCACGCCCGCCATGCTCGCCGTGCTGGCGCCCGGCCTGTGCGTGTCCTTCGCCCGCGGGCCGGAGGCGCGCCAAGTCCTGTGCTCGCAGGTCGAGGGCGTGGGCCGGCCGGCGCCGGACTGGTTCCGCGCCCTGCACCGCGCCGCCTTCGGGCCGCCGCCCGCGGTGGCGCGCCCGCTCACCGTGCAGCAGCGCGACGCCGGCACGGTCGTGGCCACCGCCGATCCCGAGGCGGCGATCCGGCAGGCCTGGGAGCGCGTCCGGGTGCTCGCGGGCGTCGCGGCCGCGATGGCGGCGGGCATCAGCCTGCTCTCCGCATTGCTGATCGGCCGCGCGGTGGCGCCCGCCCGCCTCATCGTCCAGGGCCTCGCCCGGCTGGAGCAGGGGGCGGGCGGGCGCCTGCCGGCCTTCCGCGCCGCCGAGTTCCGGGCCATCGCCCGGGCGGTGGACGATCTCGGCGTCCGGCTCGCCCGCACGGCCGCCGCGCGCAACGCCCTGACCACCCGGCTGTTCCACGTGCAGGAGGAGGAGCGCCGGGCGCTCGCCCGCGACCTGCACGACGAGTTCGGCCAGTGCCTCACCGCCACGGGCGCGCTCGCCGCCGCGATCGAGGCGGGGGCGGCCGACCGGCCGGACCTCGCCGGGGATGCCCGCGCCATCACGGAGGCCACCGCCCGGATGATGCAGACCCTGAAAGGGGCGCTCGCGCGCCTGCGCTCGCAGGACGTGGACGACCTCGGCCTCCACGCCGCGCTGGCCCGGCTCGTCGCGGCCTGGAACGCCCGCGGCACCCGGGCGCGGGTCACGCTGGCGGTGGACGGGGACCTCGCCGCCCTGCCGCGGACGGCCGCGCTCGACCTCTACCGCATCGCCCAGGAATGCCTCACCAACGCCGCACGCCACGGCCGGCCGCGGCATGTGCGGGTCCGGGTCGCGTGCCCGGCCGGCGCCGTCGGCCTCGTGGTGGAGGATGACGGCGGCGGCGACCCGGCGCGCCTGCGGGAGGGGGCGGGGCACGGGCTTCTCGGCATCCGCGAGCGGGTCGACGCGCTGGGCGGCCGGCTCCAGATCGGGCCGGCGCCGGGCGGCGTGCGCGTGGCGGTGCGGATCCCGGTGGCGCCGCCGCTGGCGCGCGCCGCGTGAGCGGGACCGCGATCCTGCTCGTGGACGACCATCCGGTCGTGCGCGAGGGCTACCGCCGCCTGCTGGAGCGCCAGCCGGGCTTCCGGGTTGCCGCCGAGGCCGAGACCGCGGCGCAGGCCTACGAGGCCTACCGCCGCGTGCGGCCGGACGTCGTGGTGATGGACCTCAACCTGCCGGGGGCGGGCGGCCTGGAGGCGCTGCGCCACATCCGGCAGTGGGATGCCCGCGCGCGCATCCTCGTCTTCACCATGCACGACGCGGCGGCCTACGCGCTCAAGGCCTTCGAGGCGGGGGCGGCGGGCTACGTCACCAAGAGCAGCGCCCCGGCGGACCTCGTGCGGGCGGTCGCCCGGGTGGCGGCGGGCGGGCGGGCGCTCAGCGACGACATCGCCCGCGAGATCGCCGCCGAGCGCCTCGCGGGCCGCGACGGGCCGCTCGCCGAGCTCGGCACCCGCGAGACCGAGATCCTGCGCCTGCTCGCCGCCGGCCACACCACCGAGGCCATCGCCGACGCGCTCTGCCTCAGCCCCAAGACGATCCAGAACTACCATTCCCAGATCAAGGCCAAGCTCGGCGCGCGCACCGACGCGCAGCTCGTCTGGCTCGCGCTCGGCGCCGGTCTGGTGGGCGAGGGGACCCGGCCGGCCTGAAGCCGGCATGGGCCTGACGGCCGGCACGGGCCTGACGGCCGGATCGGCCCGGGATCAGTGCAGGGCGTGTCCCGCGTCGAGGCCGTGGCCGCGCGGGGGCGCCGTCTCAGCGAGCGCGGCCTGCGCGTGGGCGATCCGTGCCTCGGCCGCCTCGGCCCGGGCCTCCAGGCGGCGGGCTCGCTCGCGCTCGGCGGCGAGCAGCGCCTCGGCCGCCCCGACCCGTGCCTGCGCCTCGGCGGCCTCGGCCCGCGCGGCCTTCACCCGCTCCGCGGCGGCGCGCAGTTCCGCCTCCACGCGGCCGAGCAGCGGGCGGACCCGTGCCGCGATCGCCCCCGCCCGCGCCTCGGCGGCCTCCGCCCGGGCGTTCGAGGCGCGGACCTTCTCGGTGGCCCGGCGCAGCAGGGCGAGGAGGGCGTCGGTGTCGGGGAGCGTCGGCATGGCGGGAGACTCGGGCGAGGGGACCGGCGGGCACGGCGCGGTCCCCCACGACGCCCGCTCCGCGCGCTCCGGTCAAGGTCCCGGCGGGGCAAAGTTCCGCTTAGGCGACGTCCTGCCCGTCCGGGCCGGCGGGCGCCGGAACGATCCCCGGGAGCCCGAGTTGCAGGGGTGCACAGTACCCATTGGGAGTACCACGATGGCCGGTAAGGACCTCAAGGCCCTCTTCCTGCACCAGCTCAAGGACACCTACTTCGCCGAGTCCGCGATCCTGAAGGCGCTGCCCAAGATGGCCGAGGCCGCCCGCACCGAGGCCCTGCGGGGCGCCTTCGCCATCCACATCGAGGAGACCCGCGAGCAGGTGAAGCGCCTCGATCAGGTCTTCCGGCTCCTCGGCGAAAAACCCGAGGGCGTCACCTGCCAGGCCATCCAGGGCATCCTGGCCGAGGGCGAGGAGGTGATGCGCGAGTTCGGCGAGGACGAGGCCGGAGATGCCGGCCTGATCGCCGCCGCGCAGGCGGTGGAGCATTACGAGATCACCCGCTACGGGACCCTGCTCGCCTGGGCGCGCCAGCTCGGCCTCACCGAGGCGGAGGGGCTCATCAAGGAGACCCTGGTCGAGGAGGAGAACACGGACGAGATCCTGTCCGAACTCGCCGAGGAGGCCGTGAACCCGGCCGCGGCCTGAGGCGCGGGGAGCCCGGCTCCCCACCCCCTCATCGGAACCGCCGGAGGTGGTTCCGATGAGGCCGTCGGTCTCGCATCCTGTCCGCCGCCGAGCCGGGGGACCACCGCGGCCGCGAGGCAGAGCCGGAGGAGACGATGCCGACGATCACGGGTGTCCTGGAGACCGTCCTGTACGTGGACGACCTGGAGCGCGCCGCCGCCTTCTGGGGCGGGCCGATGGGCCTGCCCTGCCTCCACGCCGACCACCGCATGCGCGCCTTCGACGTCGCCGGCCGCGGCGTGCTGCTGCTGTTTCCCCGCGGCGGCTCCCTGCACCCGATCGAGACGCCCGGCGGCACCATCCCGCCCCATGACGGGCAGGGGCCGCTCCACGTCGCGCTGTCGATCCCGGCCGAGGCCCTGCCCGAGTGGGAGACGCATCTGCGGGACGCCGGCATCGCCGTCGAGGGCCGCACCACCTGGCCGCGGGGCGGCACCAGCCTGTACTTCCGCGATCCGGACGGGCACCTCGTCGAACTTGCGACCCCGGGCCTCTGGAAGGGCTATTGAGCCGGCGGCGCTGTGCGCACTCGACGCCGCGGGGCGACGCAGCGTAAGAGCGTCGCGTCGGGCGGAGGACGGGACGTGCGCGAGCAGGGGACGCGGGAGGCGGTGGCGGTCGCCGTGGCGGCCGCATTGGGTCCCCGCGCGCTGGCCCTGCGCGTCGTCACCTTCCTGGTGCTGCTCGCCGCCGCCCAGACCCATGACGGCTCGATCCATGCCGGGAGCCACTGGTTCGTGCTCGCCGGCTACGCCGTCAGCTCGGTCTGGCTCGCCCTGACGGCGGCGCGCCGCGACCGCGAGCGCCTGTCCTGGCTCTCGACGCTGCTGGATGCCGGCCTCGCGGTCTACGTGGTGATCGAGCACATGGTGGCGGGCTCGGACGGGCCGGGCGATCCGGCCGATGCGGTGAGCCGGCTGCCGGCCTTCCTGCTCCTGCTCCAGACCGGGCTGACCCTGCGGGTCTGGCACACGGCCGTGTTCGCGCTCGTGGTCTCGTCCGCCTGGGCTTGCGTGCTGGCGATCGGCCTCGCGCGGCCGGATCTCGCGGTGTTCGGGCCGGCGGTTACCCTCGGGCACCAGGCCTTCGGCCTCTTCGCCTTCGTGGCCGCCAGCCTGTTCGTGATCGACGGGGTGGTGCGCCTGCGCGGCACGGTCGCCCGGGCCCTGCTTCTCGAACAGGAGCGGGCGCGGCTCGCCCGCTTCGTGCCGGCCGGCATCGACCTCGTGCGGCCGGACGGCGCGACCCCGCTCGATGCCCGCCACGCCTGCCTGCTCGCCCTCGACATCCGCGGTTTTTCGGCCCTGACCCGCGCCTGGGGCGGGCGCGAGGTGGCGGATTGGCTGCTGGCCGTGCGCGCCGCCGCCCACGCCGCCGTCACGCGGGAGGGCGGCATCGTCGACAAGTACGTGGGCGACGGGGTGCTGGCGCTCTTCCTCGCCGGCCCGCCGGAGGCGCAGGCGCGCGCGGCCCTGGCCTGCGCGCGGGCGATCCGCGCGGAGATCCGGGAGGTCAACCGGGCGCGCGCCGCCCGCGCCCTGCCGCCCCTCGACGTCACGGCGGTGCTGCACGCGGGCGAGGTGCTGGTGGGCGTCTTCGACGACGGGCACCGGGCCGAGTTCACGGTGCTGGGGCCGGCCATGAACGCGCTCGCGCGCATCGAGCGGCGGGCCAAGCGCGAGGATCTCGACCTCGCCGCCTCGAAGCGCTTCGTGCGCCTGCTCGGCCCGGCCGCACTCCCGGTCCGGCGCCTGCCCCGCCGCGCCGGCGAGGAGGATTGCCCGGACGTGGTCGCCCTCGACGCCGATCAGGCGGCGGCGCGCCAGACCTGCCCGTCATAGGCGAAACGGTCCGGGTGCGAGGCGAGGGCGGCGAGCCCCGTGAAGGCCGGGTCCGCGATGGTGATGACGCAGGTCGGGATCTGCGCCATCTGCGCGGCGAAGGGCGGCTTGTGCGCGAAGGCGCGGCGGAATCCGCCCTCGTTCAGCACCGGCAGGATCCGGGGGGCGATGCCGCCCCCGATGAAGACGCCGCCGGTGGCCAGGAAGGTGAGGGCGAGGTCGCCGCAGAGCCGGCCGAGCAGCTTGGAAAACAGCGCCAGGGTCTGGACGGCGGCCGGATCGCTGCCCGCGAGCCCGTTCGCCGTGACGGCGGCGGGATCGGCCGCGCGCCCGCCGCTGAGCGCCGCATAGAGTCGCGACAGGCCGGGTCCGGAGAGCAGGGTCTCGACCGTGACGCGGCCCTCGATCCGCTCCAGGTGCGGCCAGAGCCGCGCCTCGGCCTCGTCGCTCGGGCCGAAATCGATGTGGCCGGCCTCGGTCGACACGATGGCGAGCTGCTTGCCGTAGGGCACCAGAGCCGCGGCACCGAAGCCCGTGCCCGGCCCCAGCACCAGCCGCGCGCCGCGTCCGGGCGGGAGCACCGGGCCGATGGGCGCGAGGATGCGGCGGTCCTGCCCCGCCGGATCGAGGGCGGCGGCGCCCGCCGCCACCGGCACGTAGTCGTTGACGACCGTGCAGGCGGAGAGGCCGAACTCCGCGCCGATCCGCGCGCCCTCGATCACCCAGGCGGCGTTCGTGAGCCGTACCGCCGGCCCGTCGACCCGCGCGGCCACCGCGAGGAGCGCCGAGCGGGGCGCCGCCGCGGATCCCTGGGCCAGGGCCGCGCGGATCGCCGCGCTCGGGTCCGGGTAGTCGCCGGTGTGGACATGGGCGGTCGCCGCCGGCTCGCCGTCCGGCCGCTCCAGCACGGCGAAGCGCGCGTTGGTGCCGCCGATATCGCCGATGAGCACGGGGAAGTCGAACATGGGCTGCCCGGGGTGGGGAGGGAACGTGGCCCCCGTTATAGCGCCGCCGCAGGGGCTTGCGACAGCGCCCCGGGATCATCGCGCGGGATCATCGCGGAAGCGATGACCCCGCTTCAGGGGCCCTTGGTCGTCGCCTCAGCGCCCCTCCATCCGCCCGACCGCCTTCATGGCCTGCTTGAGGGCCAGGAGCCGGCGGTCGCGGTCGCGGAAGAGGTCGGCCGGATCGCGCCCGCCCCAGTCGAAGAAGCCGCGGCCCGCCATCACGCCGGTGCGGCCCTCCTCCACCAGCGCGTCGAGGGCCTCCGAGCGGGTGCGGGCGGGCGGCGGGCTGTAGCTCGCGTTGGCGAGCGCGTGGCGCAGCAGCTCGATGCCGGTGAAGTCGGCCTTGGCGAGGTGGCCGAGGATGGGGATGCGCAAGGAGAGACCGTGCACGATGGCGTCGTCGATCTCCCGCGGGGAGGCGATGCCCTCGTCGAGGAGGTGGTAGACCTCCGCCGAGATCGCCGACTGGATGCGGTTGGCGACGTAGCCCGGGATGAAGCGCTTGAGCACGATCGGCACCTGCCCGAGGCCGAGGACGAGGGCGCGCACCTCCTCCACCACCGCCGGATCGGTCCGCGGCCCCGGCACCACGTCGACGAGATCGACGATGTAGGGGGGCGTGTACCAGTGGGCGACGATCGACCGCTCCTGGCGCGCCTCGGGGATCAGCGGGAATACGTCGAGGTAGCTGGTGTTGCTCGCCAGGATCGTCTCCGGCGGGCAGAGGCGGTCGAGTTCGGAAAAGAGCGCCTGCTTCGCCTCCGGATTCTCGGTGATCGCCTCGATGACGAGGCGGGCACCCGCGACCGTCTCGGCGAGGTCGGGGGAGAGCCGCACGGCGCCCGCGAGGCGCTCGGCGGTCCAGTCCGCGCCGACGGCGCCGGCCTCCCGCAGGGTGTCGAGGGCGGAGGCCATCAGGCCCTGCACCTGCGCCAGGGTCTCGGCGCGGCTGTCGGTGAGGCGCACCCGGTGCCCGCCCAAGGCCAGCACCAGCGCGATGCCGTGCCCCATCAGCCCGGCCCCGATCACGGCGATCTCGGTCATGGTGTCTCCTCCCTCGTGTCACGGCGGGGTGCGGGGGCGGCGCCCCCTCGTCTCACGGCGCCCAGGGACCGAGCCGGTCGATGTCCCGGGCGCGCCGCTCCAGCCACCAGCCGGCCTGCGCGGGCCAGCCCTCGTATCCCTCTCGCGCCCGCAGGGCCCAGTTCGGATCGGCGAGGGCTTCGCGCCCGATGGCGACGAGGTCGGCACGGCCCTCGGCCAGCACCGCCTCGGCCTGGCGCGGATCGACGATCAGGCCGACCGCCATCGTGGGAATCTCCGCCTCGCGGCGGATCCGGGCGGCGAAATCGACCTGATAGCCGTAGTCCCGCCGCACCCGCGCGGCGGTGGCCGAGCCGCTGATCCCGCCCGAGGAGCAGTCGATCAGGTCGATGCCCACTTCCTTCAGCTCGCCCGCGAAGGCCAGCGTGTCGTCGAGGGTGAGCCCGCCCTCGATCCCGTCCACCGCCGAGACCCGCGCGAAGAGAGGCTTTTCTTGCGGCCACGCGGCGCGCAGCGCCCGGGCGACCCTTAGGGGATACCGCATCCGCCCGGCGCGGTCGCCTCCGTAGGCGTCGGTGCGCCGGTTGGCGAGCGGGGAGAGGAAGCTGTGCAGGAGATAGCCGTGGGCGCAGTGCAGTTCGATCACGTCGAAGCCGGCGCGGTCCGCGCGCGAAGCGGCGACCGTGAAGGCCTCCACCAGGGCCGCCATCGCGGCCTCGTCGAGCTCGGCCGGCACCAGCCAGCCCTCGTCCACCGCCACGGCGCTCGGGGCGACGACGGACCAGGGGGCGTCGCCGCGGGCGAGGTCGTCGGGGCCGAGCGGGCCGTTGCCGAACCAGGGCCGCTGCATGCTGGCCTTGCGCCCGGCATGGGCGAGCTGCAGGCCCGCCGCCGCGCCCTGGCCCTTGAGGAAGCGGGCGATGCGGGCCAGCGCCTCCCCGTGCGCGTCCGACCACAGGCCGAGGTCGCCGTGGGTGATGCGGCCCTCCGGCACCACGGCCGTGGCCTCCAGGATCACCAGCCCGGCGCCGCCCAGCGCGAAGCGCCCGTAATGGACGAGGTGGTAGTCGCCCGCCATCCCGTCCTCGGCCGAGTACTGGCACATGGGCGGAACGACGACGCGGTTGCGCAGGGTGACGTCGCGAAAGCGGGCTTGAGAGAAGAGAAGGTCGGTCATCGGGCGCAGGTGGTCGCTTCTTGGAGTCAGGGGAGGGCACTCGGCCATTTCCGACGATGCCCCGGTCAGTGCAGCGAGGGCGCTGCGGCGCCTGCTCATGATCTCGCGCGCCATCTCAACCTGAGCATCGGCTTCGGATCCCGCGTGCGGACGGTCGGGTGCAGTCATGCCCCCTCACACCGTCGCGATCGGCGTCGTCGGCGAGCCGACAGCGCCGGGGAGCCGCAGCGGCGGGGCGGTGAGGAGGAAGCGCGAGCGGCCGTGGGCGCGCAGCCACGTCGCCAGCGGCGTGAGATGCCACAATTCCCCGAGATTGACCCCGAGCTTGAACAGGCAGTGCTCGTGCAGCGGCAGGGTGGCGCAGCAGCCGCGCATCGGTCCGGCCGGATAGGCCTCGACCGCGTAGTTGTCGGCGATGAGCGCGCAGAGTCCCGTATCGGTGATCCAGTCGAGGAGCCGGGCGTCGCGCCCGTCGAGGCCGGCGCCGAGCGCGTGGACCGTCTCGGGATCGGGCGCGCGGTCCATGCCGAGCAGCCGATCGGCGAAGCCCGTGTGCAGGCAGACCATGTCGCCGGGCTCGATCACCACCCCGTCCGCGTCGAGGATGCCGCGCAGCGTGTCGTAGCCGACCGCCCGGCGCGCCTCGCCGAGATGCGCGCGCAGGTCGATCATCACGCCCCGTCCCTGCATGCCGCGCTCCGCCAGCCGCTCGATGCCGAGCGCCCGGGCGCGCGAGGGCGCGCCCGCGTCCCCGGGCTTGGACGGGCCGGTGATGTCCGTGCCGGCCCGGAAGCCGTTGTAGTAGACGGGCTCGGCCGCGCCGTCCCCGTCCGCGTCGAACAGCGAGCCGACGTGGCAGAGGCCGTCCCACTGCGTCGAGTATTGCAGGTGCAGCACCGCGACGTCGTCGCTGATCACGTCGGTGGCGTCGGGCACCTCCTCGCAGACCGGGAAGTTCATGTTCGGGCGCCCGTTCGCCCGCACGGTCGGGGTGAGGCGAGGGGGATGGCGGCGCGGGTTCAGCACGTTGCCGCCCGGGTAGTCGAGGGGCAGGCTGAGGCAGAAGGTCAGGCCCTCGCGCACCTCGGCGACGCCCTGGCGGACCTTTTCGGGGGTGAGCAGGTTGAGCCGCCCGATCTCGTCCTCGGGACCCCAGTCGCCCCAGGTCGAGCCCTCCGGGCGGCGGCGCCAGCGCAGGCTCACTTCTTCACCAGCGGGCAGCGGGAGGCCGAGAGCGGCTGGAAGGCCTGGTCGCCCGGGATGGTGGCCACGCGCTTGTAGAGGTCCCACGGGCCCTTCGACTCGGCCGGCGTCTTGACCTCGAACAGGTACATGTCGTGGACCATGCGCCCGTCCTCCCGGATGCGCCCGCCCTTGGCATAAAAATCGTCCACCGGTGTTTCCCGCATCACCCTCATGACGGCCTGCGTCTCGTCGGTGCCGGCCTGCCGGACCGCCTTGAGGTAGTGCGTGACGGTGGAATAGACCCCCGCCTGGGACATGTTGGGCATGCGTCCGGTGCGCTCGAAGAAGCGCTTCGACCACGCGCGGGTGCCCTCGTCGAGGTCCCAGTAAAAACCTTCCGTGAGCAGCATGCCCTGCGTCGGACCGAGCCCGAGGCTGTGGACGTCGTTGATGTAGACGAGGAGCCCGGCGAGTTTCTGGCCGCTCTGGGTCAGGCCGAACTCCGCCGCCTGCTTGATGGCGTTGGTGGTGTCGCGGCCCGCATTGGCGAGCCCGACGATCTTCGCCCCCGACCCCTGCGCCTGGAGCAGGAAGGAGGAGAAATCCGGGGTGTTGAGGGGCGCGCGCACGCTGCCCTTCACGGTGCCGCCGCTCGCCTTCACCACCGCGGTGGCGTCGCGCTCCAGCTCGTGGCCGAAGGCGTAGTCGGCGGCGATGAAGAACCACGAATCCCCGCCCGCCTTCACGGTGGCCTGGGCGGTGACGTTGGAGAGCGCGTAGGTGTCGTAGGCCCAGTGGATCGAGACCGGCGAGCAGGCCTCGTTGGTGAGCCGCACCGCGCCGGGGCCGCTGAAGGCGATGATCTTGTTCTTGGCCCGCGCGATGTCGGCGGCGGCGAGCGCGGTGGCGGAGGCCGCGACGTCGAGGATCGCGTCCACCTTCTCGGTGTCGAACCACCCCCGCGCGGTCGAGGCCGCGATGTCGGCCTTGTTCTGGTGATCGGCCACCAGCACCTCGATGGGCGCGCCGAGCACCGTGCCGCCGAAATCCTCCACCGCCATGCGCGCCGCGGCGGCGCTGCCCGGCCCGGTGACGTCGGCGAAGATCCCCGACATGTCGAGGATGAAGCCGATCCTGACCACCTTGTCGGAGATCGCCTGATCGGGGAGCGTCGGTGCGGCGGCCTGCTGCGCGCGGGCCGGGTCGTGCCACGCGGCGGCGAGCGCCGCGGCCGACAGCACGGTCAAGAGCGTTGTCCTCAACCCATTCTTCCCTGGTGCGCGGGCCTCTCGTCGGGCCCTGGCCGCCATGGTTCGAGGCCGGCCATGGGTTGTCAACCGTGCGGAACGGCGTTTCGCAGCATCAGACCGTCCGACACGGAAAATGTATGCCAGGGTTGTCGGATCCCCGCCCGCCGATTCGTCCTCCGGGCGACCCGGCCGCGGGGCCGGGCTGCCAGGGGAGACGCGGATGACCTACGTCGACGGATTCGTGGTCGCGGTGCCGAAGGACAAGGTCGAGGCCTACAAGGCGCTGGCGCGCCGGGCCGGGGCGGTCTGGAAGGAGCACGGGGCGCTCGCCTTCGTGGAATGCCTCGCCGACGACGTGCCCTACGGCGAACGGACCTCCTTCCCGCGGGCCGTGCAGGCGACCGAGGACGAGACCGTGGCCTTCTCGTGGATCGTCTACGCCTCGCGCGCCGACCGCGATGCGATCAACGCCAAGGTGATGAGCGATCCGCGCCTCCAGGCCGACATGGCCGAGATGCCCTTCGACGGAAAGCGCATGATCTTCGGGGGCTTCCAGCCCTTCTTGGAGCTGTAGCCTCAGGCCGCCGGCCCGCCGTCCGGGCTCGTTCCGACCGGGCTCGTGCCGAGCCAGGGCTGGCCGTTGACCATGCCGACGCGCCAGCCCGTCCCGTCCGGGCCGTCGTAGTGATCGAGGCGGGTGAGCGAGCAGTTCTCGATCGCGAAGGCGAGTCCGCCCTGGGGCGGCAGCGCGAGCGCGAGGGCGAGGGCCGCCCGGATCGTGCCGCCATGGGCCACCGCCACGATGTCGCGCCCGCGATGCGCGGCGGTGACCTCGGCGATGGCCGCGTGGACGCGCTCGCACATCTCCACGAAGCTCTCGCCGCCGGGCGGACGCTCGTCTGCGGGGGCGAACCAGTAGCTCGCCGCCAGCGGCTGACGCTCGGCGAAGAAGCGGGCGCGGTCCTGGCCCTGCCACTCCCCGAGGTTCTGCTCGGCCAGCGCCGGCAGGGCGGTGAGCGGCGGGTGGGCGCCCTCCACGGTGAAGTCCCCCGCCTGCCAGAGGGCCTCGGCGGTCTGGCGGGTGCGCCCGAGATGGCTCGACACCCAGACGGCGCCGCGGGGCAGCACGGGGCTGAGGCCGGAAAAGACGTGGGCGTCGCCGCAATCGCACGCGATGTCCGAACCGCCGTAGATGCGTCCGCCGTCGCCGCGCACGGGGGCGTGGCGCACCCACCACCAGCGGGTGCGCACGAAGGCATGGCGGGGCGGGCTGGTCATCGGCATCTCTCTCGATCGGATTGCCAGGACGGCGAACACTCCATACCGTCCTTTCGAAGGAAGGGAGAGGGCATGGGGCAGATGCAGGACGGGGGCGACGGCACGATCTTCGGGGCGGACATCCCGTTCGCGCGCCATTGCGGGATCGAGGCGCTCGGCTTCCACGACGGGCGCACGCGGCTTCGCCTCGCGCTCGGCCCGGAGCACGCCAACAATCTCGGCATCGCGCATGGCGGCATCCTGTGCACGCTGCTCGACATCGCGATGGGCACCGTGGCGCGGCTGACCGCCGGGCGGCCGGTCGTGACCCTCGACATGCAGACCCGCTTCCTGGCGCCGGGCCGCGGCGTGCTCCTGGCCGAGGGGCGGGTGGCGCGGGCCGGCCAGTCGATCCTGTTCTGCGACGCGGAGGTGCGCAGCGAGGAGACGGGCGCCCTGGTGGCGAGCGCCAGCGGCGTGTTCAAGCCCACCGGCCTGCGCGAGGCGCGCGACCGGGAGGAGGGCGCGCGGAACCCGGGCCGCGCCTGACCCGGGCGCCCGCACCGCAATCTCAGCGCGGGCCGACCCGCAGCGGCATGCCCTCGGCGGGCCGCAGGGTGATGCGCTGCTTGAGCGTCGGCACGAAGCCCGGCCGCAGGCGGAAGGCGAGGGTGCGCACCAGCACCGCCAGGATCGCCGCCGCCTCCATCAGCGCGAAGCTCATGCCGATGCAGATGCGCGGCCCCGCGCCGAAGGGCAGGTAGGCGTAGCGGTCGCGGGCGCGCACGGCCTCCGGCGCGAAACGGTCGGGGTCGAAGCGGTCGGGGTCGTCCCAGAGCCGCGCGTGGCGGTGGATGGCGTAGATCGGCACGGTCACGGGGGTGCCGGTGTCGATGCGCTCGCCGCCGATCTCCACCGGCTGCAGCGCGGCGCGCACCACCACGGGGGCGGGGGGATAGAGCCGCATCGCCTCCTGGATGGTCTGGCGGGTGTAGGCCAGGGCCTCGACGTGGTCGGGCCGCAGGGCCCCGCCCTGCGTGACGGCCTCGATCTCGGCCACCACCCGCGCCTCGATCTCGGGGTGGCGGGCGAGCAGGTAGAGGGTCCAGGTGAGGGCGAGCGCCGTGGTCTCGTGCCCGGCGGTCACGAAGGTCAGGAGGTTGTCGGCGACGTCGCGGTCGGTCATCGCCTGCCCGGTCTCCGCGTCGCGGGCGGTCAGCAGCAGGCTGAGCAGGTCGTTGCGCCCCTCGGTTCCGGTGCGCCGCCCCTCCGCCACGAGCCGCAGCAGCTCGTCCCGCAGATAGGAGCGCGCCCGCTCGGCCTTCCGGCGGCCCGGGAACGGCGTCCACGACGGCAGGCGCATCAGCGTCAGGGCGAAGATCCAGCTCGTCGATTCGAGGTACTCGGTGATGCCGCGCTCGACCCGCGCGGCGTCGATGGCGCCGTGGCCCGACAGCATCGTCTCGGCGATGATGTCGAAGGTGGTGCGCATCATCTCGTGGGCGAGGTCGACCTCGGTCCCGGCCGGCAGGGCGGCGAGCCCGTCGCGCGTGCGCTCCGCCGCCCCGATCATGGCGGGCAGGAAGCTCACGATGCGCTCGTTGCGGAAGATCGGCGCGGCGGCGCGGCGCTGCCAGCGCCAGCGCGCCCCGTCCGCGGTCAGGATCGCATCGCCGAGGGCGGGCGAGAGCGAGCGGCGCAGCACCTCCGATTTTTCGAACGCGTCCGCCTGATCGACCATGACCTCGCGGATCAGGGCCGGGTCCATCACGAACAGGGTGCTGCGGCCGAAGAACGACGAGCGGATCATCGGCTCGCGGTAGACCGCCTGGGGCCAGGTCTCGACCGGGTTGCGCACCAGGGTGCGGATGAACCGCAGCGGCGGCAGGGGCGCCGCCGGGGGGTCGATGCGGGCCGCGGGCGGCAGGTCGCGGGGGGGCGTCGGGTGCGCGGTCATGGGTTCCGGGTCCTCCCCGCCGTCGGGCGGGATCATGCCGCCATCGGGCGGGAACATGCGGCGAGCTTCGCTGCGCATCTGGGCGCGGGCGTGACCGTCACGGCCGAAACGCCCGCGCCTTTGCCGCGTTGACGAGCGCGCCCGCCGAACGGTCGCTCCAGGACCTGCCCGATGCCGCCCTCCCTCGACCGGCCGACCCTCGACCGCCTGATCGCCAAGGGCCGGGAGCAGAGGTTCCTGACTACCGCGGACCTGCGCGGCGCCTTGCCGATCGCCGCCATGAGCCCCGACGACATCGCGCTGGTGGTGATCGAGATCGAGGAGGCCGGGGTGCCGGTCGAACTCGACGAGGGCCTGCTGGCCGAGGGGCTGGCACGCGCCCGGCCGCCCGGTCCCGCGCTGCCGGAGGCCGGAGCCCCGGAGCCCGAGGGGCCGCCGCCCGCCGCGCCGCCCGAGACCGCGGCGGTGCCCCCTGCAGCCACCCCGGCGCCCCGGGAGGGGCCGAGGACCGGCGGCGGCGCGCACCGGGCGGTGGTGCTGGCCTTCCTCGCGGCCGCCGCGCTGGTGCTCGCGGCCGTTCTCCTCCTGCGCGGCGGCCCGTAGGATCCGCCCCGACCCCCTTCGCCGAGGATCCCGCCCCATGACGCACCCGGCCTACCGCTTCGGCATCGAGGAAGAGTTCTTCCTGGCGGATGCCGAGACCCGCGGCACGCCGCGCGCCGGAATCCGGGGCTTCCACGCCGCCGCCCGGGCGCTGCTGCCGGCGGCCGAGCGGGAACTGCTCCAGAGCCAGATCGAGATCGCGACGCCGCCGCTGGCGGATTTCGCCGCGGCCCGCGACGCGCTCGGGGGCCTGCGCCGGGGGCTCGCCGAGATCGGCCGGGCGCACGGGCTCCTGGTCTTCGCCGCCGGCACCCATCCGAGCGCCGCCTGGGACGAGCAGCGCGCCACCGACGGCGCGCGCTACCTCGGCATCCTCGACGCGGTGCAGATGGTCGGGCGCCGCAGCGTGGTGAGCGGGATGCACGTCCACGTGGAGGTGGCGCGGCCCGAGTCCCGCATCGACCTGATGACCCGGCTGCTGCCGTACCTGCCCCTGCTGCTCGCGCTCTCGGTCTCCTCGCCCTTCTGGCAGGGGCGCCGGACGGGGCTCGCCGGCTACCGGCTCAGCGCCTTCGGCGAGATGCCCCGCACCGGCCTGCCGGACCTGTTCGCGGATGCCGGCGCCTACGAGCGCTACGTGCGGGTGATGACGCGGTCGGGCGCGATCGCGGATGCGAGCTTCCTGTGGTGGCACCTGCGCCCGTCCGTGCGCTTCCCGACGCTGGAGCTGCGCATCGCCGACAGCTGCACCCGGCTCGACGACGCGCTGGCGCTGGCGGCGCTCTACCGCTGCCTCGTGCGCGCGGCCGAGCGCCGGCCCGACCTCAATGCCGGCCTCGACGGCGTGGCCCGGGCGATCATCCGCGAGAACCTGTGGCGGGCGCAGCGCGACGGCGTGCGCGCCGCGCTGATCGACGCGGGGGAGGAGCGGGCGGTGCCGCTGCCCGAGATCCTCGACAGCGTGCTCGCCCTCGTGGCGGAGGACGCGGCGGCCCTGGACTGTGCCGAGGCGCTCGCCGGCACCCGGCGCATCCTGGCCGAGGGGGCGAGCGCCGACCTGCAGCTCGCCGCCTACGAGGCGACGGCGCGCGCGGGCGGCTCGGAGGCGGAGGCGGTCGCCGCCGTGATCGACGCGCTGGCCCGGGCGACCGAAGGGCGCGACACCGGGTCCGCCTGACCCCTCCGCTCACCCGGTGCTGCCATGCGCCTCGACGTACAGAGCGTAGAGCGAGTGCGAACTCGCCATGTAGAGCCGGTTGTTCTTCGGTCCGCCGAAGGTGAGGTTGGCGCAGCGCTCCGGCAGCCGGATGAAGCCGATCGGCTTGCCCGTGGGGTCGAAGATCTTGACCCCGTCGAGGTCCTCGGACCGGCCCTTGAGCTCGTGGACCCGGCGGCCGTTCCGCTCGGTCGGCTCGGGCTGGAGCTGGCCGTTGCTGCCCCAGCCGCACCAGAGGTTGCCGTCGCGGTCGACCTTGAACCCGTCGAGGGCGCCCTGGTCGGCGGCATCGATCAGCTTGGTCTTGCCGCTCACCGCCCCGTCCGCCGCCACGTCGAAGCGCCAGAGGCTGCGGTTGGGCGTTCCCTTCCACTCCACCACGTAGAGCTTCGTCCCGTCGGGCGAGAAGGCGAGACCGTTCGGGTTCACGAGGTCGGTGACGACGGCCGCGAGCCTGCCGTCCGGATCGAGCCGGTAGACGTTCGTGGTCGGCTGCTCGGGCTTGGCCCGGCTCCCCTCCCACTCGCCGTTGATGCCGAAGAGCGGGTCCGTGAACCAGATCGTGTCGTCGGAGCGCACCACGACGTCGTTCGGCGCGTTGAGGCGCCGGCCCTCGTAGCGGTCCGCCAGCACCGTGACGGTGCCGTCCGGCTCGGTCCGCGTCACCCGGCGCGTGACGGAGTGCTCGCAGGTCACGAGCCGCCCCTGGCGGTCGCGCGTGTTGCCGTTGGCGTAGTTCGCCGGCTGGCGGAAGACCGTGAAGCTCCCGCCCCGCTCGTCGTAGCGCATGATGCGGTTGTTCGGGATGTCGCTGACGAGGAGGTAGCCACCCTCGGGGAAGTAGGCCGGCCCCTCGGCCCAGCGCATCCCGGTCGCGACCTGCTCCAGCGTGCTGCTGTAGATCCGGTACTTGGCGAAGCTCGGATCGAGCACCTCGACGGCGGGATCCGGGTAGCGCTGGTTGGGCGTGAACCGAAAGGATTGCGCCGCCGCCTCCCGGCCCGCGAGCCCGAGCGCGGCGGCCGCCCCCGCCATCATGGTCCGGCGCGTGATCGTCATCGGTCGTCCTCCCCGTGCGCGGCCTGTTTCCGGCCGCGGCTCCGCGTCAGGGGAGCATGACATGAACCCTGACCCTGCGGAATCGACTTGGCGTGAGGATTGGCTCGAGGATCGACGTGGCTGTGTTGTCTCGAGGCGCCTACTCGGGTCTCCAGAGCACGGCGCGTTCACGATGATCGCTGCGCCGGGAGGGAGTGCCGCCGGTGGCGCGCGGCGGCGGGTGCGCGTTGGCCTCTCCCCGCAAGCGCATGTCGGTCCGTGGAAAAATCCCCGACAAGGATGGCGCGGGGAGAGGTGCGCACCGGCCGGCCGTTTCCTCCGACAGAACGGCGACGCCGCCGGACACCTCACACCCGGCGGCCGACCTCCGCCGTCTCGCGGGTCCAGGCGACGGCCTGCTCGCTCATGCTGACGCCGAGGCCGGGGCGGGTCGGCACGATCATGCGGCCGTCCCGGACCTCCAGGCGCTCGTTGAACAGCGGTTCCAGCCACTCGAAATGCTCCACCCACGGCTCGCGCTGCATCGCCGCCGCGAGGTGGATGTGCAGCTCCATCGCGAAGTGCGGGGCGATGGTGAGGCCGGCGAACTCGGCGAGCGTCGCGATCCTGAGGAAGGGCGTGATGCCGCCCACCCGCGGCCCGTCCGGCATCAGGTAGTCGGCGCCGCCCTGGCGGATGAACTCCCAATGCTCGGTCACGCTCGTCAGCATCTCGCCGGTGGCGATTGGCGTGTCGAGGGAGGCCGCCAGCGCGGCGTGGCCGGCGGCGTCGAGGCAGTCGAGGGGTTCCTCGATCCAGACGAGGTCGAACTGTTCGAGGATGCGGCCCATCCGCTGGGCGGTCGGCCGGTCCCATTGCTGGTTGGCGTCGACCATCAGGGGAACGCCCGCGCCCAGATGCTCGCGCACCGCCGCCACGCGGGCGATGTCCTGCGCCCGGTCGGGCTGCCCGACCTTGAGCTTGATGCCGCCGATGCCCGCCGCGCGGGAGCGCGCGGCGTTGGCCAGCACCGCGTCGAGGGGCGTGTGCAGGAAGCCCCCGGAGGTGTTGTAGCAGCGCACCGCGTCGCGCTGCGCGCCGAGCAGCTTGGCGAGCGGCAGGCCCGCCCGCTTCGCCTTGAGGTCCCACAGCGCCACGTCGAAGGCGCCGATGGCCTGGACCGCCAGACCGCTGCGGCCGGCCGAGGCGCCCGCCCAGGCCAGCCTGTCCCAGGCCTTGGCGATGTCGTTGGGGTCCTCGCCGATCAGCGCCGGGGCGATCTCGCGGGCATGGGCGAACTGCCCCGGCCCACCGGCGCGCTTGGCGTAGCTGAAGCCGAGCCCCCGGTGCCCGCCGCTCGTCTCGATCTCGCAGAAGAGGATCGCGATCTCGGTCATCGGATTCTGGCGGCCGGTCAGCACCTTGGCGTCGCTGATGGGGGTCTTCAGCGGCAGGGTGACCGCGTGCAGCCCGATCCAGCTCACGGTCTCGCGGGCGTCCGACATGGTTCGGCTCCGGTGGGGAAAGGGGCGGGCTCCCGCCCCGTCGGGGGCGGGAAAGGCGCGGCTCAGGTCGTCGGCAGGGCCGCGGCCGGCTGGGGCGAGGCCCGCCGGGAGGGCGCCGTGACGAAGGCGAGCAGCGCCGAGAGCACCGCGCAGGCCGTCAGGAAGCCGAGCGCGGCCCCGAACCCGCCCGTCGCGTCCTTGATCCAGCCGACCGCGAAGGGCCCGACGAAGCCGCCGAGGTTGCCGACCGAGTTGATCATCGCGATGCCGCCCGCCGCCGCCGTGCCGGTGAGGAACTCGCTCGGCATCGTCCAGAAGGCCGGCTTGCAGCCATAGAGGCCGATGGTCGCGACCGCGATGGCCACCACCGCCATCAGGGTGCTGCCGTAGAGCCCCGCGGCCGCGAGGCCGCCCGCGCCGAGCAGGCAGGCCACGATGTAGTGCCACTTGCGCTCCCGCATGCGGTCGGACGACCAGCTCCAGGCGAGCAGCCCGACCGTGCCGACGATGTAGGGCGCGGCGCTGATCAGCCCGACCTGGAGATTGGAGCCGCCGATCCCCTTCACGATCTGCGGCAGGAAGAAGGTGATGCCGTAGGTCGCCGTCACGATGGTGAAGTACATCAGCGCCAGCGACAGGACGCGCAGGTCCGTGAAGGCGCGCCGCAGGGTCATGTGGCCCTGCTCCCGGCGCAGCAGGTCCTGGCGCTCGCGCTCGATGGCGGCGCAGAGCCACGCCTTCTCGTCCGGGGCGAGCCAGTCGGCGGCGGCGGGCGTGTCGGTGAGGTAGCGCAGCACCACGAAGGCGAGCAGCACCGCCGGCGCCGCCTCGATCAGGAAGAGCCACTGCCAGCCCGCCAGCCCGAGCCAGCCGTCGAGCCCGAGCAGCAGGCCCGAGAGGGCCGCCGTCACGGCGTTCGCCACCGGCACCGCGACGTAGAGCGAGGCCAGCACCCGGCTGCGGTAGGATTTCGGGAACCAGTAGGTGAAGTACAGGATCACGCCGGGAAAGAAGCCGGCCTCGGCGACCCCGAGCAGGAAGCGCATGACGACGAAGCTCGTCGGCCCGCCCACGAAGGCCATCGCGCCCGCGACCAGCCCCCACGAGATCATGATGCGGGCGATCCAGCGCCGCGCTCCGGTCTTTTCGAGGAAGAGGTTGCTCGGCACCTCGAACAGGAAGTAGCCGAGGAAGAAGATGCCGGCGCCGAAGCCGAAATCCTTGGCGGTGAGGCCGAGCGCCTGCGACATGCCGCCCGTCGCCGCGAAGCTGACGTTGGTGCGGTCGATGTAGGCGACGAGGTAGATCACGACGATGAGCGGCAGGAGCCGCCACGCGACCTTGCGGATCGTCCGTGCTTCGAGTTCGCTTCGGGCGTGTTCCATCGTTTCCTCCTTTTGGGCAAGGCGGCTCAGGCAGTCTTCGTGCTGATGATCGCAGTCCAGGCAGATTTTTTGTTAGTAGATCTGCTCGTCTTCTTCGTTGTCACGACTCACGCCGCCGAACCGGTGAACGCTTCGGCGGATGATGCGGGGATCCGAGGCGGCCCCGGCCCGCCTCAGGTCACCGGGGCGGGGTTGAACAGCGTCAGGTCGTTGTAGAGGCCCCAATGGTCCGACCAGGGCTCGCGGCGCCCGCTCGCCACGTCGAGGATCAGCCGGAAGAGCTCCCAGCCCATCTCCTCGATGGTCGCTTCGCCGGTGGCGATGCGGCCCGCGTCGAGGTCGATCAGGTCCGACCAGCGCTCGCTCAGCTCGGTCCGGGTTGCGACCTTGATCACCGGCGCCTGGGCGAGGCCGTAGGGCGTGCCGCGGCCGGTGGAAAAAACCTGGAGGGTGATGCCGGAGGCGAGCTGCAGCGTGCCGCAGACGAAGTCGCTCGCCGGGGTCGCGGCGAAGATCAGGCCTTTCTGGCTTACCCGCTCGCCGGGGGCGAGCACGCCCCGGATCGCGCTGGTGCCGGATTTCGCCACCGAGCCCAGCGCCTTCTCGACGATGGTGTTGAGCCCGCCCTTCTTGTTGCCGGGCGAGGGGTTGGCGCTGCGGTCGGCCTCGCCGCGGGCCAGGTAGGCGTCGTACCACGCCATCTCGCGGATCAGCGCGCGCGCCACCTCCTCGGTCTCCGCCCGCGGCGTGAGGAGGTGGATGGCGTCGCGCACCTCGGTCACCTCGGAGAACAGCACCGTGGCGCCGCAGCGCACCAAGAGGTCGGCGGCGTGGCCGAGCGCCGGGTTGGCGGTGACGCCCGAGAAGGCGTCGCTGCCGCCGCATTGCAGCCCGATCACGAGGTCGGCGGCCGGGCAGGTCTCGCGGCGCCGCCGGTTCAGCACCTCCAGGCGCGCCTCGGCCATCGCCATGATGCTCTGGAGCATCGCCCCGAAGCCGTGGTGGCGCTCGTCCTGCAGGCGCACCACGCCGTCGCTCTGCCCGTCGGGCAGCAGCCGCTCCGAGACCAGCTTCTCGCAGCCGAGGCCCACCACCATCACCTCGCCGCCGAAATTCGAGTTCCGGGCGAGGCTCTGGAGCGTGCGGATCGGGATCACCGCCTCGGGGGCGTTGATGGCGACCCCGCAGCCATAGGCGTGGGTGAGCCCGACCACCCCGTCGACGTTGGGATAGCGCGGCAGCAGTTCTTCGCGGATGCGCCGGATGGCGACGTCGAGGGTGCCGGCGACGCACTGGACGCTGGTCGAGATCGCCAGGATGTTGCGGGTGCCGACCGAGCCGTCCGGATTGCGGTATCCCTCGAAGGTGTAGCCGTCGAGGGGCGGCAGCGGGGCGGGCACGCGGGTGGCGAGCGGCAGCGCGTCGAGGGCCGGGGCCGGCGGCGTGCGCATGCGCGCCTCCTCGACCCAGGCCCCGCGCGGGATGTCGCGCAGCGCGATGCCGATCACCTCCCCGTAGCGGCGCACGGGCCCGCCCTCGGGGATGTCGGCGAGCGCCACCTTGTGGCCCTCCGGCACGAACTCGCGCAGCGTCAACCCGTCCGGAAACACCGTCCCGGCCGGCAGCCCGAAGGCGTTGACCACGATGGCGACGTTGTCCGCCTCGCTGAGCCGGATGATGCGGGGCGTATCGCCCGTCCTCTCGACATGTGATGCGGCCGGCACCGGCTCCTCCCTGGCGGGGCGAGACAGGTCCGGATCCTGCGACGGGGCCGCGAGGGTCCGGATGGTCTGCGCTGGCGGGCTCAGGCTCGTAGGCCCGCCTTATTCTGCCCCCTGCATAGGACCGCCGATCTTCCGAAGCCAACTCTTTGTCGGCATCGATCGATGCGGGATTTGGATCGATCGGCCGGGCCGGTCCGGCGCGTCAGGCGACGGCCGCGTGGATCGCCGTGCAGTGGCGGACGAGGTTGGCCTGCGCGGTGAGGAAGTCCTTCAGCGGCGTGTCGATGGGCGAGAAGTGGATGTTGGCGAGGAAGCCGTAGAGGGCGGCGTCGCTGCTCGTCGGGCGGTCCGCGAACAGGTAGCCCGTCTCCGGGACGAGGTGCGCCAGCGCCCGCAGGTCGGCGAGACCGCGCGCGTAGGCCGCCTCCGGCTCGTAGCGGCCGATGCCCTGGAAATGGTAGCGCTGCGCGTTGAACTCCCGCGCCGCCTGCAGCTGCGCCGGCGTCAGGCTCGGATGCTCGCGCAGCAGCGCGTCGCGGAAGGCGGGCCAGAAGCGCTCGTCCTTCCAGCGCGAATAGGACATCACCCAGTAGAGGTCGTCGAGCAGGCGCGAGATCAGGAGCGCGGTGACGCGCTGATCCGCGGTGAGCGCCGCGTCGAGGGTCACGGCGTGGCGGCGCGCGAGATGCGCCAGGATGGTGTCGCTGTCGCCCACCGTCTCGCCGTCATCGACGAGGTAGGGCAGCTGTCCGCGCGGCGCGCCCGCCGCGTCGAAGACGTGCCGATGCGCGAACGGCAGCCCGGCGAGCTTCAGGAAGGCGAAGACCTTCAGGCCGTAGCCGTTGTTGTCGGCCACGCCGAACAGGGGGGGATAGGAGTAGAGCGTGACCATGGCGTCGCTCCGGCCGTGCCGACGGACTGCGCCCCCGCACTGACGGCCGGCCGCCGGGCTCGACCGGACCGGCGGGGACGGCCCGACGGTGCGGGCCGGGCGTGCGACCGCTGCAAGATCCACCTCCCGGCCCGCTGTCCCGCGCTGGGCTAACGGGACGCGCGGAACGCACGGACCCTCGCACAGGCTGTGCAGCGGCTCTCCCACAAAGATCAGTTCAGAACATCGTTCCGACGATATCACCCTGAAGAGGGCCTTCGACTACTCCTTATCAGTATCTCACGGCAGAATGATTCGGAGGAGCGGCGGCAAGGCCGCCCACCGATGCCATCTGCAGCCCGGGGCAACTTGCGCCGGCCGCGCGCGCGCCCTGGCGAGGCCGCGGCCGGTTCGCTGGTCGCGCCATGCGCCGCCGCCCCTTCCGTCGCGAGGCCGTCCCAGGTCTGATAGACCGGCCGCCGCAGAGAAGGAGCATCGATGCAACTCGTCGTGACCGCCCACACGCCCGAAGGACCGCAATCCCACCAGCGCACCTCGCCGGAGGCGGCCCTGCGCAAGGCACACGAATTGGTGGCGGACGGCCACGAGCACGTGGTGATCACCGACATCACCGGCCGCGACTACGCGCCCGAGCAGTTCGACAGCCTGTTCGTGAACCCCGGCACCTGAGCCGGCGGGCCGCACCGGCGCGGGACCGCGCCGCGCCCCGGTCAGCCGGTGAACAGGATGTCGGAGGCCGTGATCAGGGCCGGATCGGTGAGGGTCTGCAGCGTCACGTCGCCCCGGCCGGTGACGCCGCTGCCGGTCGAGGGGCTCCAGGCCACGTTCACCCGGCCGCCCTGCACGCTGACCACGAGGTCGGAGAACGAATCCACGCCGGTCGCCTGGCGATCGAAGATCAGCTTGTCGACGGTGTCGGTGAAATCCTGCACCACGTCCCGGCCGCTGTCGGCTTCGAGGAACGCGATCCGGTCGACGCCCGTCCCGGTGATCAGGGTATCGTTGCCGGCGCCCCCCACGAGCGTGTCGTCCTGGGCGCCGCCATCGAGCAGATCGTCGCCGAGGCCGCCGCTGAGCCGGTCGAAGCCGTTTCCGCCGGCGAGACGGTTCGCCCGTCCGTCGCCCGTCAGCAGGTCGTTGAAGGCGGAGCCGGTCAGGTCGGTGACGGCCGCGTCGATCCCGGTCGTCGCGGGCGGCGTCGGGGGTGTCGCGAGCACCGCGGAGGACCAGTTCGCGGCGATCCGCTGGTAGGCCGCCTCGGTCGGATGGATGCCGTCGAAGAGATCGTCCGTCGTGAAGCCGGCCATCTCGACCAGGGAGACGTTCTGCCCGCTGAGGATGGCGTTGGCGACCTCGGCCCGGATCACGGTGTTGACGGCGTCCACCTCGCCGTTCTCGTCGGACGAGAGCGGCAGGATGGTGGCGACGTAGACGTGCGTGGCCGGGTTGAAGGCCGTCACTTGGTCGAGCATCGTCGCCAGGGCGGTCCGCACCGTGTTCTGCGGGGTGGTCTCCTGCAGCACGTTGTTGGTGCCCGCCATCAGCAGGATGGTCTCGGGGCGGTAGGTCGTCAGCAGGTTCGGCAGCTGCTCCGCGAGGTCGTCCGCCCAGGCGCCCGGGAAGCCGGCATTGTTGGGATCCGGCACGGCGCCGTTGCTGTTCGGACCCACCATGTCGAACAGCCGGCCGGCCGCCGCCATGCTGGTCCAGAAGTGGCCGCGGTAGCCGTGCTCGTCCATGCCGGGAGGGGCGTCGCCGTAGGTGATCGAGTCGCCGAGCGGCATGAGGGTCTGCGCCGAGGACCACGCGCCGGCGCCGAGACTGGCCGAGACGCCCCGGGTCGCGGAGGCGAAGCTCAGGCTCGTGCCGGGCTGCGGCGGCGTGACGGACAGCAGGAAGCTGCGCGCCGCCGGCACCGATCCGTCCTCGTTGCCGTCCTCGACGCTGACCGAGAAGGATGCGGCGGTGCCCTGCGCGCCGCTGTGCCGGAAGGCGACCTGACCGGCGGCGAGTTGCTGCCCGGTGAAGGCCGCCGCGGTGGCGCCGTTGACCAGGATGCTGCCGTTGACCGGGCTGCTCGTGGTGAAGGTCACGCCGGAGGCCGTGTCGTCCGGGTCGGTGTAATAGAGGTCCGCGGTGGTGAGCGTGTAGGTCGCGCCCGTGGTGATCACGGCCTGGAGGTCGCCGGTCAGGACCGGCGCGACGTTGGGCGCGGCACCGAAGGTGATCGACGCGGCGGCCGTCCCGACCGGCTGCCCGCCATTGGCGGTGCCGTCGCCGTCGTTCAGCGTCACGGCGAGCTGCCGCGTCAGCCGCGACGACGCGGTGGTCGAGTAGCCGATCTGGCGCAGCAGCGTCTGCGCCCGCGCCAGGGTGGCGTTGGTGCTGGTGAAGGAGACGACGAGGTCCGCGCCGTTGGCGCCGCCCGTGACGCTGCCGATCGCGACGCCGTTGACGCTGACCGTGCTGCCCGAGAGGGTGACGCCGTTCCCGGCCACGAGGCGCAGCTGGTCGCCCGCGGCGGTATTTGCCGTGAAGGCCACGCGCAGGGACCCGCCGCTCAGGTTCGGCGAATCGCCGTCCGCGATCGTTCCGCCCGCAGCGATCAGGGACAGCGTGCCGGCGGCGCCGTACGGGAGGGTAGTGCCGGTCCCGGCGGCCGCGCCGTTGAGGTCGATCACCGGCGCGTCGTTGACGGGCGTCACCGTGACCGTCGCGTCGCGCGCGACGCTCGCCGCGGTGCCGTCGCTGGCGACGAAGCGGACGGTTCTGGCCGTGGCGGTCGGCTGGTTGCTGGCGTTGGTGTAGGTGATCCCCCGCACCAGATCCTGGTAGACGGCCGTGCTGGCCCGGCCGGTGATGGTCAGCGCGCCGCTCGCCGCGTCGTAGGCAACCGCGAGACCGGCCGCGCTCGCCGCCGCCGCCGCGCCGGCACTCAAGGAGAGCGACTCGGTGGCGTTGCCGTCCGGCCGGGACAGGAGCGTGGCGGTGACCGAGGTCAGCTGCGCCGAATCGGCATCCGTCAGGGTCGCAGCCGGGGCGATGGCCCGCGGCGTCTGCTCGACGGCGCTCGCCGTCACCCCGGTGCCGCTGGCGCTGCCGTTGAGATCGAGGCTCGGCGCGGCATTCGGGGCCGAAGTCGTCATGGCCGCACTGCGCGCGACGCCCGCGAGGCTGAGCGAGAGGTTTTGCGTCGCCACCGGAGCGGCGCCCTCGTTCCAGTCGTAGGTGAGGTTCCGCAGCAGCGTCTGCACGCGCGCAGCCGTGGCGTTGCTGGTGAAGGAGAAGACGAGCGGCGTCCCGTTGCTGCCGCCCGACCACGTGGCGATGACGAGGCCGTCCACGCTGACCCGGTCGGCGGTATCGACGACGCCGCCGGCGAAGCCGATCTGGACCTCGGGCCGGAAGCCGGACACGGTCAGGGTCTGTCCGTCGAAGGTGCCCGAGGCCGTCAGGGCGGCGTTCGGGATCAGCAGGACTTCCCCGAAACTCGCCTGGTAGGCGCGCGTGGAGTCGAGACCCGCGGCCGTGCCGTCGAGATCGAACTGCGTGACTGTCGCCATTCAGTATTCCTCCCGTTTCGGCCCGCGGAGCCGAGTTCAGGGAGCGGCTTATCACTGAAGTCAAGTCGACAGAAGCTATCCTTGGAGGTAGGTCCGCGTCGTCAGCATTGAAGTGTAACTAGGAAAACAGTACGGCATCGTACAATCAACCGTGTATTTCCGGGCGTGCTCCGACGACGGAAGGCGTTCCTGCCTCGGAGGATTCTCCCCCGACCGGAGCGGCGCGCGAGCCTGGGCACGGCCGCGTGACGTCGCGATCGAGGCAGATCGTGAGGTGACTCACGGCGAGACAATCGGGCAGAATGAAACCACGCGTGGCAATGCCACGCCAACCAGGACTTGCGGTTGCCAGGGAGACGGAGCGTGAGTGTCGAGATCGCATCCGAGCGGCGCCTGTTGTCGGAGGACGAACTCCGTCAGGTCACGCTGAGCCATTATCCGGCCCTGCACGACCTCGATGCCGAGGGCACGCTCGCCCTGGCCCGATGGCTGCGGGCGCAGCGGGACCGGATCCGCGACATCGTGGCGGCCCGCCGGCGGGCGCGCCGGGGCAAGGCGACGACGCGCGGGGTCGAGGCGGCCCAGTCGAGCGAGCGCGGCCTGGCGGCCAAGAAGCAGGTCTTCGCCCGCGCGCTCAAGCGCGTGAATGCGCGGCTCGACCGGTTCCGGATCGCGAGACGGCGCGAGGCGGTGCGTGCCAACCTCCACGGCGCGCTGGAGCGCACGAGCAGGGCCCGCCGCCATCATCCCGCCTCGGGGCGGACCGCCCGGCACGGCATGCAGCCGGCCGACAGCGAGCGCCGCAGCACCGTGCTCGAACCGAGCGAGATCGGCCGCGTGTCGCAGGCGGTGAAGACCGCTCAGGCCAGACGGGATGCCTGAGCGGTCCGCCCTGTGTCAGTGAAGAGAGCGGATCGGCGTCGGAATCGGCGCGCGAGCCGGGCCGTCAGCTCGTGGGCACGTGGACGCGCGCGGCCGGCGTCTCCTTGCGCATGGCCATGAGATCCATCGCCGCCACGGCGATCCACGGGCAAACGAAGACGAGAAAGAACACCAAGCTCATCGCCAGTCTCCTGTGCGGTGGAAGTCGAGCGGCGGCGCGCTCGTCGTGAACGACTCACGCACCATAATCGAGCCCGCCCGCCCGGGCTAGCTTGGGAAGCATTTCCAAGTCCTGGTCGCCGGAGCTGGCCGCGAAGCTTGGCCGTGAGCGACGGCGAGGATTGCGGGGCGAGGGCGATCCCGGCCGGCGGTCAGTACGGATAACCGTAGTACGGGCGGGGCAGCGGGCGGTAGCGCTCGCCGACCGGCCGGCCGTAGCGGGGATAGGCCTGGACGTAGGGATCGAGGCGCGGGTTGCGGTAATTGCCGTTGTTGACACCGGCCGAGCGGTCGTTGCCGCTGAGCGCCGCGTAGGGCGACAGGCCGCTGCCGGCATCGCCGCCGCCCCCGCCGCGCTGGGCGAGCGCGGGGCCGGCGAGGGTGAGGACGAGGGCGCCCGCGAGGGCGGCGCGGCGGACGAGGGCGGTCATGTGAGCCTCCCGGAGCGGTTCGAGCGGGTTGATGGACCGAACCGCCCACCGCGCGCCGGAGTTCCGGCGCGGCGCGGGTCTCACTCCGCCGTCGCGGTCACGTTCAGGCGATCGAACACCTTGCCGGGGCTGCCCACCGTGCTGGCTTCGAGGAAGCCGAGACCCGCCGGGTCCTTGGCGGCGGCCGTGATGGTGAGGCGGCCGGGCTTGGTCACGAACCGGGCCACCGCCGCTCCGAGCGCCTTGGCGCTCGGCGAGTTGCCGAGCACCGCCGGGATGCCGAGGGTCGCGGCCGTACTGTACTCGCGCTGCAGTTCCGCGGCCTTGAGGCTCGCGGCCTTGGCCTGCTCGCCGAGGAAGCGCTCGAACAGGCCGTTGTTCTCGATCGTCAGCGCCAGCGCCTTGGCGCTCGCGCCGAGCAGCGCCAGCGACGAGACCGCCACGTCCGGGTTGAACACCTCGCGGCCGATGCCCCCGAGGGTCGCGGTGAGCCGGGCGCTGCCCATCTCCTTGCCGGTGACCGAGAACTCGCGCACCGAGACCTCGCGCGACTCCTCGTTCCAGCTCGAATCGAGCACGCCCGAGAGGTCGACGGCGCGGTAGCCGAGGGAGGCGAGGTTCGCCAGGGCCGCGTTGCCGGGCGCGGGCGGCACCGCGAAGGTCAGCCCGTCGAGGGCGAGCCGCGTGGCCGTGGGTATGCCGTCGCGCAGCGCGCTGAGATCCAGGGCCGCGCCCCGCAGGCCGACATGCAGCGGCGGCGCGGCGGCGGCCGGGTCGCGGCCGGGACCCGCCGGGATGTCGAGGTCGAGGTCCTGGACGGTCGCGCGGCCGACGAGCGGCACGTAGCGGCGCATCTCGGCCGGGTCGAGGCTCCCGGCGGCGTGGCGGCGCAGCCCTTCGAGGGCGGGCGTCAGCGAGAGGCCCGACAGCGTCAGGCCCTTGAGGCCGAAACGCCCGGCGGGCCCGTCGAGGGTCATCGCCTCGGAGCGCAGCGTCCCGGTGCCGCCCTCGCTCGCGTAGGCCGCGCGCGCCAGCCCGAACCGGGTCGGCGTGCCGTCGCCCGGATCGGTCACGGTGATGTCGCGCAGTTCGATCGCGCCGACCGCCACCGCGTCGAGGAGGTCGGCCGCGAGCCCGGCGTTGCGCGCCCGCTCGGGCGGCGGCGCCGTCTCGGGATCGCCCTTCGTGAGGAGGCCGAGCGCCTCGGCCCAGGGCGTCGCGGTCGGGCGTCCGCCGAAGTCGCGCCCCTCGATGCGGCCGATGCGCATCGTCGCGCCCTTCGGCCCGGTGAGGGCGACGTCCGCCACCGCGACGGAGCCGTAGACCCGGATCGTCGGCGCCTCCGGCCCGCCGCGCTCGGTGAGGAGCCGCGCGAGGCCCGTGAGGTCGAGGTCGGCGACCGCGATCCGGCCGTAGGCCCCCGAGCCCAGCCCCGCCTCGGGCTTGGCGCCCTCGACGGTGAGCACGGCGCCCGCCGCCTCGAGGCTGCGCGCACGGCCGGCCACGAGGTCGCGGACGAGGACGTCGCGGTAGACCGTGACCTGGACCTGATCGCCCACCGCCTGCTCGACGCGCAGGAGCGGCGCCGCGAGCGTCTCGGCCGACAGGCGCGCGAGGCGGGCCGCCCAGGGCTCGCTCCCGCCCGTGTCGAGCAGCGCCTGCAGGTCGGCGCGCGACAGCCGCGTGCCGCTCACCTCGATCCGCGGCGCCTTGACCAGGGTGTTGCCGAACTTGAGCGAGACGTCGTCGAGGACGACCGTGCCGTCCTGCGCCAGGGCCGCGCCGACGAGGCTCCAGGGGCCGCCGGCCGCACCGATCCGGCCGATCTCGAGCCGCCCGCCGCCCGGCAGGGCCAGCGAGACGGCCGCGCCCAGGGTGTCTCCGCCCACCAGCGCCGCGCAGGCGGCGGCACCGAACAAGGCCCGGGCCATGCCCGTTCGTTTCCAGCGGGTCATGGTCGGAGTCCTAAGGTCGGGATCCCTGGGTCGGGCTTCCGCGAAGGGGGACGGGCGGTCGGAGCGTGAAGGCAGTCAGAGCGAGAAGGACGTGCCGCAGCCGCAGGACGCGGTCGCCTGCGGATTCTCGATCTTGAAGGACTGGCCGATCAGGTCGTTGACGAAGTCGATCGTCGACCCGCGCATGTACTCGAACGACATCGGGTCCACCAGCACGGTGGCGCCGTCGCGCTCCACCGTCATGTCGTCGCCCGCGCGGTCCTGCGCGATGTCGAAGGCGTACTGGAAGCCGGAGCAGCCGCCTCCGTTCACGCTGATGCGCAGCATGGACCCGGGGGGCTCGCCGCCCATGATCTCGTTGATGCGGCGGGCGGCACGCGGCGTGAGGGTGATCTCGGTCATCGGCGGATGGGGCTGTTTCGACCGTCTGGCTGGGGTGCAAGATAGGAACGGACGGGCGCGACCGCAACAGGATCGGGGGCCACGGCCGGGACCGGCGGCGGCGGCCCTGCGCCGGGTGCGGCACACAGCGCCGGGGACGCGTTCGCGGTGGACCGGGCGCCCCCGGCGCTGGGAGGGAGCCCGATTTTCTGCCACGAACGGTGTCCGGCCTCGGAGGATGCGGGGGGAGGGACGCGAGCGTGCGCGGCAGGAACGGTGAGCGGTGGCGGGCGCCCTATGCCTGCGATCCCGCGGCGTCGCGCGGGCGCCTGATCGGCGAGCCCGCCTCGCCGACCCGTTCGGATTTCCAGCGCGACCGCGACCGGGTGGTGCATTCGGCGGCCTTCCGGCGCCTCAAGCACAAGACGCAGGTCTTCGTGCATCACGAGGGCGACCATTACCGCACCCGGCTCACACACACCCTGGAGGTGAGCCAGATCGCCCGCGCGCTCGCCCGCGCGCTCGGCCTCGACGAGGATCTGGCCGAGGCGCTGGCGCTGGCGCACGATCTCGGCCACACGCCCTTCGGGCATACCGGCGAGGACGCGCTGCATGCCTGCATGGCCGGGCAGGGCGGCTTCGACCACAACGCGCAGGCCCTGCGCCTCGTCACGCGGCTGGAGCGGCGCTACGCCGCCTTCGACGGGCTGAACCTCACCTGGGAGACGCTGGAAGGCCTCGTCAAGCACAACGGCCCGCTGCTCACGCCGGCGGGCGCGCCGATGCCGCGCTACGCACGGACCGGCATCCCGGCGGCGATCACCGAGTACAGCGCCGTGCAGGACCTCGCGCTCGCCACCCATCCGGGCGCGGAAGCGCAGGTGGCGGCGCTCGCCGACGACATCGCGTACGACGCCCACGACCTCGACGACGGCCTGCGCGCCGACCTGTTCGGCCTGGACGACCTGCGCGAGGTGCCGTTCCTCGCCGGCCTGCTGGCCGA
Organism: Methylobacterium oryzisoli; assembly: GCF_046557895.1. Lineage (NCBI taxonomy): Bacteria > Pseudomonadati > Pseudomonadota > Alphaproteobacteria > Hyphomicrobiales > Methylobacteriaceae > Methylobacterium > Methylobacterium oryzisoli. Next base: position 47,580 of record NZ_JBKIBX010000019.1, on the reverse strand, counting down.
GATCGCGGCGCTCCATCCCGGCCTCGACCGCTCGCGGGTGGTGCACGAACTGACCCGCCGGGTGATCACGCGCTTCGTGGAGGACGTGATCGCCGAGACCGAACGCCGCCTCGCCCGCCTCGCCCCCGCCGATGCGGACGCGATCCGGTGCGCCGGCGCGCCCGTGGCGGCTTTTTCGGACCCGGTCGCGGCGGCCGACCGGGACATCAAGACCTTCCTGTTCGCCCGCATGTACCGGCATCCGGGCGTGATGGCCGTGCGCGCCCGCGCGGCCGGGATCGTCCAGGACCTGTTCGGCGCCTTCACGGGCGATCCCGGGCGGATGCCCGAGGAGTGGCGGGCGGGCCTGTCGGGCCCCGCCGACCCCCGCACGCCCCGGCGCGTCGCCGACTACATCGCCGGCATGACCGACAATTACGCGGTGAGCCAGCACCGGCGGCTGTTCGCGACGACGCCGGACCTGCACTGGGTGACGTGGCCGGGCGGGCGGGACTGAGGGGCGGGGCGGATCGGGAGCCCGGCCTCACGCCAGGTTGCGTGCCGCCACCGCGACCTTGCGCACCGAGGCGTCCACCTCCTGGGTGGCCTGCGTGATGGTCTCCATGGTCTGGCGCACGGTCGCGACGCTGTCGGCGGCGTTCTGCATGTTCAGCGACATCTCCCGCGTCACCGCCGCCTGCTCGGTCACCGCGGAGGACACGCTGAGCGAGATCTCGCTCAGGTCGGAGATGCTCCGGGAGATCACGTCGATCGCCGCGACCGCCTGCGCGGTGGCGTCCTGCACGGCATTGATCTGCTGGCCGATCTCCTCCGTGGCCCGCGAGGACTGACCCGCCAGCGCCTTGACCTCGGCGGCCACCACCGCGAAGCCGCGGCCGGCCTCGCCGGCGCGCGCCGCCTCGATCGTGGCGTTGAGCGCCAGAAGGTTCGTCTGGTTGGCGATCATGCGGATCAGCGTGACGGCCTCGCCGATCCGGTCGGTCGCCCGGGTCAGGCCGGAGATGATGACGTTGGCGGCCTGCGCCCGCTCCACGGCGGCATCCGCCGCCGTCTTCGCCCGGGTGGCGTGCTGGCTCAGCTCATCGATGGAGGAGGCGAACTCCTCGGCGCCGGCTGCCACCGCCTGGACGTTGTGCGAGGTCTCCACCGCCGTCTGGGTGGTGGCGCCCGCCTGCTGGGCGACGGCGCCCATCGCGTGGGTGATCGCCTCGATGTCGGCTTCGATGCTGCGCTGGCCCTCCGCCCGCCGCAGCCGGTCCTGGACCTGCTGCGTCACGTCGCTGGCGAACTTCACCACCGCGCAGGGCCTGCCGTCGCTGTCCAGCACCGGGTTGTAGGCCCCGAAGATCCAGATCTCCCGGCCGCCCTTGCCGACGCGCCGGAACTCGCCCGCCTGATGGCGTCCCTCGGCGAGGCTCTTCCAGAACGTCGCGTAGGCGGGCGAGGCGCGCTCGGCCTCGGAGACGAACAGGCTGTGATGGCGCCCGCGCACCTCGTCGAGGCCGTAGCCCATCGCCGAGAGGAAGTTCTCGTTCGCGTCCGTGACGGTCCCGTCGAGGGTGAAGCGGATCACCGCCTGCGTGCGGTTGAGCGCACTGATCTGGCCCTCGAAGGCCGCATCGCGCGCCTTGCGCGCCGTGATGTCGGTGGCGAGTTTCACGACCTTGACCGGACGGCCGCTGCGGTCCAGCACGGGATTATAGGAGGCCTCGATCCAGATCACGCGGCCGTTCTTGCCGATCCGCTTGAACTCGCGTGCCTGGAACTGCCCCCGGCGCAGCTGCTCCCAGAGCTCCCGGTATCCCGCACCGTCGCGCTCGGCCTGCGGCACCAGCATGCTGTGGTGCTGGCCGACGATCTCCTCCAGCCGGTAGCCGATCAGTTCCAGGAACAGCCGGTTCGCGAACCGGATCGTGCCATCGAGGTCGAACTCGATCCGCCCCTGGGACCGGTCGATCGCTTCGAGCACAGCGCGCCCGTTCGTAAACATCATAGACTGCCAATCCTTGTTCAGGCCCCGATGACGCTGTATTGTTTAAAATCTAAAGGTTAATGATTTACTCCAATCACGTCTCTTACCCTGAGAAAGATATCCTAGTTGAGACCAGTGCCGCACGGGACGGGGTGGCCGCGCCGGGACCGGAGACTTGACGACACTGGGGACGGAGCGTGCGGGTGCGGAGCGCCCGGGGCCGCGGACCGGCTCAGCGCCGCCCGAAGAAGACGTCCCGGTCGCGCTCCACCACCGCGTAGATGTGCTCGGCCACCGCGCGGATGCGGGCGAGATCGCGGCTGTCGGCGTGGATCATCAGCCAGAAGCTGCGCGTGAGCGTGACCTCGTCGGGCAGCACGCAGACGAGGTCGCGGCGCTCCGCCGCCATGAAGCAGGGCAGCACCGCGAGGCCCACCCCCGCCACCGCCGCGTGGAGCTGCGCGTTGAGGTTGGCGCTGCGCAGCCGGGCGGAGATCGCGGGCGAGACGTGGTGCAGGTAGTCGAGTTCGGGGGTGTAGAGCAGTTCCTCGATGTAGCCGATGAAGCGGTGGCCTTCGAGGTCGCGCCGGCTCGCGATCAGGGGGAAGCGCCGCAGGTAGAGGGGTGAGGCGTAGAGCTTGAGGTCGTAGTCGGTGAGCTTGCGCCCGACGAGGCGGCCCTCCTGCGGCAGGCTCAGGCCGATGGCGATGTCGGCCTCGCGCTTGGAGAGGCTGAACAGGCGGGCGGTGGCCACGAGCTGGATGTCGAGGTCCGGGTGGCGCTCCACGAGGCCGGTGAGGCGCGGGGCCAGGAAGGCGCTGCCGAACCCGTCCGGCGCGCCGATCCGCACCGTGCCGGTGAGCCGCGCCGCCGAGCGCCCGACGACGCTCTGCCCGTTGATGATCGCCGATTCGACCGCGTCCGCGGTGGCGGCGATGGCCTGCCCCGCCTCGGTGGCCACGTAGCCGGAGGCGCGGCGGTGGAAGAGCCGCTCGCCGAGATGCCGCTCCAGCCGGTCGATGCGGCGGATCACCGTGGCGTGATCGACCCCGAGCCGGCGGGCCGCCGCCGAGACCGTGCCGGCCCGGAAGACCGCGAGCGCGAAGCGGTAATCGTCCCAGTGCCCGCCGTCGACCTCCCGCATTCGCGCACATCCGTTCCGCGTTCATGCCCATTCCTTTCTGTATTAAGGCAGGGCAAGGTGCCGGCCAACGGCGATCCGAGACCACAGACAGGGAGTGAGCGCGATGCGCGAGGTCGGGCATTTCATCGGGGGCGAGCACGTGGCGGGCCGCTCCGGGCGCCACCAGGACATCTTCCAGCCGATGGACGGCTCGGTGATCGGGCGCGTGGCGCTGGCGAGCGCCGCGGAGGTGCGGGCCGCGATCGAGAACGCCGCGAAGGCGCAGGTCGCCTGGGCCGCCACCAACCCGCAGCGCCGCGCGCGGGTGATGATGCGCTTCCTCGACCTGATCGCCAAGGAGACCGACAGCCTCGCCGACCTGCTCGCCCGCGAGCACGGCAAGACGATCCCGGACGCCAAGGGCGACATCCAGCGCGGCGTCGAGGTGGTGGAGTTCGCCTGCGGCATCCCGCAGCTCATGAAGGGCGAGTACACCGAGGGGGCGGGGCCGGGCATCGACATCTACGCGATGCGCCAGCCGCTGGGCGTGGTGGCGGGCATCACCCCGTTCAACTTCCCGGCGATGATCCCGCTGTGGAAGTTCGCGCCCGCCATCGCCTGCGGCAACGCCTTCATCCTGAAGCCGTCCGAGCGCGACCCGGGCGTGCCGATGCGGCTCGCCGAGCTGATGATCGAGGCGGGGCTGCCGGCCGGCATCCTCAACGTCGTCAACGGCGACAAGGAGGCGGTGGACGCGATCCTCGACAACGACCTGATCCGGGCCGTGGGCTTCGTCGGCTCCTCCGACATCGCCCAGTACGTCTATGCCCGCGCCGCCGCGACGGGCAAGCGCGCCCAGTGCTTCGGCGGCGCCAAGAACCACATGATCATCATGCCGGACGCCGACATGGATCAGGCGGTCGACGCGCTGATGGGGGCGGGCTACGGCTCGGCGGGTGAGCGCTGCATGGCGGTCTCGGTGGCGGTGCCGGTGGGCGAGAAGACCGCCGACGCGCTGATGCGCAAGCTGGTCCCGCGGGTGGAATCCCTCAAGATCGGCCCCTCGACCGACCCGAGCGCCGATTACGGCCCGCTCGTCACGAAGGCCGCGCTGGAGCGGGTGCGCAACTACGTCGAGATCGGCCTGCGCGAGGGCGCCACGCTCGCGGTCGACGGCCGCGACTTCAAGATGCAGGGCTACGAGAACGGGTTCTATCTCGGCGGCTGCCTGTTCGACCACGTCACGCCCGAGATGCGCATCTACAAGGAGGAGATCTTCGGGCCGGTCCTGTCGGTGGTGCGGGCGAAGGACTACGCCGAGGCGCTGCGCCTGCCCTCCGAGCACGAGTACGGCAACGGCGTGGCGATCTTCACCCGCGACGGCGACGCGGCGCGCGACTTCGCCGCCAAGGTCAATGTCGGCATGGTCGGCATCAACGTGCCGATCCCGGTGCCGCTGGCCTACTACACCTTCGGCGGCTGGAAGCGCTCGGGCTTCGGCGACCTGAACCAGCACGGTCCGGACTCGATCCGTTTCTACACCAAGACCAAGACCGTCACCTCGCGCTGGCCCTCCGGCGTGAAGGAGGGCGCGCAGTTCTCGATGCCGGTGATGCAGTAGCGCGACCGCTCCTCCCCCACGGGGGAGGAGCCGGGGGCGATGCCGCGCCGGCGCGGCGTCGTCCCTCCACCGCCTCCGCGAGGGGGCGGCGCGGCGCCGCGGCGACGAGCGGCGCATTTGAGAAGATCGCTCCGTGAGGGAGGCCCGCCGTGACCCTGTTCGCGCTGCCGGAGGACCAGATCGCCGTCCGCGACATGGCGCGGGACTTCGCGGCGGAGCGGATCGCGCCCCACGCCCTCGACTGGGACGCGCGCAAGCACTTTCCGGTCGACGTGCTGCGCGAGGCCGCCGCCCTCGGCATGGGCGGCATCGCGATTCCCGAGGAGCACGGCGGCTCCGGGCTGACCCGGCTCGACGCGGCCCTGATCTTCGAGGCGCTGGCCACCGGCTGCCCTTCGGTCTCGGCCTACCTCTCCATCCACAACATGGCGGCCGGGATGATCGACCGGTTCGGCTCCGAGAGCCAGCGCGCGCGCTGGCTGCCGGGCCTGTGCCGGATGGACCTGCTCGCGGCCTACTGCCTGACCGAGCCGGGCGCCGGCTCCGACGCCGCGTCCCTGCGCACCTCCGCCCGGCGCGACGGCGACGCCTACGTGCTCAACGGGACGAAGCAGTTCATCTCGGGCGCGGGCGCCGCCGACCTCTACGTGACCATGGTGCGCACCGGCGAGCCGGGGCCGCGGGGCATCTCGACGCTCGTGGTGCCGGCGGACGCGCCCGGCCTCTCCTTCGGCGAGAACGAGCGCAAGATGGGCTGGAACGCCCAGCCCACCCGGCAGGTGAACTTCGCGGATTGCCGCGTGCCGGCGGCCAACCGGCTCGGCGAGGAGGGCATCGGCTTCAGAATCGCGATGGCAGGCCTCGACGGCGGGCGGCTCAACATCGGCGCCTGCTCGCTCGGCGGCGCCCAGAGCGCCCTCGACCGGACGCTCGCCTACCTCGCCGAGCGCCGCGCCTTCGGGCAGCGCCTCGACGCGTTCCAGGCCCTGCAGTTCCGCCTCGCCGACATGGCGACCGAGTTGGAGGCGGCCCGCGTGATGCTCTACGCGGCCGCCGCCAGCCTCGACCGCGGCGACCCGGACGCCTCGCAGCGCTCCGCGATGGCCAAGCGCTTCGCCACCGACGCGGGCTTCCGGGTCGCCAACGAGGCGCTGCAACTCCACGGCGGCTACGGCTACCTCGCGGAATACGGCATCGAGAAGATCGTGCGGGACCTGCGCGTCCACCAGATCCTGGAGGGCACGAACGAGATCATGCGCCTGATCGTGGCGCGCGGTCTGGTGCGGCCGTGACGGAGGGATCAGGCCGCGAGGGGACGAACCCGGGCCTGGATCTCCGATCCCGCGGCACGGCGGGCCATCCGCAGATCGTAGTCGGATTGCAGGCCGAGCCACATTTCGGCACTCGTGCCGAAGAAGCGGGCGAGGCGCAGGGCGGTATCGGCCGTGATGGCGCGCTCCCCCCTGACGATGCCCGCGACCCGACTCACCGGCACGTCGATGTCGCGCGCGAGCCGGTTCTGACTCACGTCGAGCGGCTTGAGGAACTCTTCCAGCAGGATCTCGCCGGGATGGATGGGATCGAGCGTCTCGTCGCTCATGCGTCGTCCTCAGTGATCATCGACGATCTCGACCGCGAACGCGTCCCCGTCCTGCCATCGGAAGCAGAGGCGCCATTGCCGGTCGATCCGGATCGAGTGCTGGCCCTTGCGGTCACCCTGCAACGCTTCGAGCCGGTTGCCCGGCGGGATGCGCAGTTCGTCGAGGGTCCGCGCCGTGTGAAGCAGCAGGAGCTTGCGGCGCGCGCTCCGCTCGAAGCCGGCGAAAGCCCGAACCGGCTCGTCGCGGAACAGCCGCTCGGTGTTCCTGTCGGCAAAGGAGCGGATCACGCCCCAAGCTATTCCGAGATCCGTATTCCGTCAAACAGAATACCTTCTGAGGGAGACCCCACGTGACCACACTCGCCTTCCTGGGCCTCGGCAACATGGGCGGGCCGATGGCGGCCAACCTCGTGAAGGCCGGGCATGCGGTGACCGGCTTCGACCTCGTGCCGGCGGCCTGCGAGGCCGCGCGTCAGGAAGGCGTCGGGATCGCGGATTCCGCCGTGGCGGCCGTGAGGGGCGCCGAGGTGGTGATCACCATGCTGCCGGCCGGCCGGCACGTGCTCGCCGCCCTCGACGAGCTCCTGCCGCATCTCGAGGCCGGAACGCTGGTGATCGACTGCTCGACCATCGACGTGGAGAGCGCGCGGGCGGCCCACGCCAAGGCGGCGGAGCGGGGGCTCCCGAGCCTCGACGCCCCGGTCTCCGGCGGCGTCGGCGGGGCCAGGGCCGCGACACTCACCTTCATGGCGGGCGGGTCGCCCGAGGCGTTTTCGCGCGCCGAGCCGCTCCTCGCCCGGATGGGCCGCAAGGCCGTGCATTGCGGCGAGGCCGGCGCGGGGCAGGCGGCCAAGATCTGCAACAACATGATCCTGGGCATCTCGATGATCGGGGTGTCGGAGGCCTTCGTGCTCGCCGAGAAACTCGGTCTGTCGCACCAGGCGCTGTTCGACGTCGCCTCGACCTCCTCGGGCCAGTGCTGGTCGCTCACCACCTACTGCCCGGTGCCGGGGCCGGTGCCGACCTCGCCGGCCAATGCCGAGTACAAGCCGGGCTTCGCCGCGGCCCTGATGCTGAAGGATCTGCGGCTGTCGCAGGAGGCCGCGCGGATCGCCGGCGCGGCGACGCCGCTCGGGGCGCATGCGGAGGCGCTCTACGCCGCCTTCGAGGAGGCGGGCCACGGCGGCACCGACTTCTCGGGCATCGTGCGCCATCTGCGGGCGATGGCCCGGGAGGGCTGAGGCCCGGTGCGGCACCGTCGCATCCGGCGGTCATGCCCCTGGCAGATCGGCCGTCCGTGCATCATCTAAGGAGTCGGGGCGCGCTGCGCGACGGGTTCGTCGCGCGGCGCGCTCTGCCCGTTCCCCGCCACGGGTGTTTGATCGGGCAACTCGGATCGGGCCGCTCATGGCCAAGTCATCCATCACGGGCACGGCACGCAGCCCGTCCAGCGAGGAATTCAGGCAACGCGTGGCACGGCTCGCGCCCTTGCCCGCGCTCGACGTGCCGACGGCGAAACGCCGCCCGGCCAGGACCAAATCGGCCCCCGCGCCCGACCGGTCCGGCGAGGCGGCCGAGGCCGCAGGCCCCGACGAAGCGTCCGACGAGGCGTCCGACACGGAGTGACGCCGGTCGGGCCGCCCGGCCCGGCCGGACGCACCCGCGCGGGGGCCATAGCTTCCACCCGGCGGCCGGCCACGGCCGGCCGCCCGAACCGTTGCGCTACACGGAAGAGTCCCGACGAATGTTGCGTTCCAAGCAGAAGCCCAAGCCGCAGGAGAGCGGCTTCGTCCTGTTCGACGTCTACTACGAGGATGGCTCGCGCCGCTCGAACCGGCGCGTGCCCCGCACGGCCCTCAACGGGCTCGACGGCGACGCGCCGGCCCGCGAGATCATCGAGGCGCAGGATCGCGAGATCGCCGAAAAATCCGGGCGCCCCCCGCTCGCGATCAGCCGGCTGGTCCGCTCGGCCGGCTGAGACCGTCGCCGCTCCGAACCGCCGACTTCACCGGAAGCCGCATCATCCGCCGGAGCGTGGACCGCTCCGGCGGATGATCCTTTTCAACGCCGCCGCGCATCCGCGGGGGAGCGGAAGGCCCGCTCCACCGCCGAGAGGGCGCTGCTGTGGGCCTTGTCCTCGCTGTCGTGCGGCCGGTCCGACCGCTCGAGCAGCTTGCCGTTCCGGCGGATCGCCCATCCGAACTTGCCTTTCGGGGAGGTCAGCGGTGCGACTTCGATGGTGAAGGGGTGCAGGTTGTTCTCGTTCATCCGCCGGAAGATGTCACGGATGGGCGACCTTGGCCACCGGTGGGGTGCGGGCGCGCGGGCCCTCTCGCTTGCGGCGAGCCCCCCGGCCGTGAGATGAGCCCGGCTTTCGGGGCTGGAGGCGTCGCGGCGCGGCGGCAGGCCCCCCGGTCAGCTTCGGTCGCACCATGAACATCTTCGCCGCCTTCGAGGAGCGCATCGGCGAGGCGCTCGCCACCCTCACGCGCGCCGGGCACCTGCCCGAAGGGCTCGATCTCGGCCGGGTCGTGGTCGAGCCGCCGCGCGACGCGAGCCACGGCGACCTCGCCACCAATGCCGCGCTGGTCCTCGCCAAGGAGGCGCGCACCAGCCCCAAGGCGCTGGCGGAACTCCTCGCCGCCGAGTTGCGCCGGGACCCCCGCGTCACCGAGGCGAGCGTCGCCGGGCCGGGCTTCCTCAACCTGCGCCTCGGCCCCGAGGTCTACGCCGCGGTGATCCGCGCCGGCCTCGGCCAGGGCGCGGCGTTCGGGCGCGGCGCGGCCAAGCCCGGACTCGTCAACATCGAGTACGTCTCGGCCAACCCCACCGGGCCGATGCATGTCGGCCACGGGCGCGGCGCGGTGTTCGGCGACGCGCTGGCGAGCCTCCTCGTCGCGGCCGGCCGGGAGGTGGTGCGCGAGTACTACATCAACGATGCGGGCGCGCAGGTCGACGTGCTGGCCCGCTCGGCCTTCCTGCGCTACCGCGAGGCCCTCGGCGAGCCGGTGGGTCCGATCCCGGAGGGGCTCTACCCGGGCGACTACCTCGTGCCGGTGGGGCGGGGGCTCGCCGCGGCGCATGGCCGCTCCCTGCTCGACCGGCCGGAGGCGGAGTGGCTGCCGGTCGTGCGCGCCTTCGCCATCGCGGCGATGATGGACCTGATCCGCGACGACCTCGCGGCGCTCGGCATCCGCCACGACGTCTTCTTCTCCGAGCGCACGCTGCAGGGGGAGGGCGATGGCGGTGCCGTCGCGGCGCTGATCGAGACCCTGCGCGCCCGGGATCTCGTCTATGTCGGGCGCCTGCCGCCGCCCAAGGGGCAGCTGCCGGAGGATTGGGAGGACCGCGAGCAGACGCTGTTTCGCTCCACCGCCTTCGGGGACGACATCGACCGGCCGCTGCTGAAGTCGGACGGCTCCTATACCTACTTCGCCTCCGACATCGCCTACCACGCCGACAAGGTGGCGCGGGGCGCCACCGACCTCATCGACGTGCTCGGGGCCGATCACGGCGGCTACGTCAAGCGGATGCAGGCGGCGGTGCGGGCGGTCTCGGACGGCCGCGCCAGCCTCGACGTGAAGCTCTGCCAGCTGGTGCGCCTGCTGCGCGGGGGCGAGCCGGTGAAGATGTCCAAGCGCGCGGGCGACTTCGTCACCCTGCGCGAGGTCATCGACGAGGTCGGGCGCGACCCGGTCCGCTTCATGATGCTCTACCGCAAGAACGACGCCACCCTCGATTTCGACCTCGCCAAGGTGGTGGAGCAATCGAAGGACAACCCGGTCTTCTACGTCCAGTACGCCCATGCCCGGGCATCCTCGGTCTTCCGGCAGGCCCGCGAGGCCTTCCCGGACGAGGATTTCTCCGCCGAGGCGCTCGTCCGCGCCGACCTCTCGCTCCTGTCCGATCCCGGCGAGGCCGAGATCATGCGCCTCGTCGCCCAGTACCCGCGGGTGGTCGAATCGGCCGCCTCCGCCCACGAACCGCACCGGCTGGCGTTCTTCCTGCACGAGCTGGCCAGCGCGTTCCATAGTTTTTGGAACAAGGGCAAAGACTTGCCGCAATTACGGTTTGTTAATCAGACCGACCGAAAGTCGACCCTGTCGAGGCTGGCCCTCGTCGCGGCGCTGCGGGGCGTGATCGCCTCGGGCCTCGGGATCCTCGGCGTCACCGCGCCCGACGAGATGCGGTGACCCGGGCGTCCCGCGCGGGCGCTCCGCGGGTGAGGGTCGGAACATGGTTGGATGACGCCGACCCCGGCCGGGGAGAGGCGGCAGGCGTCGCCGCGCCGGGAGGGATCGCGGTGGGGCGATGCGAACGTGAACAGGATGGGGCCGCCATGACGACCAACGCTTCCCGGATCCCCGTCGACGACGGGTTCGAGCCGGCCCGGCAGCCGCTCTCCGCGCGTCCGGGCCTCGGTGCCGCCAAGGGCGACCCGCTGGCGGAACTCGCCCGGATCGTCGGGCAGGACGACCCCTTCCGGGCGCTGCTGGCGGCCAAGGAATCGCGCCGCCCCGCGGGCGAGGGCGCGGCCGCCCGCGTCGAGCCGACGGTGCCGAGCTACGGCCCGGAGGCCGAGCCCGCCCCGCCCGGCACGCCGGCCGACGCCTTCAACCAGTACCTCGCCGCCGTCCAGCGCGAAGCCGTGCTGGAGCCGGAGGCGCCCGCCGCGGCGGAGGAGCCCGCCCCCGAACCGGCGCCGGAGCGGCCCCGCGGCCGCCGGCAGCTGATGCTCGTGGGCAGCGGGCTCGCGGTGGTGGCGGTGGCGGTGGGCGGCGCCCTGACGTGGCGCGCGCTCCATCCGGCCCGCATCGCCGGCACGCCGATCGTGGTGATGGCCGATCAGGCGCCGCTGAAGATCGCGCCGGCGCCGCAGGCGGCCGGCGGCGTCGAGTTCCCGGACCAGAACAAGCAGATCTACGAGCGCAACGCCAAGGACGGCCAGATCCGGATCGTCAACCGCGAGGAGCAGCCCCTCGACGTGAAGCAGGCGGCCCGCGCGCTGGTGAACGAGGCCGCCACCGCCGCCACGCCGGTCCCCGGCGCGCCCGTGAACATGCTGACCGAATCGCTCGGCGAGCCGCGCCGCGTGCGCACCGTCTCGGTGAAGCCCGAGCCGCCGCCCTTCGAGGCGCAGCGCGCCGCGCAGGGGACGCAGGGCGGCCCCGCCGCCTCGGCGGTGCCGACCATGACCCTGCCCGAGGCGGCGCCGGCCCCGGCCACCCCGCGCGCGGCCACCCGCTCGCTGCAGGCGGCGACCGCGACCCCGGCGCCCGAGCCGCAGGCTGCCGAGACCGTATCCTCCACGAAGCCCGCCGTGCAGCGGGTGGCCTCCGCCGAGGTTGTCCCGGTCAGGCCCGTGGCCGTTCCGGCCCAGCCGCCCGCCCCGAGCGCCGACACCCAGGCGCCGGTCGGCGGCTACTCGGTGCAGCTCTCGGTGCGCGCCACCGAGAAGGAGGCCCGCGCGGCCTTCGTCCAGGCGCAGGAGCGCTACCGGGCCGAACTCTCCGGCCAGTCGCCGCTGATCCGCCAGGCGGAGGTCAACGGCAAGACGATCTTCCGCGTCCGCGTCGGGCCGATGTCGAAGGAGAGCGCGAACGGCCTGTGCGGCAAGCTGCAGGCCGCGGGCGGTCCCTGCTTCGTCGCCAAGAACTGATTCGTCGCGGACCGATACGAGTTCCGCCTGCTCTTTTCGAGATCAATCGAGCGCCTCTCCCCTCTCCCGTGTGGGAGAGGGGTAGGGGTGAGGGATGTTGCCGCGTGAAGCTCAGACCGTCGTGCTGGCAGCGTAACGGTCTGAGTTTTACCCAGAACCGTCACACCCTCATCCCCGGCCCCTCTCCCACTCGGGAGAGGGGAGAGGCGCTTTCTCTTTACGCGAACGGGTCAGGCATAAACCGTATGATTCGTCGCCAAGACCAGACCCGGGACGGGATCGCGGACCCCGACGAGCGGGAGCCGGCCGGACCGGCGGGGCATCGCCCCCTTCCTCGAACGACGAGACGCCGTCGATGACGAGCCTTGCCCTGATCCTCGGCTGCGCCGGCCCGACCCTGAGCCCCGAGGAGGCCGCCTTCTTCCGCGACACGCGGCCCTGGGGCTTCATCCTGTTCAAGCGCAACATCGTCTCGCCCGAGCAGGTGCGGGCGCTGACCGACGCCCTGCGGGAGACGGTCGGGCGCGCGGACGCGCCGGTGCTGATCGACCAGGAGGGCGGGCGCGTGCAGCGCATGGGGCCGCCGCACTGGCGCGCCTACCCGTCCGGCCGCCGCTATCTCAGCGCGGGCGGACCCGAGCACGGCCCGGCGCTGGCGCACCTCGGCGCCCGGCTGATGGCGCACGACCTCGCGGCGGTGGGCATCACCGTCGACTGCGCCCCCGTCCTCGACGTCCCGGTGCCGGGCGCGAGCGACGTGATCGGCGACCGCGCCTACGGGACGGACCCCGAGACCGTGGCGGTCTTCGGCCGCGCGGTGGCCGAGGGCCTCCTGGCCGGCGGCGTCCTGCCGGTGATCAAGCACGTGCCCGGCCACGGCCGCGCCACCGCCGACAGCCACCTCGCGCTGCCGGTGGTCGACGCCCCGCGCGAGGAGCTGGAGGCCCGCGACTTCCGGCCGTTCCGGGCGCTGCGCGACCTGCCGCTCGCCATGTCGGCCCACGTCGTCTTCTCGGCCATCGACCCGGACGGCCCGGCCACCACCTCCGCCCGCGTGATCGGCGAGGTGGTGCGCGGCGCCATCGGCTTCGACGGCCTGCTGATGACGGACGATCTGTCCATGAAGGCGCTCACGGGCAGCTTCCGGGACCGGACGGAGGCCGCCTTCCGGGCCGGCTGCGACGTCGCGCTCCACTGCAACGGCGAGCGCGCCGAGATGGAGGGCGCCGCCGCCGGGGCTCCGGCGCTCGCGGGCGACGCCCTGCGCCGGGCCGAGGCCGCGCTGGCGCGCCTGCGCGACGCCGCCGAGCCGGGATTCGACCTCGCCGAGGCCCAGGCCCGCTTCGAGGCCGGCCTCGCCGCCGCCTGAGCGGACGGGGGGTGGGGGCACACGCGGTGAGTCTCGCGTTCGACGCCGAGGAGAGGGGCCGCGACGAGCCGACCCTGGTGGTGGACGTCGACGGGTTCGAGGGTCCCCTCGACCTCCTGCTCGAACTCGCCCGGCGCCAGAAGGTCGACCTCACGCGCATCTCGATCCTCGCGCTCGTGGAGCAGTACCTCGCCTTCATCGAGGAGGCGCGGCGCCTGCGCCTCGAACTCGCGGCGGATTACCTCGTGATGGCGGCGTGGCTCGCCTACCTGAAGTCGCGCCTGCTCCTGCCCGCGCCGCCGCGCGGCCCCGAACCCAGCGCCGACGCGCTGGCGGGCCAGCTCGCCCTGCGGCTGCGCCGCCTGGAGGCGATCCGGGCGGCCGCCGGGCGGCTCCTCGCGCGGGCGCAGCTCGGCCGCGACGTGTTCGCGCGCGGCACCGACCCCGCGCCCCCGCGCGGCGAGGGGAATGGGCCGTTCTCCGCCACCCTGCACGACCTGCTCGCGGCCTATGCCCGCCAGCGCCGGGAGCGGGCGCTGGCGCGGGTCTCGCTGCACCAGCGCAGCGTATGGTCCCTCGTCGAGGCCCGCGAGGCGCTGGAGCGCCTGATCGGCCCCCACGACGACTGGACGCCCCTCGACGCCTACCTGGCAAAATACCTCGCCGAACCGTCGCGACGGGCGACGGTGCGCGCCTCCTCGCTCTCGGCCGTGCTCGAACTCGCCCGCGAGGGCCGCATCGTGCTGCGCCAGGACGCGCCCTTCGGCCCGCTCTGGCTGCGCCCGGGCGGGAGCGCCTGAGGCATGGCCCGCCGCACGCCGCTCGCGATCCTGCCCGATCCCCCGCCCGCCGCGGACGCGCAGGCGGTGCGCCTCGCCGAGGCGCTGATCTTCGCCGCGCCCCGCCCGCTCCCGGCCGCCGACCTCGCCGCGCGCCTGCCGCCCGGCTGCGACGTCGAGGCGGTGCTGGCGGCGCTGCGCCGGCTCTACCAGGGGCGGGGCATCGGGCTCGCCCGGGTCGCGGGCGGCTACGCCTTCCGCACCGCCCCGGACCTCGCGGAGGCCCTGCGCGGCGAGGCGCCCGAGCCGCGTCGGCTCTCGCGGGCGGCGATCGAGACCCTGGCGATCATCGCCTACCACCAGCCCGCGACCCGGGCCGAGATCGAGGAGATCCGCGGCGTCTCGACCTCGAAGGGCTCCCTCGACCTGCTCCTGGAGACCGGCTGGGTGCGTCTGCGCGGGCGCCGCCGCACCCCCGGCCGCCCCGTGACCTACGGCACCACCCCGGCCTTCCTGGAGCAGTTCGGCCTGGACAGCGTGGGCGATCTGCCGGGCCTCGACGAGCTGAAGGGCCTCGGCCTGATCGAGGGCCGGCTGCCGGCGGGCTTCGGCGTGCCGCTGCCCTCCGACGATCCTGCGCTGCGCCCCGACGAGGATCCGCTCGCCGACGGGCTGCCGGATCCCGACATCACCTAGGGACGAGGATCCTGCGCGGCGACGAGACGCTTGTTTTCGCCCCCCGCCGTCCTTAGGTTCCGGCCAGCACACGAGAAGACCACGCCGCAGCCTTGGGCGCGGTGCAGGAGAGAGCCATGGGTGGCGCAAGCATCTGGCACTGGATCGTCGTCGGCGTGATCGTCATGCTGCTCTTCGGGCGCGGCAAGGTGTCCGAGCTGATGGGCGACGTGGCCAAGGGCATCAAGGCGTTCAAGAAGGGGATGGCCGACGAGGACCAGCCCCAGGCGGCGCCCGTGAACCAGTCGCCGCCCCCGGTGACCGCGACCGAGCCGGTGCGCACGCTGCCGCCCCATCCGGGCGAGCCCGTGCCGGCCGCGACCACGCCCGCCGACCGCAAGGTCGGCTGAGAGCGGCCGCGCCCCGGCCGCCTGCTGGCCGCGCGGGCGCAGGAGAAGGATGCGGGATCACGCAGATCCCGGCACGGAGCGGTGGCGCGCCGCACGCATCCGTGCTGAGGAGACCCCGCCGCGAGGGGCTCACCCGGGTCGTCGCGCACTCTGCAGGGCCGTTACGCCATGTTCGACATGAGTTGGGGCGAGGTGATGCTGATCGGCGGCGTCGCGCTGATCGTCATCGGCCCGAAGGACCTGCCCAAGGCGCTGCGCACCGTCGGGCAGATGACCGCCAAGCTCAAGCGGATGGCCGGCGAGTTCCAGGCCCAGTTCAGCGAGGCGATGCGGGAGGCGGAACTCGACGAGGTGCGCCGCGAGGTCGACGGCATCAACCGCTCCGTCTCCGCGGCCGGCACGCCCTTCAACCCGCTCCAGTCGATCCGCGACGAGATCAAGGGCGCGATCGACCGCCCCGCCGCCCCGCCGCCCTCGAACGAGACCCTGGCCGCCGCCACCGCGCAGCTCCAGGCCGAGGTCGCGGGCGGACCGGCCCTGCCGCCCAAGGTCCTGCCCTCGGAGAGCCTGCCGTCGGAGACCGTGCCGTCCGGCGACACGCCTGAGAGCGCGCCCGGCCCGACCGGGGCCGCCGCCGCGGCCGCGCCCGAGGCCGGCCCGCACCCGGCTTCCGTCGGCCCGGCCACATCCAACCCCGACGCGCCGCCCGCCGCGGCCCCGCCCACCACAGGCCAGACCCCATGACCACCGAGGCCGACGAAGCCGAGATCGAGGCCTCGCGCGCACCCCTGATCGACCACCTCATCGAGTTGCGCTCGCGGCTGATCAAGTCGCTCCTCGCCTTCGGGGTGATGTTCTTCGTCTGCTTCTTCTTCGCCCAGCACATCTACAACGTGCTCGTCTACCCCTACGTGCAGGTGGTCGGCCCCGAGAAGGCGCGGCTGATCGCGACCCACTTCCTCGAACAGGTCTTCACCAACATCAAGCTGAGCGTGTTCGGGGCGGGCTTCCTGTCCTTCCCGATCGTCGCCACGCAGCTCTACGCCTTCGTGGCGCCGGGCCTCTACCGCAACGAGCGGCGCGCCTTCCTGCCCTACCTCGTCGCCACGCCGATCTTCTTCGTGCTCGGCGCCCTCGTCGTGTTCTTCGTGGCGATGCCGATCCTGATCCAGTTCTCGGTCAGCCTGCAGCAGATCGGCCAGCCGGGCGAGGCCACGATCGAGCTGCTGCCGAAGGTGGACGAGTACCTCTCGCTCATCATGACCCTGATCTTCGCCTTCGGCATCGCCTTCCAGATGCCGGTGATCCTGACCCTGCTGGGCCAGGTCGGGATCATCGACGCGAAGTTCCTGGCCGAGCGGCGGCGCTACGCGATCGTGCTGGTCTTCGTGGCGGCCGCCGTGCTCACGCCGCCGGACGTCATCAGCCAGCTCTCGCTCGCGATCCCGATGCTGCTCCTCTACGAGGCCTCGGTGATCTCGGTGCGCGCCATGGAGAAGCGCCGGGCGCGCGCGGAGGAAGCGGCGGCGGAGTAGCGGGGATCCGCGCGGTCCTCACGCCTCGTCGTCGAGACGCCGGCCCAGCCGCCCGGCGAGGTCCTGGATGTACTGGAAGGCCGTGCGGCCCGAGCGCGAGCCGCGGGTCGTGGCCCATTCCAGCGCCTCGGCGCGCAGCTGCGCCGGGTCGAGGGTCAGGCCGTGGCGCGCCACGTAGGCGTCGACCATCGCCAGGTACTCGTCCTGCGAGCACTTGTGGAAGCCGAGCCAGAGGCCGAAGCGGTCGGAGAGGGAGACCTTTTCCTCCACCGCCTCGCCAGGGTTGATGGCGGTGGAGCGCTCGTTCTCCACCATCTCGCGGGCGAGCAGGTGCCGGCGGTTCGAGGTGGCGTAGAACACCACGTTCTCGGGCCGCCCCTCGATGCCGCCGTCGAGCGCCGCCTTGAGCGACTTGTAGGAGGTGTCCTGCCCGTCGAAGGAGAGGTCGTCGCAGAAGACCACGAAGCGGTGCGGGTCGGGCCGCAGCAGGCCCATCAGCGCGGGCAGGCCCTCGATGTCCTCGCGGTGGATCTCGACGAGCTTGAGCGGGCGGGTGCCGGGCGCGCGGCGCGCGTTGATCTCGGCGTGCACCGCCTTGACGAGCGAGGACTTGCCCATGCCGCGCGCGCCCCACAGCAGGGCGTTGTTGGCCGGCAGGCCGCGGGCGAAGCGGTCGGTGTTGTCGAACAGCGTGTCGCGCATCCGGTCGATGCCGCGCAGGAGCCCCATCGCCACGCGGTTGACCTTGGGCACCGGCTGCAGCCGCCCCTCGGCGAGCCAAACGAAGGCGTCCGCCTGCGCGAAGTCGGGGCGGTGCGGCGGCTCGGGCGCCGCGCGCTCCAGGGCGCCGGCGATGCGCTGGAGGAGGGGGAGCAGGTCGGCGAGGGTCGGGTCGGCGGTCATGATCCGGGCGCGGTCGAAAGGGGAGGCGGACGGGCTTTAGCGCACGATCCGCCCGCGATCACTCCCCCTCGCGCGCGGTCGCCCGGCCCGGACGCTCCGGCCCGGGCGCTCACTTGGTCAACCGCACCTGCGCGAAGCTCGCGAAGACCTTCTGCATCGCCTGACCGATCGAGGAGGTCTTCGTCGCGTCGATGTAGAGGTCCGGGCTCGTCGCGCAGGCCTTCAGCTGCCCGGGCACGTCGTCCAGGCGCGTCCCGCCCCCGCCGATCTGACTCGGCTGGCCGAGGGTGGCGAGGTAGCCCCAGTCCCACGGCATCGCGATGTAGGGCGTGTGGATGATTCCCACCGCGACCGCCTGCTTCGTCGTGGCGTTCACGGCCTTGAGCCCTTTGCAGGGTTCGGGAGAGACCGCCGTGACGGACGGGCGCACCCACTCCGCGGAGGTCCAGTAGCGGCCCGGATCCTGGACGCCGTCCGTGGCGATCATCACCAGCTTGCGGGGCTTGGTGATCCCGTCGCCGGAGGCCCCGACCTTCGGCGTGAACTGCGCGAGGGTTTCTCCCCACAGGGTCGCCCCGTCGTACTCGCCCGAGGTGCTAGGGGCCTGCGGCAGGTTCGAGGCGACCCGCGACAGGTCGCTCGTCACGTCGAGCACCTTGGTCAGGGTGGTGCTGAACGAGTAGATCGCGATCCTGACGCGCTTGGCCACGGTCGGCTGCTTGCGCAGCCACGCCACGAAGTCGAGGATGCCGTCGTTCATCTCCTGCAGCCGCAGCTTGATGCCGCTGGCCTTGGCCCACTGATAGCCGTCGAGCGCGGTGCCGTTGACGGGGCTGCCGTCGTGGCAGGCGAAGGCGCAGCCGATGCCGGCCTGGAGGGCGTCGATGTCGGCCTGGGTCGCGCCGATCGCCATCGAGCCCGACACGTCGATCAGGAGGTAGATGTCGATCTGGGTGGAGAGGTCGACCTTCGCGGCCGACCGCCCCGAGAGCCGCACCTTGGGAATCTGGATCAGCTGCATCACGGCCGTCTGCGTGGCGGCCGTGTAGCCGCCGTCCACCGAGACGCTGCGCCCTTCGATGACGACGTCGAAGGCGGGCACGGCGGCGGTGGCGGCGATCGTGTCGCCCGCGAAGGACCGGAACGCCGCAGCGCCGGCATCCTGCCCGGCCTGCTTGGCCTTGGCGTCCGACAATCCCTGGTCGTCGGCCTGCCGGACGGCCTGCGCGGCGGCGAGCACGGCCGCGTCGAGGGCGGCGTCCAGCATCGCCTGGTCGGCCTGCGAGCGCCCGTAATCGATGCCGGCGCCGAGCAGGGCCACGATCACCACGCAGGTGATTCCGACCATCACGCTCACGCTGCCGCGCGCATCCGCGGCGAATCCGAAGAGCGGATGCGTCCTATGCCGCAGGGGCACGCGAATTTTCCACCGCATGGCGCTCAATCACCGCAGAAGATCTGCCCCAGGGTCTAGCGGAAGCGCCTTTCGGGAAGGTGAAGCCGATGATCGAATTTGGGCTCAACTCTGTCTGAAACGCAGGGGCAGGTACGTGGATCGACTGTCGGAGGACTGGGGGGAGAGGCGGGAGGCGGGCCGGGCGGCGTGCGGACCGTGCGCCGGGGCGCCGCCCGCGTCGGCGCGGCGCGCCTCGGCGCCGTTGCTTTCGGGTCGCCCCTGGCTATAGTCCGCGCGCTTTTGCAAGGCCGCCGGATGCCCGTGCGGCCCGTTTTCGTCTTAACCGGGAGACCTCGGAGTGATCACGCCCGCCTTCGCCCAGGGAACGGGGGCCGCAGCCAGCGGCACGGACGTCATCTTGCAGGTGGTCCCCTTCGTCCTCATCTTCGTCATCATGTACTTCCTGATCCTGCGCCCGCAGCAGCGACGCGCGCGCCAGCATCAGGACATGGTCAAGAACGTCCGCCGCGGCGACACGGTCGTCACCACCGGCGGCATCGTCGGACGCGTGTCGAAGGTGACCGACGAGGCGAGCGAGATCGAGGTCGAGATCGCCGAGGGCGTGCGCGTCAAGGTCGTGCGCACCATGATCGCCGAGGTCCGCGCCAAGGGCGAGCCGGTCAAGGCGGCCTGACGTTACGGATTGGGATCGCGATGCTCCGCTTCTCCACCTCGAAGGTCGTCGCGACGCTGGCGGTGATCGTGATCGGCCTGGCGCTCGCCGTGCCGAGCTTCTTCTCCCCGGAGCAGCGCAAGGCCTTCATGGCCTCGGTGCCGTCCTGGGTCACCGCGATCCTGCCCACCCGCGCCATCGTGCTCGGCCTCGACCTGCAGGGCGGCTCGCAGATCGTGCTGGAGGTGGACCGGCCGGACCTGCTGCGCACCATGTCGCAGGGGCTGCGCGACGACGTGCGCCGGGCGCTGCGCGAGGAGGGGGTGCAGGCGGACGGCGGCATCCAGATCACGCCCCGGGGCGTGCAGCTGCGTCTCTCCGACCCGGCCGCCCGCGCCAAGGCGATGCCGAAGATCCAGGCCCTGTCGCAGCCGATCACCGACGCGGTGCTCGGCCAGACCGGCGCCCGCACGGTGGACGTGCGCGAGGAGCCGAACGGCGCGATCCAGCTTGCCTTCACGGATGCCGGCATCAACGCCCGCGTCCGCCGCGCCGTCCAGCAGGCGATCGAGGTGGTGCGCCGCCGCGTCGACCTCGGCGGCACCACCGAGCCGTCGATCCAGCAGCAGGGCGCCGACCGCATCCTCGTGCAGGTGCCGGGCCTCCAGGATCCGCAGCGCCTGGAGGAGCAGCTCGGCAAGACCGCCAAGCTCGAATTCCGCATGCTGGCCGACAGCGCGGCCGGCGACGTCGACATGCTGTCCTCCCGCGACGCGGGCGGCCAGAAGGTGCCGGTGGAGCGCCGCGTGATGGCGGACGGCGCCGACCTCACCGACGCCCAGCCCGGCTTCGACCAGAAGACCAACGAGCCGATCGTCAACTTCAAGTTCAACCTGCGCGGCGCCCAGCGCTTCGGTCAGGCGACGAGCGAGAATGTCGGCCGCCCGATGGCGATCGTCCTCGACAACGAGGTGGTCTCCGCCCCGCGCATCCTGCAGCCGATCACCGGCGGCCAGGGCCAGATCTCCGGCCGCTTCACGGTGCAGCAGGCCAACGACCTCTCGGTGCTGCTGCGGGCGGGCGCGCTGCCGGCCAAGCTCAACATCATCGAGCGGCGCACCGTCGGCCCGGGCCTCGGCCGCGACTCGATCGAGGCGGGCAAGCTCGCCACCCTGGTGGCCGCCGTGCTCGTGATCTGCATGATGTTCGCCTGCTACGGCGTGTTCGGGCTCTTCGCCAACATCGCGCTCATCGTCCATGTCGGCCTCATCCTCGGCCTGATGTCGGTGCTGGAGGCGACCATGACGCTGCCGGGCATCGCCGGCATCGTGCTCACCATCGGCACAGCGGTCGATTCGAACGTGCTGATCTACGAGCGCGTGCGCGAGGAGGTGCGGGCCGGGCGCTCGATCCCCTCGGCGCTCCAGGCCGGGTTCGATCGCGCCTTCGCGACCATCGTCGATTCGAACTCCACCATGGCCATCGCCGCCGTGATCCTGTTCTTCCTCGGCTCCGGCCCGGTGCGCGGCTTCGCGGTGGTGTTCATCCTCGGCATCCTGACCACCGTCATCACCGCCGTGACGCTGACGCGCATGATGATCGCGGTCTGGTACCACCGCTTCCGGCCGAAGGTGCTGCCGATCTGATCCCCGGGGCGTGCCGCCCCGCCCGCGATCCGCCGCCCGCCCGATGCCGAACCCATTCCTGAGTCCGACGATGCGCCTCCTCCGCCTCTGGCCCGACCAGTCCCACTTCGACTTCATGCGCTTCCGGCGCTTCAGCTTCCCGTTCTCGGCGCTGGTGTCGATCGCGACGGTGCTGCTCTTTCTCCAGATGGGCCTCAATTACGGCATCGACTTCAAGGGCGGCACCCTGATCGAGTTGCGGCCCAAGGCCGGCCAGTCGGACGTCGCGGCGGTGCGCCACACCGCCAACGGCTTCGGCTTCGGCGAGACCGAGGTGCAGGAATTCGGCAACCAGGGCTCGATCTCGGTGCGCTTCCCGCTGCAGGCCGGCGGCGAGACCGGACAGACCCTGGTGATGCAGAAGGCCCACGAGGCCTTCGACAAGGACTACACCTTCGACCGGGTCGAGACCGTGGGGCCGCGCGTCTCGGGCGAACTCGTGCAGTCGGGCACGATCGGCATCGTGCTCTCGGTCGTGGCGGTGCTGCTCTACCTCTGGTTCCGGTTCGAGCGGGAACTGGCGCTCGGCGCCATCGTCGGCACGCTGCACGACATCGTGCTCACGGTGGGCGTGTTCGTGATCTCCAGGATCGAGTTCAACATGACCTCGATCGCCGCCATCCTCACCATCGTGGGCTACTCGCTGAACGAGACCGTGGTGGTGTTCGACCGCACCCGCGAGCTGATGCGGCGCTACAAGACCATGCCGACCGAGGAACTCCTCAACCTGTCGATCAACTCCACCATGTCGCGCACCGTGATGACCGCGACCTCCACGGCCCTGTCGCTGGTGGCGCTGGTGCTGTTCGGCGGCGAGGCGATCAAGGGGTTCTCGGTGGTGATGCTGATCGGCGTCCTGCTCTGCACCTACTCGGCGATCTTCGTCTCGACGCCGTTCCTGATCTATATCGGCCTGCAGGCGGGCGGGACGCGCTCGGGCCAGCGCGAATCCTCGGCGCTGCCGCAGGCGGCCGAGTAGGCGATGGCCGAGAGCGGACGGCTCGCCGAGGGCTTCGTTCCCGGGCGTCACCTCATCGACGCCTACGGGGCCGGGGGCTTCCGCTTCGCGGAGATGTCGCATCGCGGCTCGATCCTGGCGCTGCCCTCGGGCGTCCATGCCTGGGCGGTGAGCGAGGCGCGGGAGATCGACGCGGCGAGCCTCGCCCCGGTCTTCGCCGCCGCGGGCGAGATCGACCTCTTGCTGATCGGCACCGGGCCCGAGATCGTCTTCCTGCCCGACGCCCTGCGCCAGCGCCTCAAGGCCGCCGGCATCGGCCTCGACGCGATGCAGACCGGCGCGGCGGCGCGCACCTACAACATCCTGGCGGCCGAGAACCGCAAGGTCGCGGCAGCCCTCGTGGCGGTGCCGTGACCCCGGCGCGATGAGCGAGGCCCAGGAGACCCCGTTCCCGGCGACCCCGCTCCCGGCGACCCTGGCGCCGGCCTACGCGCATGCCGAGACGCTGGTGCGCGAGGGCGATCCGGACCGCTACGTCGCCACGCTGTTCGCGCCCGCGGCCAAGCGCCCGCACCTGTTCGCGCTCTACGCCTTCAGCCTGGAGGTGGCGCGGGTGCGCGACGCGGTGTCGAGCCCGATGCCCGGCGAGATCCGGCTGCAATGGTGGCGCGACGCGCTGCAGGGCGAGGCCCGGGGCGACGTGCGCGCGCACCCGGTCGCGGCGGCCCTCGACGACACCATCGTGCGCCACCGCCTGCCGCGCCAGCCCTTCGTCGACCTGATCGACGCCCGCCTCTTCGACCTCTACGACGACCCGATGCCCGCGACCGGCGACTTCGAGGGCTATTGCGGCGAGACCGCGTCGAGCCTGATCCGCCTCGCCTCCCTGGTGCTGGCGGACGGGGCCGAGCCGGGCGGCGCGGACGCGGCGGGCCATGCGGGCGTCGCCTACGCCACCACCGGCCTGTTGCGGGCGCTGCCGCTCCACGCCCGGCGCGGACAGGTCTATCTGCCGGCCGACGCGCTCGCCGCCCACGGGGTCACCCGCGAGGACATCGTGTCGGGCCGCGGCGGCCCCGGCCTTCGGGGGGCCTGCGCCGACCTGCGGGCGCTCGCCCGGCGCCACCTCGCGGCCTTCGCGCAGGCGCGCCCCGGCCCGACGCCGGCGGCGCGCCCGGCCTTCCTGCCGACGGCCCTGGTGGAGGATTACCTGCGCGCGATGGAGCGCCCGGACTACGACCCGCTGCAGAGCCTCGTGGCGATGCCGCGCTGGCGCCGGGTGTGGCGGCTGTGGCGGGCGGCGCGGCGGCTCTGAGGCGACCCGCGCGGCCCGGCCGGTCGGGCGACTGCGCGTGCGGGACCACGGGCTCGCGCATCGTCTCTCGGCAGTCAGAAAATCCTGCCGCTACAATCACTTCTAGCCAATTCTATAGGGCACGGGGATCCCCTCTCCCGTGCGGGAGAGGGGATCCCCGTGCCCCACGTGGCAGGGGCATATCAAACAACACGGACAAGTCCCGCCGCGCGCCGCCGCCCGTTACGCCAGCAGCCCCTTGCGCCGCCCGAGCCACAGCGTGCCGGCCGCGCCCGCGAACATCGCGAGGCCGAACACCCAGCCCGAGAGCGCGCCCGCCATGATGCCGGAGAGCAGCGTGCCCACGCTGCAGCCGAGACCCGTCATCGCGCCCCAGCCGAGCAGCACGCCGCCGAAAAGGCCGCGCAGCGCCTGTCCGGACGTCGGCCGGACCGGGCGGAACTGGCCGGCCGCCAGCGCGGCCGCGAAGGACGCCAGCACGAGGCCGGCGATGAACGAGCCGTTCGGGGTCAGCACCGCGTCGCGCACGGCGGTGGCGCAGCCCCGGAAGGTGTCGAGCCCTTCGAGGCGGTCGGGCAGGAGGCCGGTGGCGCCCGCGACCTGCCGCGCCCGCCCGCCGATCTCCGCGGTCACGCCGAGAGGGCCCACCCGCAGGTAGGCGACGGTGCCGATCGCCCCGACCGCGAGCCCGCCGAGCCAGACCGGCCAGCGCCCGGTGAAGACCGCCCGCAGCGGATCGGACCGGGTGCGCGGCCCGGCCGCCCACTCCGGCGCGGGCAGCCGGTGCAGCAGCGGCCAGGCGAGGGCGGCGAGCAGCCCCAGCGCCAGGGCGAGGCTGCCCGCGTAGCCGAGATGGCGCGGCAGCCAGACCACCGGCGCCTCGGACACGCTCGCGAGGTAGAGGGGGTTCCAGGTCGCGAAGCCGAGGACGAAGCCGAGCGCCGTGCCGGCGAGCGCGAAGGGCGCGGTCGGCGAGCCCTCGCCGAGGCGGTAGAGATGGGCGCTGATGCAGGAGCCGGACACCGCCATGCCCGCCCCGAACACCGCGCCCGCCAGGACGAGCACCGGCCCCACCGGACCCACATGCGCGTCCGGCGGCAGGCGGGTCCCGGACGGATCGGGCATCCAGGCCCCGAGAACGACCGCATAGCCGGCCGCGCCGGCCGCGAGCGCCGCCAGGATGCCGAGCAGGCCGCGCGGATCGCCGCCGACGAGGAGGTCGCGCCACTGGCAGTAGAAGCAGAAGCGGCTGCGCTGCAGCACGAAGCCGAACAGGGCGCCGAAGGCGAGGGAGAGAGACAGCCGCGTGCCGCCGGGCTGCCCCGAGAGCCACCAGGCCCAGGCGGCGAGACCGCCCGCGACCGCGAGAGCCGTCAGGACGCGCAGGGGCGCCCGCCCGGCCGTTTCGGCGGACGCCCGACCCTGCGGGAGCGGCGCGCTCCGCTCCGCGATCGAACCAATCACTTGCCCGCTCACTTGCCCGGCCACTTGCCCGGCCACTTGCCCGCTCACTTGGCGGGTCACTTGCCGCCCCAGACCGTCCCGGCGAGGTTGACCACCGGCACGCCCACCGCGTTGCCGTACTCGGTCCAAGACCCGTCGTAGTTCCGGGTCTGGTAGCCGAGGATGCGGCTCAGCACGAACCAGGAATGGCTGGAGCGCTCCCCGATGCGGCAGGAGGTGATGATCGGCTTCGTGCCGTCGATGCCGGCCGCCGCGTAGAGCGCCTTCAGTTCGGCCGGGGGCTTGATCGTCCCGTCCGCGTTGACGGCCTTGCCCCAGGGCACGTTGACCGAACCCGGGATGTGGCCGGCGCGGATCGCGAGCTCCTGCACGCCGGGCGGTGCGATGACCTTGCCGCTGAACTCGTCGGGCGAGCGGATGTCGAGGATCTGCTCGTCACGCTCCTTGCGGGCCACCGCCAGCACGTCGCCGAAGCGGGCGCGCAGGGCCGGCGAGGGGGCGGGCGCGGTGAAGGCCGAGGCGGCCACCTCGGTGGTGCGCGTATCGAGGGGCCGTTTCTCGGCCTCCCACTTCCTGCGCCCGCCATCGAGGAGCTTGACGTTGTCCACGAGCCCGTACTGCGCCAGGACCCAGGCGCCCCAGGCCGCGAACCAGTTGTTGTTGTCGCCGTAGAGCACCACGGTCGTGTCGCGGTCGATGCCGAGGCGGCGCGCCAGGGCAGTGAACTTGTCCGGCCCGGCGATGTCGCGGCTGACCGTCTCGACGAGGTCGGTGTGCCAGACGACGTTCTGCGCGCCCGGGATGTGGCCGCGCTCGAACACGCCGGGCTCGACGCTGACCTCGACGATGCGCAGGGCCTTGGCGTCGAGGTTCTTCTCCAGCCACTCGGTGGAGACGAGGGGGCTCGCCGTCGGGTCGGTCTTGGCCGCGGCGGCGCCCGGGCGCGCCGGCTCCTGCGAGGCGGCCCCGGTCAGGGGCAGGAGCCCGGCCAGGGGCAGGAGGACGCCCGCGGTGATCGCGAGCAGGCGGGTGGGGAGGCGCGGCACGGGACAGGCTCCAACAGCACTCGGCACGGTTGCCGGGCCGGCAGCCGCGGATGCACTGCCGCCTCGCCGGAACCATCATGGGATTGATCGACTTCCATCACCGAAACCTCACCCGAATACCGGACCTATCCACGACGGAACTGATGGAATTGGGCAGAAGCGATCGGCTTGAGCTGAATGGTATTAGGGCAGTCAAGTCGAGGTCAAGAAAATCCCTTTTCCTTTTTCGCCCGCCCTGAGCATGAATCCGTCTTCCCGCCGGCACGATCGCATGGAGGACTATCTTCGCCCCTGAAACGTGAGTGCGGCGGGCCCGTTCGCCTTCGCGCCGCGAGAGACCCTGTGCCGCCCCTCCGTGCACAGCGCGTCGGCGGAGCCGTCTTGAGCCCGGGTCCGCAGCATGGTCTACCTCCCCGCCGCCGCCGGGGCCGCCCGGCTCCCCACTCGCCCGAACGGATGCGCACGATGAGGCTCAGGCAGGGGCTCCGAACCGGGACGGTCGTCTGGGTCGCGCTGGCCGGTCTGATCCCGGCCGTGCAGGCAGCCGAGCCCGACGCGCCCGTGCGCGAGGCCTACCGCGTAACCGTGCGCACCCTCGCGTCGACCGGTCCGGGGGTCCAGCCGCCGTGGCGGCCGCCGCACCGGGACAAGCTGTTCAGCCGCAGCCTCGCGTCCCTGCTGGCGCGGGACGACCGCTTCCAGGAGGAGAGCGGCGACATCGGCCACCTCGACGCGGATCCCTTCATCAGCGGCCAGGACGGCGAGGTGAAGAATCTGCGCGTCGCCGTCACCGCCGGGCCGGCGGACGGGCGCGCCGAGGTCGCGGCCCGCTTCGTGAGCTTCGCGCAGCCCGTGACCGTGCGCTTCCGGATGGTCGAGGAAGGCGGCGCGTGGCGGATCGACGACATCGTCAACCGCCTGGAGGGCAAGGACCTGTCGGTGCGCCAAGCCCTCTCGCGGCCCTACGCCTGCGGGAGCTTCATGGGCAAGCCCTGCCGACGCTGACGGGGCCTATTCCGCCGCCGCGGGCAGGCCCGGCTCGCCGAGCCAGGCCGAGAGATCGGCCCGCGCCCGGTCGGTGAGCGCCCGCTTCTTCGCCTGCGCCTTCTCGGTCCCGCGCAGGCGCTTGCCGTCCGGCGCCTTCGGGGCGCGGTCGAGGGGCGGGAAGAGCCCGAAATTCACGTTCATCGGCTGGAAGGAGCGGGGCGCGCCCGCCTCCTCGGCCGTGACGTGCCCGCCCGTGATGTGGGCGATGAGCGCGCCGAGCGCGGTGGTCGGGGGCAGGGGCGGCAGGCTGCGGCCCTGGCGCTCGGCGGCGGCGAAGCGGCCGGCCATCAGGCCCACCGCCGCGCTCTCGACGTAGCCCTCGCAGCCGGTGATCTGCCCGGCGAAGCGCAGGCGCGGCGCGGCCCGCAGCCGCAGGGTGGCGTCGAGGAGCCGGGGCGAATCGAGGTAGGTGTTGCGGTGCAGGCCCCCGAGGCGGGCGAACTCGGCCCGCTCCAGGCCCGGGATGGTGCGGAAGATCCGCACCTGCTCGGCGTGCCGCAGCTTCGTCTGGAAGCCCACCATGTTGTAGAGCGTGCCGAGCGCGTTGTCCTGGCGCAGCTGCACGATCGCGTAGGCCTTGACGGTGGGGTTGTGCGGGTTGGTGAGGCCGAAGGGCTTCATCGGCCCGTGGCGCAGGGTCTCGGGGCCGCGCTCGGCCATGACCTCGATCGGCAGGCAGCCGTCGAAATACGGGGTCGAGGCCTCCCAGTCCTTGAACGCCGTGGCCTCGCCCGCGACCAGCGCCGCCACGAAGGCCGCGTACTGCTCCCGGTCGAGGGGGCAGTTGATGTAGTCGGCCCCGGTGCCGCCGGGACCCGCCTTGTCGTAGCGCGACTGGAACCACGCGACGTCCATGTCGATGGACTCGCGGTGCACGATGGGGGCGATGGCGTCGAAGAAGGCCAGGGATTCCGCCCCGGTGAGGCCGCGGATGCCCTCGGCGAGGCCGGGCGCCGTGAGCGGGCCGGTCGCCACGATCACGCTGTCCCAGGCGGCGGGCGGCAGGCCGTCGATCTCCTCGCGCACCACCGTCACCCGGGGATGGGCGGCGAGCGCCGCGGTGACGGCCCGGCTGAAGCCGTCGCGGTCGACCGCGAGCGCGCCCCCCGCCGGCACTTGGTTGGCGTCGCCCGCCCGCATGATGAGCGAGCCGAGGCGGCGCATCTCCTGGTGCAGCAGGCCGACCGCGTTCTGCTCGGCATCGTCCGAGCGGAAGGAGTTCGAGCAGACGAGTTCGGCGAGGCCCTCGGTGCGGTGCGCCTCGGTGGCGCGCAGCGGGCGCATCTCGTGCAGCACGACCGGCAGGCCGGCCTCGGCGATCTGCCACGCCGCCTCGGACCCGGCGAGGCCGCCGCCGACGACGTGGATGGGGTTCGATCCGGACATGCTCCCGCATATCGGATGCGTGCCCTGCGAATCAACGCACCCCGTGACACGCGAACGCCCGCCGGAGCGGCGGGCGGGCGAGGCGACGGGCGTCGGGAGCCCGGCGGAGGGGTGGCTTACGCCGCGTGGCCGCGGGCGACGCCGCGGATGTCGTAGCGGCTGATGCCGAGATCCTCGAGCTCGCGGTCGGTCAGACGCGACAGTTCGAGGACGGTCTCGCGGTAGCGCAGGTAGGAGCGGAGCTTGCTCAGGATGAGCGACACGAACATGGAACTTGACCTCTCGGTGGGCGGGCGGTGCCGCTTCGACCGGCACCGGCGCCCATTTCTGTTGCAACGCAACATATGGGGTCGCGGCCGAGCCTGAGGAGTCGGAAGTTCGTAAGCCAGCCATGCACAAGAAGCATGCAGCGAGCAAGAATTCGTCAACCTGATGCGCTGCTCGCAGAAGCGGCAGCCTGCATTATGCTGCAGCGCAACGCGACGGCCGGGCGAATCAGTGCAGGCGGGGGGTGATCAGGAAGCGCTCGCGGTCGGCGGACTGGACCGTGAGGCCGAAGGTCCGGCCGTCCCGCCGCACCGTGAGGGGAACCGGGACGCCGGCCTCCCCGAGCGACCAGATCTGCCGGAAGAAGCCGGCGAGGCCGGGCACGGGCGCGCCGGCCACCGCCAGGAGCGTGTCGCCCGCCTGCAGGTCCGCGGCCGCGGCCGGCCCGCGGCTGGCGAGCCCCATGACCACGACCTCGTCGTCGATCTCGGTGGCGTAGAGGCCGAGCCAGGGCCGCGGCGGGCGGGCGGCGCGCCCGCGGGTGACGAGATCGGGCAGGATCGGCTTCAGGAGGTCGATCGGCACCAGCATGTTGATCGCCCGCGCGTCCGCCCCGCTCTGCTGCAATTGCAGCGAGCCAATGCCGAGGAGGTCGCCCGCCGGCCCGACCAGCGCGGCGCCGCCCCAGTGCGGATGCGAGGGCGCGGTGAAGATCGCGTCGTCGAGCACGTATTCCCAGTAGCCGGCGAATTCCTGGCGGGCGACGATGCGGGCCGCGACCGCGCGGTGGCGCCCGCCCGCACCCGCCACCACGGCGGCGTCGCCCACGGCCAAGTCGGCCGCGGTGCCGAGCGTCAGCGCCGGCAGGTCGAGCCGCCCGAGGGCCTGGACGAGGCCGAACCCGGTCGCGGCGTCGAACCCGACCACGTGGCCCTGGATGCTGCGCCCGTCCTGGGTGGTGAGCCAGACGGTCTCGGCCTCGGTGACGAGGTAGCCGATGGTGAGCACGAGGCCGTCGGCGCCGATCACCACGCCGTTGCCGGCCCGCTCGGTGCCGAGCGCCTCGGCCGTGAAGGCGGCGTCCGGCACCCGGGCCGAGAGGGCGACGACAGCGGTGAGGGCGCGATCGAGATCGTAGGCGTAGTCGGCGGGCCGCGGCTGGGCCGCGCTCGGAATCTTCCATTCGCCGGACGACGCCATCCGTGGCCTCCTCGCGCCCGCCGCACGGGCATTCCGTCGTTATAGGTCGCGCGCGGCGAAGCAACACCCACGCCCGGCACGGGGCCGGCGGCCGGACAAACGATAGCCGCCCGGCGCGGGGCCGAGCGGTCAGACAAACGAAAAGCCGCCCGGCACGAGGCCGGGCGGTCAGACATAAGAAAGCCGCCCGGCACGAGGCCGGGCGGTCAGACATAAGAAAGCCGCCCGGCACGAGGCCGGGCGGCGTGGCGGACGAGGCCGGCGCGCGGGGCGCCGGGCTCGCGTCTCAGTACTTGCGGATGATCGGGGCCGGCGGCGGCGGCGGCGCGGCCGCGGCGACCGTGTAGAGCGGCACCACGACGCGGCCCCACACCTCGGTGTTCTCGGAGCGCGGAACCGCCGTCACGACGTCGCGGGCGGCGTAGATCTGAGCCGTGAAGGGCCCGAAATCGTAGCCGATGAGACCGCCGAGGGCGAAGCGGCCGCGGTTGCCGAAGGCGAGGCTGCGGAAGCTCGTGTCGAAGTTGTAGGTGCCGTAGCCGATCGCACCGATCTCGAACTTGCCGAACTTCTTGGTGGCCGTCAGGTCGAGGTTCAGCGAGTCGGAGATGATGAACGGCCCGCGGGTGATGCCGAAGCCCGGGACGTTCGGGCCGGGGAACCTGGCCGGCGAGTCGTAGATGTTGGCCGTCAGGTTGGCGGTGATGTTCCAGCCGTCGCCGGTGTAGCTGCCCGCGATGCCGAAGCGGTAGGTGTTCGAGGCGAGCTGGCCCAGGACCGGAGCGCCGACGAAGTTGCCGGAATTGTTGACCAGCACGCCGCGGTCGCCGTTCAGCTCGTTGAGGTAGACACCGCCGAGCAAGCTGACGCCGAAGTTGCTGCCGAGGTCGAACGCCCAGATGCCGCCCACGAAGGTGCCGACGTTGATCGACAGATCACGGATGCCGGCGGGACCGCCGCGCTTGCCGAACGCGAACACGGTCGGCGGGGCGAGGGC
Organism: Methylobacterium oryzisoli; assembly: GCF_046557895.1. NCBI lineage: Bacteria > Pseudomonadati > Pseudomonadota > Alphaproteobacteria > Hyphomicrobiales > Methylobacteriaceae > Methylobacterium > Methylobacterium oryzisoli. The sequence goes on along the minus strand of NZ_JBKIBX010000019.1, from coordinate 16,500 downwards.
GAGCTCGAACCGGCCGCCGGCGACCACGAGCGGGGTCGACCAGACCAGGACCGGGACGTTCACGCCCACATCCACCGGCAGGGCGCCCGGGCCGAGATCCGGGGTCTGGCGATAGACGAAGGTGTTGATCGCGTAGAGACCTTCGGGCAGCGGCGCGCCGACCGCCAGACCGACCTGCTCGCCCGGCACCGTGGTGGTTTGCGCGTACGATGCCGTCGCCGTGACGCTCAGTGTAAGAGCAGCCGCCCCCGCGGCGAGCCAATTCTTGACCATTACGATTTCCTTCCCGCCGGTGCAGGCTGAACTCCAGCCGCCTCGCGCATCTCGTCGACATTGCCCGCTTGTCGTCTGTAGGCTTGCGTCGGCGTTGCTTCGAGCGCCCCTCAGCCCCGACACAGTCTGAACGATTCGAAGTTTTGTACAGCTACGCTCAGAACGCCAGCGGAATGCCCGTCGCGCGGGCAGAAGCGCCACAAGCGTTGCGGAAAAGTCGCAATTCCGTCACACGCGGGGCGGGTTCGATTGAAGAGCGCTCCCGCCCGATTGGTCGAAACACCGGCGCTGTGCGCTGCGGGAGCCGTGATTTCGGCAAGTACTCGCGCGCTTCACGGGCGATTTGCGCCGGTTCAACGGCGGCGAGCAGTCCCGGGGCGCGGAGCGCCCGGGGAGGGCCTACTCGGCGGCCTGCTTGCCGGGCCGGGCGGCGGGCCGGCGGGCCAGCACCTCGCGCAGGAATCGGCCGGTGTGGCTGGCCTTGGCGCGGGCGATGGCCTCGGGCGTGCCCTGCGCCACCACGGTGCCGCCGCCGTCGCCGCCCTCAGGCCCCATGTCGATCACCCAGTCGGCGGTCTTGATGACCTCCAGGTTGTGCTCGATCACCACCACCGTGTTGCCCTGGTCCACGAGTTCGTGGAGCACCTCCATCAGCTTGGCGACGTCGTGGAAGTGCAGGCCCGTCGTCGGCTCATCGAGGATGTAGAGGGTGCGCCCGGTGGCGCGCTTGGCCAGCTCCTTGGACAGCTTCACGCGCTGCGCCTCGCCGCCCGACAGGGTCGTCGCCTGCTGACCGACATGGACGTAGCCGAGGCCCACGCGCGCGAGCGTCTCCAGCTTCTCGCGGATCGCCGGCACCGCCTTGAACAGGTCGGCGGCCTCCTCGACGGTCATGTCGAGCACGTCGGCGATGGAGCGCTCGCGGTACTTCACCTCCAGGGTCTCGCGGTCGTAGCGCTTGCCCTTGCAGACGTCGCAGGTCACGTAGACGTCCGGCAGGAAGTGCATCTCGATCTTGATCACGCCGTCGCCGGAGCAGGCCTCGCAGCGCCCGCCCTTGACGTTGAACGAGAAGCGCCCGGGCTGGTAGCCGCGGGCCTTGGCCTCGGGCAGCCCCGCGAACCAGTCGCGGATCGGCGTGAAGGCGCCGATATAGGTGGCCGGGTTCGAGCGCGGGGTGCGCCCGATCGGCGACTGGTCGATGTCGATGACCTTGTCGAGGAATTCCAGGCCCTCGATCCGGTCGAACGGGGAGGGGTGCTCCAGCGCGCCGTTGAGCTTGCGCGCCACCGCCTTGTAGAGCGTGTCGATGACGAGGGTCGACTTGCCGCCCCCCGACACCCCGGTCACGCAGGTGAAGGTGCCGAGCGGGATCTCGGCGGTCACGTCCTTGAGGTTGTTGCCGCGCGCGCCGACGAGGCGGAGCATCTTCTCCTTGCGGATCTTGCGCCGGCCGGTCGGCATGCGCACCGAGAGCTCCCCCGTGAGGTACTTGGCGGTAAGGGAGTTCGGGTCGGCGAGGAGCTGCTGCGGCGTGCCCTTGGCGACGATCTCGCCGCCGTGGATCCCGGCGCCCGGCCCGACATCGACCACGTAGTCGGCCTGGAGGATCGCGTCCTCGTCGTGCTCGACCACGATCACCGAGTTGCCGAGGTCGCGCAGCCGCTTGAGGGTGCCGAGCAGGCGCTCGTTGTCGCGCTGGTGCAGGCCGATCGAGGGCTCGTCGAGGACGTAGAGCACGCCGGTGAGCCCCGAGCCGATCTGCGAGGCGAGGCGGATGCGCTGGCTCTCGCCGCCCGACAGCGACCCCGAGCCGCGGGCGAGCGTGAGGTATTCGAGGCCGACGTCGATCAGGAAGGTGAGGCGGTCGCGGATCTCCTTGAGGATGCGGACCGCGATCTCGTTCTGCTTCGGCGTGAGGGCCTCGGGGAGGTCGGTGAACCAGCGCTGCGCGTCGCGGACGGCGAGCGCCGCCACGTCGGCGACGTCGTGGCCCGCCACCTTCACGGCGAGCGCCTCGGGCTTGAGCCGCTTGCCGCCGCAGGCGTGGCAGGGCGTCTCGGCCATGAAGCGGGCGATGTCCTCACGGGCCTGATCGCTCTCGGTCTCGCGGTAGCGCCGCTCCATGTTCGGCACCACGCCCTCGAAGGGCTTGGTGACCTCGTAGGCGCGCAGCCCGTCGTTGTAGGCGAAGCGGATCGCGTCGCCGCCGGAGCCGAACAGCACCACCTGGCGCGCCGCCGCCGTGAGCTTGCCCCAGGGCAGGTCGGTGCGGAAGCGGTAGTGGCGGGCGAGCGCGTCGAGGGTCTGACCGTAATAGGGCGAGGTCGACTTCGCCCAGGGCGCGATGGCGCCGCGGTCGAGGCTCAGCGCCTCGTCGGCGATGACCAGCGTCGGGTCGATGCGCATCTCGTGCCCGATGCCGCCGCAGGTCGGGCAGGCGCCGAACGGGTTGTTGAACGAGAACAGCCGCGGCTCGATCTCGGGGATCGTGAAGCCCGAGACCGGGCAGGCGAAGCGCGACGAGAAGGTGATCCGCTCGGGCGCCGCGCCCTCGGGGGCGTCCGCCAGCTCGATCACCGCGATGCCGTCCGCGAGCTCGAGCGCGGTCTCGAAGGAATCGGCCAGCCGCGAGGCCATGTCGGGCCGCACCACGATGCGGTCCACCACCACGTCGATGTCGTGCTTGAGCTTCTTGTCGAGCTTGGGCGCGTCGTCGATCGGGTAGTACTCGCCGTCGATGCGCAGCCGCTGGAAGCCGCGGCGCTGATACTCGGCGATCTCCTTGCGGTACTCGCCCTTGCGCCCGCGCACCACCGGCGCCAGCAGGTAGGCGCGGGTCTTCTCCGGCAGCGCCAGCACGCGGTCGACCATCTGCGAGACGGTCTGGCTCTCGATCGGCAAGCCAGTGGCGGGGGAGTACGGGATGCCGACCCGCGCCCACAGCAGGCGCATGTAGTCGTAGATCTCCGTGACGGTGCCGACCGTCGAGCGCGGATTCTTGGAGGTGGTCTTCTGCTCGATGGAGATGGCGGGCGACAGACCGTCGATCTGGTCGACGTCGGGCTTCGACATCATCTCCAGGAACTGGCGGGCGTAGGCCGAGAGCGACTCGACGTAGCGGCGCTGCCCCTCCGCGTAGATGGTGTCGAAGGCGAGCGACGACTTGCCCGAGCCCGACAGCCCGGTGAAGACCACGAGCTTGTCGCGCGGGATCACGAGGTCGACGTTCTTCAGGTTGTGCTCGCGCGCGCCGCGCACCGCGATGACGCGGCCCTCGGCCGCATGGTCGAACATCGTGTCGAGAGGGGCCATGCCGGGGCTCGAAGCGGGTCATGCGGCGGGGAGGGCGCCCGGACCGGTCGATCGCCGAGGCTGCACGATCCGGGCCGGAGGGCACCGCTGGGAAGGAGGGCCGGAGGATTCTCCGGAATCATCCCTCGGCGCCGAGTGCTAGAACAAAATACGTACAGCGGCAACAGCCGGCGGGCCGGGCGGGCGGCGCAAATCGTCCCGGTCTGCCCCCGGCGCATGCGAAAGGCCCCGATCCGCCTCCGCGCACGCTCTTGCCGCTCCGCGAAGGGCGGGGGTAGAACAGCGCCGGGAACGAGGCGCGCCAAGGACTTGTGCGGCCCGTTCCGGCCCGACATGAGGAACACGAGCGCCGCATGGCCATCGATGCCGAACTTCTCCTCGACCGACGCTCCCTGCGCCGGAAGCTGTCCTTCTGGCGCGTCCTCGGGATCGGGGCGCTGATCGTCGCGGTGGGCGCGGTCGGCTGGCGCGCCGCGGGCGGCGGCCGGTTCGTCGCCGTCACGCCGCAGATCGCCCGCATCAGCATCGACGGCTTCATCGCGGGCAGCGAGAAGACCCGCGATCTGATGAAGCGGGTCGGCGAGTCCCGGGCGGTCTCCGGGGTGATCGTCTCGATCAACTCGCCGGGCGGCACCACCACGGGCTCCGAAGAACTCTTCCGCAACCTGCGCCAGCTCGCCGAGAAGAAGCCGGTCGTCGCCTTCGTGGACGGCACCGCGGCCTCGGGCGCCTACATCACGGCGCTCGCCGCCGACCACATCGTGGCGCGCGAGACCGCCCTCGTCGGCTCGATCGGCGTGCTGTTCCAGTACCCCGACCTGTCGGGCCTGCTCGACAAGGTCGGCGTGCGGGTCGAGGAGGTGAAGTCCTCGCCCCTCAAGGCCGAGCCGAGCGCGTTCCACCCGACCTCGCCGGAGGCGCGGGCCGCGCTCCAGGCGATCGTCGGCGACACCTTCTCGTGGTTCAAGACCCTCGTGGCCGAGCGGCGGCGGATGACGCCCGAGCAGATCGGCACGGTGGCGGACGGGCGGGTGTTCAGCGGGCGCCAGAGCGTCGCGCTGAAGCTCGTCGACGAGACCGGCGGCGAACGGCAGGCGGTGGCGTGGCTGGAGCGCGAGAAGAACGTCGCCAAGGACCTGCCGATCCGGGACTGGAAGCCGCGCAACGACAGCCGCTTCGACCTGTTCTCGGCGGCCTCGCTCCTCGGCTTGGACGACGCCTCCCTGCGCGTCGCCTCCGAGGAGGCGGCCGCGCTCGCCCGCGGCGGCCTTCTGGCGCTCTGGCGTCCGGGCACGGCCTCTCCCCGCTGAGCCCCTGCCGCGCCTCCCCGCGCTCGCCGAGCCGCCTCGACCCGAAGATTCCCGCCGAGACACCCGCCCGAGATCGCCCGCCATGATCAAGTCCGAGCTCGTCCTCAGGATCGCCGAGCAGAACCCCCACCTCTACCAGCGCGACGTCGAGAACATCGTCAACGCCATCCTCGACACGATCGGGGACGCGCTCGCCCGCGGCGACCGGGTGGAGCTGCGGGGGTTCGGCGCCTTCTCGGTGAAGCGGCGCGAGGCGAGGCGCGGGCGCAACCCGCGCACCGGCGCCGCGGTGGCGGTGGCCGAGAAGGCGATCCCGGTGTTCAAGACCGGCAAGGAGATGCGCCTGCGCCTCAACGAGGCCGGCATCGGCGCCGACGAGCCGGTGGCCGCCCAGGCCTCGTGACCCCGCGCCTAGCCGCCCCGGCCGGGGCGGGCTCGCGCGGCGCGCACGCCGAGACGTGTTCGCCGAGACTCGTTCGCCGGGGCCGCCGCCCTAGATCTCCCGCCACCCCGTATCCGCCGAGCCGTCCGATGATCCGCTTCCTCAAGGGCCTGATCCTCCTTCCCGTCGCGATCGTGGTGGTGCTGCTCGCGGTGGCCAACCGCCAGCCCGTCACGGTGTCGTTCGATCCCTTCTCGCAGGGGGCGCCGGCCTTCAGCCTCACGCTCCCGCTCTACGCGCTCGCCTTCGCGGCGGTGGCGCTCGGCATCCTGATCGGCGGCTGCGGCGCGTGGCTCGGCCAGGAACCCAACCGCCGCGAGCGCCGCCTGCGCGGGCGCGAGATCGACCGGCTGCGCGCCGAGAGCGACCGCCTGCGCAACGCCGCCTCCCTGGACCGGCCGGCCGCCCTGCCGGCGCCCACAGGCCGCGTCTGAGCCGGTGCGGATCGTCTCCGCCGCGGAGATCGACGCGGCCCTCACGCCCGACGCGATGGTGGCGGCCCTCGACGCCGCCTTCCGGGCGGAGGTCGCCACGCCCCCGCGCCACCTCCACACGCTCCCGGACCCGGCGGGCGACGCGACCCTGCTGATCATGCCGGCCTGGGACGCCGACCACATCGGCGTGAAGGTGATGGGCCTGCACCCCGGCAACGCGGCGCGGGGCCTCGCCACCTTCCAGGGCGGTTTCCTGCTGAGCGAGCGGGCGACCGGCCGGCCGCTGGCGCTCCTCGACGCGCCCCATCTCACGCTCTGGCGCACCGCGGGCGCCTCGGCGCTGGCCGCGCGCCACCTCGCCCGGCCCGACAGCGCGCGCCTGCTGATGGTCGGGGCGGGGGCGCTCGCGCCCTTCATGGTGCGGGCGCACCGGGCCGAGCGTCCGATCCGCGAGGTCGCGGTCTGGAACCACCGCCCGGCCTCCGCGGAGGCGCTGAGCCGGCGCCTGACCGCCGAGGGCATCGCGGCGCGCCCGGTCGCGGACCTGGAGGCGGCGGTGCGGGAGGCCGACATAGTCTGCTGCGCCACCCTGTCCGACCGGCCGCTGGTGCAGGGCGCGTGGCTCTCCCCCGGCACCCATCTCGATCTCGTCGGCTCCTTCACGCCGCGGATGCGCGAGGCCGACGACGCGGCGCTCGCCCGGGCGGCGCTCTACGTCGACGGGCCGGACGCGCTCACCAAGGGCGGCGACGTGGCGCTCGCGCTCGCCGCGGGCGCGCTCGCGCGCGAGGCGATCCGCGGCGACCTCGCGGATCTCTGCCGCGGGCGGGTCTCCGGCCGGACCGACCCTGCGGCGATCACCGCCTTCAAGTCGGTGGGGGCGGCGATCGAGGATCTCGCCGCCGCCGCGGCCGTGTGGCGCCACCTCCCGCCGCAGGCCTGAAGCCGCGCACGCCCCTGGCCGATACCCCTCCTCAGCTTGTCGGAGCAGGGCGTTCATGCCACCTTCCGCACGGCCGAGGCGGAGGGATCCCGATGAGCGAGCCGGACACCCGCCGGGCCGGCCCCCTGGCCCTCGCCGCCCCGGAGCCCGAGCCGGACCTGACGGGCGCGCTGATCGCCGAGAACGCCGCCCTGCGCCGCGAGATCGCGGCCCTGCAGGGGGCGCTCGCCGAGCGGGACGCTTTTCTCACCAGCGTCGCGCACGAGTTGCGCAACCCGATGACGCCGATCCTCGGCCAGGTCGAGCGGCTGCTCGCCGCCGCCGAGGGGACTTGCCAGCCGGCGCCGCGGCTCGTGCAGGGCCTCGCGCGCCTCAAATGGCTCGTCGACCGCTACATCCGCCGGGCGACCACGATCCTCGACGTCTCGCGCGCCCAGGCCGGGCGCCTCGTCCTCGACCGCGTCCCGGTGCACTTCGCGGAGGTGGCGCAGGAGGTGGTCGCGGGGCTGGAGCCGCTCGCGGCGCATGCCGGCAGCGCCATCGCGGTGCGGGTGCCCGACGACCTCGTGCTCTCCTGCGAGCGCGTGGCCCTCGACCAGATCCTCGACAACCTCGTGACCAATGCGATCAAGTACGGCGACGGCCGGCCGATCCTCGTCGAGGCCGCCCGGGAGGGAGGGGCCGGCGTGATCCGGGTGATCGACCAGGGCATCGGCATCGCACCGTGCGACCACGAGCGCGTCTTCGCGCGCTTCGAGCAGGCGGATCTGCCGGAGGCCGAGAGCCGCACCGGCTTCGGGGTCGGCCTGTGGCTGGTGCGCCGCCTCGCCGAGGCGATGGACGGGGGCGTGACCGTGCGGAGCGGGACTGGTGAAGGATCAACCTTCACGGTAACTCTCCCCCTGCATCACTGAAGAACGATCGAGAGTACGATGACGGGGTCGGGACCGGGTACGGAGCGGGTCGCCTACGGCGGCCTCGAGCGGGTCGCGACGGGGATCGCGGGACTCGACGAGATCCTGGGCGGCGGCCTTTTTCAGGGCGGGGTCTACATCGTCCAGGGCACGCCGGGCAGCGGCAAGACCATCTTCGCCAACCAGATCTGCCACACCCACGCGGCCGGGGGCGGGCGGGCGCTCTACGTCACCCTGCTGGCGGAGAGCCACGCGCGCATGCTCGGGCACATCGCGCCGCTGGGCTTCTTCGATGCCGGCGTGATCCCCGACCGCCTGACCTATCTCAGCGCCTTCCGCACCCTGCAGGACGAGGGCTTGGCCGGCCTGCTCACCCTGCTGCGCCGGGAGATCGGCGAGAGCGAGGCGAGCCTCCTCGTCCTCGACGGCGTGATGGCGGCGGAGGAGACGGCCGGCTCGACCCTGGAGTTCAAGAAGTTCATCCACGAGCTCCAGACCCAGGCCGGCGCGAACGGCGCGACGGTGCTGCTCCTCACCAGCGCCTCGGCCGGCGCCCCGATGGCGGCGGCCGAGCACACGATGGTGGACGGCCTGATCGAATTGTCGAACCGGCTGTGCGGACGCCGGGCCGAGCGCGACCTCGACGTGCGCAAGTTCCGCGGCAGCGGCTTCCTGCGCGGGCGCCACGCCTTCCGCATCACGGATAGCGGCATCGTGGTGTTTCCCCGCACGGAGGCGCGCTTCCGGGAGCCGAGCCGGCGCGACCACGTCGCGGGCGCGCACGTGCCGCTCGGGATCCCGGCCCTCGACGGCATGCTCGGCGGCGGCCTGCCGCGGCACTCGACCACGATGCTCGCGGGGCCGGCCGGCATCGGCAAGACCACGCTCGGGCTACAGTTCCTCGGCGGCGACCCCGACGATGCGGGCTTGCTGGTGGGCCTCCACGAGAGCGAGGCGGCGCTGAGGGCCAAGGCGAAGGCGCTGAACCTGCCGGTCGCCGCCATGATGGAGACCGGGCAGGTCGAGGTGCTGTGGCATCCCGCCACCGAGGGGCTGATCGACGAGGTCTGCCACCGTCTGATCGCCGCGGTGAGGAACCGGCGGGTGCGGCGCGTGTTCATCGACGGTCTCGACGGCCTGAGGCGCCTCACCCCGGACGAGGACCGCATCGTGCGCGTCTTCGCCGCCCTGACGGCCGAGCTGAGAGCGCTGGACGTGACGGGGATGTACACGGTGGAGACCGATCTCTACGGGCTGGCATCGGGCCTGCCTCTCGGCGGCGTCTCTCTCCAGGGCGCCTCCGGGATCGCCGAGAACATCCTGCTCCTGCGCTTCGTCGAACTCCGGTCGGATCTCCACCGCATGATCTCGGTCATCAAGGCGCGCGACAGCGTCATCGACCAGCGCCTGCGCTGCTTCCGCATCGAGAGCGGGGGCCTCACCGTCGAGGACGGACCGGAACGCGCCGAGGCGATCCTGGCCCAGCTCCGGCACCTGCCATCCGGTCGAGGCGGGGAGTGAGCGGGTGGCGACGGTGCTCATCGTGGACGACGAGTTCGGCATCGCCGAATTGCTGGAATCGGTCCTCTCCGACGAGGGGCACACGGTGTTCACTGCGGCGAACGGCCGGCACGGGCTCCAGCGCATGGCCGAGGCGGTCCCGCACCTGATCGTGCTCGACTTCATGATGCCGGTGATGGACGGGCCGGCGATGCTGCGCGCGCTGCAGGCCGAGGCGGCGACCCGGGAGATCCCGGTCGTGATGATGAGCTCGATGCCCGAGGAAGCGGTCCGGGCGCGCTGCGACGGCTACGCGGTCTTCCTGCGCAAGCCCTTCCGGCTGAAGGAAGCCCGGGCGGCCGTGGCGGCGGCGCTCGACGGGGCGGGCCACCCCGGCTGAGCCGGGACCGGTTCGCTCACCCCGCGATCGGCCGGGTCCAGGGCAGGGACACCTCCGCCCGGGTGCCCGGCGGCGTCCGGTCCCAGGTGAGCGTGCCGGCCAGTTGCCGCGTCATCATCGCCACCACCGCGAGGCCGAGGGCATCCGGCGGCGCCCCGGTGGCGTCGAGGCCGACCCCGTCGTCCTCCACCGACAGGACGAGACGGTCCTCCCGCCGCCCGGCGGCGATCCGCACCCGGCCCGGCCGGCCGTCCGGGAAGGCGTGGCGCACCGCGTTGGTGGCGAGTTCGTGCACGAGAAGCGCGAGGGGCGCCGCCTTGTCGGCCGCCACCGCCACCGGCTCGACCTCGACGGACAGCGCGATGCGCCCGGGATCGAGCTCGGCCGCGAGTTCGTCGGCGAGATCCGCCGCGAAGGCCCGCAGGTCGAAATGGCCGGCATCCTCGCCCTCCTGGAGCAGGCGCTGAACGGCCGCGAGCGCGCCGACCCGCTCGGCCACGCGGTCGAGGGCGGTGCGGCAGGTCGGATCCTCGGTGCGGCGGGCCTTGAGCAGCACCAGGGAGGCGATGACCTGGAGGGTGTTCTTGGCCCGGTGATCGACCTCGTGCAGCCGGGCGGTCGCCCGGTCGAGGGCGGCCTGCAGCGCCGCCCGCCCGGTCTCCAGCTCCTCCACGACCGCGACGGCGTAACGGCCCCCCGAGGCCATCCGCACGGGGCTCAGCCGGACGGCGACCGGGACCGCGGTCCCGTCCTTGCGGTAGGCCAGGATCTCGGCCGACGCGGCGTCGCCGCGGGCGAGTGCCGCGCGGAGGCGGGCGAGGGCCACGTGGTCCGTCCCGGGCCCCTGCAGCACCTGCAGGTCGCGGCCCACCACCTCCTCGGGGCCGTAGCCGGTGAGGCGGCAGAAGGCGGCATTGGCGAACTGGATCGGCTGGTCGGCCAGGCCGGCCTCCGCGAGCAGCAGGGGAACGTCGCCGGCCTGGAAGGCGGCCGCGAACACGGCATCGGGCTCGGCCCCGCCGAGCCGCGGATCGGCCGCCCGGCCGAGCCGCTTGCCGGAGATCTTGGTCGACCGGCGGGCTGCCCCGGCCATCGTCCCTCGCTGTGCTCCGCGGACTGGCCGAGATCCCGGCACCGGATACGGTCCGATCGCGTCCAAACCAGCCGACAAGATGACGACGGCGAGTATTTCACGAACGGATGCAAACCATCAACCATTGTTTTAGAACTTAAAACGCTCAAACTGTGGAGAATTTTCGCTCGCGACCGGCCCGCTGCCTAACCTGCGTTAACCGGGAGCGAACCATCATGCGGCCTCACTCGTCCGGTGCTATGCGCCCGGACCATCGCGAGGAACGACCACCCATGACCGTCGGCTGGCTGGAGGGCACCAAGCGCACGCTGCGCGACGTCGCGCAGGACCGGCGCATGGCGCTGATGCTGCTCCTCGGCTTCGGCGCCGGGCTGCCGATCCTGCTGGTCTTCGCGACGCTGTCGGCGTGGCTGCGCACGGCGGGGATCAACCGCGTCGACATCGGGCTGCTCAGCTACGTCTCCCTCGCCTACACGCTGAAGTTCCTCTGGGCGCCGGTGATCGACCGCTTCGACCTGCCGGTGCTGGCGCGGTGGCTCGGGCGGCGGCGGGCCTGGATGCTGGCGGCCCAGATCCTGGTGGCGGGCGGCCTCATCGCGATGAGTTTCGGCGACCCGTCGCGCTCGCTCAGCTACATGGTGGTCTGCGCGCTGACGATCGCCTTCGCGTCGGCGACGCAGGACATCGTGGTGGACGGCTGGCGCATCGATTCCGCGCCCGCCGAGCGCCAGGGCATGATGCTGGCCGCCTACCAGCTCGGCTACAGCCTCGCGCGGATCTGCGCGGGGGCGGGCGCGCTCTACGTGGCCGACGCCTTCGGCTGGACGCCCGCCTACGCGACGATGGCGGCCCTGATGCTGATCGCGATGGCGGGCTGCCTCGCCGCCCCGAAGGTCGAGGCCGTGGATCCGCCCGCGGGCCGCGGCTGGCGGGTGGCGGCCCGCGAGGCGGTGATCGACCCCTTCTCGGACCTGATGCGCCGCAAGGGGCTCGGCCTCGTGCTGATCCTCGCGCTGATCACGCTCTACCGCCTGCCCGACTTCGTCTCGGGCGTGATGGCGAACCCGCTCTACATCGACATGAAGTTCACGCTCTCGGAGATCGCCACGGTCTCGAAGGTCTACGGCGTCTGGATCGGCATCGCCGGGGCCTTCGCGGGCGGCATCGCGGTGAGCCGCATCGGCCTCCACGCCGCGCTGCTCGTGGGCGGCATCGCGGCGGCGGCCTCGAACCTGATGTTCGCGTGGCTCGCGCTCGCCGGCCACGACCTGCCGCTCCTCGTCGCCAGCATCAGCATCGACAACTTCGCGGGCGCCTTCGCGGGCACCGCCTTGATCGCCTACATGTCGAGCCTGACCTCGCCGGCCTTCGCGGCGACGCAGTACGCGCTGCTCTCCTCGCTCTACGCGCTGCCCGGCAAGTTCGTGGGCGGGCTCTCGGGCTTCGCCGTCGAGGCGATGGGCTACCCGGCCTTCTTCGTCGCCACCGCCGCGGTCGGCCTGCCGGTGGTGGGCCTGTGCCTCGCCCTGCGCCTGCTGCCGGAGGAGCGCCCGGCGCCCGACGCCGCACCCGCGGCGCTGCACGCGGACGGGATCGCCGCGCGGGCCTGACGCGTCAGCCGCGCGGGCGCCGACGGGCGCGTCGGCGCCGGAGGCTCAGATCGACCACGCGTCGAAGCCCGGCCCGCCCGTCGCGGGCGGCGGCTCGGGCGGCACCGGGCGCGGGCGGCGGTCCTGGTCGATCGCCACGAAGGTGAACAGGGCCTGCGTGACCTTGATGGTCTCCTCGCCCTCGCGGGCGCGCCGCCACGCCTCGATCTGGATGCGGATCGACGAGCGCCCGACCGCGACGATGCGGGCGTAGAGGCTGACCTCGTCCCCGACCGAGACCGGGTGCAGGAAGGTCATGCCCTCGACCGCGATGGTGGCGCAGCGCCCGCGCGACCGGCGGGCCGCGACGTTGCCGGCCGCCAGGTCCATCTGCGCCATCAGCCAGCCGCCGAAGATGTCGCCGGCCGGGTTGGTGTCGGCCGGCATCGCGATGGTGCGGATCACGGGGGCGCCCCAATCGGGCGTGGCGGGCGGGTCGCTGGTCATCGGGGCGGCCTGTATTTCGGTCGGTCCGCCCTTCGTAGCCGGCCCGCCCGCGCAGCCGCTACTGGACTTCCGCCCCGGACATGCGCTGGACGCCCTTTGCGCTGGACGCCCTTTGCGCCGGACGCCCTTGCGGAACCCGAGCCGGGCTCCCCAGCTTTTCAGGGATCGTATCGTCCCGCACGCACCGAGGTGCCCCCGTGACCGAGATCGTCGCCGCCGACACCGCGCTTCCCGTCCCGCCCCGCGCCCCGGAGCCGCTGAGCGAGGCGGACCGCGCGGCGCTGCGCCGGGCCGTCGCGGTGCTGGAGCGCCCGAGCCTCGCCGCCCGGCTCTCCGCCGTCGCGGGGGCGCCCCTCGACCTCATCGGCCGCGCCCTGCCCGACACGGTGAGCCAAGCGATCACCCAGGCCACCGAGACCGCCATGAAGGGCGCGCTCACCGTCGCGCTGGCGACCCTGCCGCGGCAGGCCGGGGAGGGGTCCGCGATCATTTCGGCCGCGGAGGCCGGGCGCCCGGGCCTGCGCGCGCGCGCCCTCGACCTCCTGGAGCGCTACCCGCCGGGCGATTTCGGCCACAAGGCGCTCGCCGCCGTCTCGGGGGCGGTCGGGGGCGCCTTCGGCCTCGCCACCATCGCGGTGGAACTGCCGGTCTCCACTACCCTGATGCTGCGCTCCATCGCCGAGATCGCCCAGCGCGAGGGCGAGGATCTGAGCCGGCCGGAGTCGGCTCTCGCCTGCATGCAGGTCTTCGCGCTGGGCGGGCGGGGCGGTCCCGAGGTGTCGGCGGCGACCGACAGCGGCTACTTCGCGGTGCGCGGCGCGCTGGCCAAGACCATGGCGGAGGTGACGCGCTACGCGGCGGGCCGCGGCCTCATCGACGAGAGCGCGCCCGTGCTGATGCGCTTCGCCGCGCAGATCGCCTCGCGCTTCGGCCTCGTCGTCTCGCAGAAGGTCGCCGCCCAGGCGGTGCCGGTGATCGGGGCGCTCGGCGGCGCGGCCGTCAACGCCACCTTCATGGACCACTTCCAGAGCATCGCCCGCGCCCACTTCACCGTGCGGCGCCTGGAGCGCGCCTACGGCAAGGAGGTGGTGCGGGAGGCCTACGAGGCGGAACGGGCGGCGCTGGTCGGGGAGGCGGCGCCTCAGGCGTAGCGCCGCTTCAGGAGCTCGTAGACCAGCCGCGCCGTCTGCACCTCGCCGCCCTCCGGCCGGCCGGGCTTCGTGCTCGGGTTCCAGCCGTAGAGGTCGAGATGCGCGTGGGCCCCGGCCTGCGGGGCGAAGCGGCGCAGAAAGAGGGCGGCCGTGATCGCGCCCGCGAAGGCCCCGCCGGAGACGTGGTTGATGTCCGCGATCTTGGAATCGAGCAGGCTCGCGTAGGGCGCCCAGAGCGGCATCCGCCAGACCGGATCGTTCACCGCTTGGCCCGCCTCGGCCATCGCGGCGGCGAGCGCGTCGTCCGCGGTGAACAGGGCCGGGAGGTCGGGGCCGAGCGCCACCCGGGCGGCCCCCGTCAGGGTCGCGAAGTCGATCACGAGGTCCGGGCTCTCCTCGTCGGCGAGCGCGAGCGCGTCGGCCAGGATCAGGCGCCCCTCCGCGTCGGTGTTGCCGATCTCGACCGAGAGGCCGCGGCGGCTGCGCAGCACGTCGCCCGGGCGGAAGGCGCTGCCCGAGATGGCGTTCTCGACGGCGGGCACGAGGACGCGCAGGCGCAGCCGCAGCCCCGCGCCCATCACCATCTCGGCGGCGGCGAGCGCGGCGGCGGCCCCCGCCATGTCCTTCTTCATCAGCAGCATCGCCGCGGAGGGCTTGATGTCGAGGCCCCCGGTGTCGAAGGCGACGCCCTTGCCGACGAGGGTCACCTTCGGGGCGGAGGCGTCGCCCCAGGTCAGGTCGATGAGCCGCGGCGCCCGCGCGGAGGCCCGGCCGACCGCGGCGATCATCGGGAAGCCGCGGTCGAGATCCTCGCCCGACACCACCGAGCAGGCCCCCCCCCAGCGCTCCGCGAGGCTGCGGGCGGCGGTCTCGATCTCGCCCGGCCCGAGATCGTTGGCCGGGGTGTTGACGAGGTCGCGGCCGGCCGCGACGGCGTCCGCGATGCGCCCGATCTCGGCCGCGTCCACGCCCTCCGGCGCGACCAACCGGGCGCCCGGCACCGGCCTGTCGCGGTAGCGCGCGAAGCGGTAGGCGGCGAGCCGCCAGCCGAGCGCCGCCAGCGCCGGGTCGGGCGGGGCGGCGGCGAACCGGTAGGCGCCCTCCGGCAGGAGGTCGACGAGCTTGGCCGGCGCGAAGCGGTCTCCGGCCGGGTCGATCCCGAAGAGCACGCCGGCCAGGGCGCCCGCGGCATCGGGCAGGAGGCAGTGGCTGCCGGGCTTGGCCGAAAAGCCGGTCGCCCGGGCGAAGGCCGCCGCGGGGGCGGGCAGGGTCTCGGCGAGCGCGGGCCAGCCGGCGGCCTCGACGCACCAGATCGGGATCGCGTGGGCGGCGTCGGCGGGCAGGAGGGCTGTCACGGCGGGCTCTTCCCTGGCTGAGCAGCTTTTGCCGCGACGGGCATCGGTCCGGCGGCAGAAAGCGATGCGGACACAAGACCCTCCGCCGGCCGGCCTGGGACAGGTCTGCCGAGGAGCGCGGCTTAACCCGCGGTTAGGGTTAACGCTCTACCACCACAGACGGCGCGGCGCGATGCGGGCCCGTCGGCCAGATCTCGGGGTGGAGCGGCGGATGAGTGCTGGGTTCGACGTGTCGCGGGCCGGACTGCGCCGCCTGCTGGCGGCCGGCGCGGTGGCGCTCCTCGCCTCGGGCTGCCTGTCGCGCTCGCCCACGACCACCGGCTCCATCGATGCGCGGGCGCAGGCCGCTCCCGACCGGCGCGACCTGGAGCGCCTGGGCACGCGCCACAACGCCAATCCGGGCGATGTCGGCACGGCCATCGCCTACGCGAACGCCCTGCGGCGCACCGAGCAGACGGCGCAGGCCGCTGCGGTGCTGCAGCAGGCGGCCCTGCGCAATCCCAAGAATCCGGCCGTGCTGGCGGCCTACGGCAAGACCCTGGCGGAGGCCGGGCGCTACGGCGAGGCGGCCGAGGTGCTGCAGAACGCGCACTCGCCCGCGAACCCGGACTGGCGGGTGCTCTCGGCCCAGGGCACGGTGGCCGACCAGATGGGCGATCACGCCCAGGCGCAGCGCTACTACGAGGCCGCGCTGAAGATCGTGCCGGGCGAGCCGACGATCCTGTCGAATCTCGGCCTGTCCTACGCGCTGGCCAAGCGCCTCGGCGACGCCGAGCGGGTGCTGCGGCAGGCCGCGGCCGATCCGCGGGCGGATGCGCGGGTGCGCCAGAACCTCGCCCTGGTGCTGGGGCTGGCGGGCCGCCCGGCGGAGGCCGAGGAGGTGATGCGCCGCGACCTCGGGGGCGAGGAGGCGGCCCGGAACGCCGCGGCGCTGCGGGCCTTCGTGGCGCAGCCGAACGCGTGGCAGGCGATCCGCTCAGCCGAGAAGCGCCGGCCCGGGGCCGAGGCGTCGCTCAGCGCGGGCGCCGCGCGACGCTGACGACGTTGGTCTCGCGGGCGGAGGCCCGCGGCTGGGCCGGCAGGAGATCGCGAACGGTCTTGACGATGGCGGACGCGTCCAGCCCCGCCTGCGCGTACATCCGCTCCGGCGTGTCGTGGTCTTGGTACACGTCCGGCAGCGTCAGCGTCCGCACCCGCACCCGACCCTCGTCCAGCACGCCCCGCGCCGACAGGCAGTGCAGCACCATCGCACCGAACCCCCCCGTCGAGCCTTC
>NZ_JBKIBX010000018.1:0-113580 GCF_046557895.1 Methylobacterium oryzisoli | reverse complement strand
CATCGTCCTCACCCCTGCCGCGGAGACCGTCCGCTAACGGGGTGTCTCAAGCAACCGTGGGGCGGAGGAACATGGCGTGCCTCTTGGCGTCGACGTTGGGCCTGCCGGCTCCGGACATGATCAAGTTCGAACTTGCACTGAAAGGGATGTTCCGCACCGACTTGGTGCTGGGCAACGCCGGCCAGCGCCGGTTCGGGCTCATCGAGTTCGAGGATGCGCAAGCAACGAGTATTTTCAAGAGAGGCACCGTCCAATACCGTTACTGGTCGCCGCGGATCGAGCATGGCTTCAGTCAGATCCTTGACTGGGCTTGGGTCCGGTCCGATCATCCGAACGACTCGGTTCTGCTCGCCGGCTTTGGTGGCCCGATCACGACCAGTGCGTACGCTGTCATCTGCGGACGCGATGCGAGCCTTGCCGATGACGTGGAACGCAAACGGTTCAAGCACCGGCGCGATCATCTCAAGGTGGAAGGCCAACCGGCCTTGGTGCTGACCTACGACGAGATGGTCCGCAGCATGGAAGATAATCTAGCGGTTGCAAAAACCTGGTCTTGACGACGGCATGGTGCGGACAAACGTCCATCTGGTCGGAGGTCGGCCAGCGGAACCGCTTGCGCGCGTCCGCGCTCACGGTCTGCGATGCGTTCAGGCTGTGTGACGACACGATCGAGCGTCGACTCCAGCCGGGAGGACGGCCCGGATCAGGACAGCGGCGGGCCCTCGGAATGCCGGCCCAGGACGCCGAGCCCGACCAGCACGGCGACGATCACGACTGCGCTCGCGAAGAAATGCATCACGCCTCCCGACGGGGCCGAGTACCCGGCCGTGCGAGGGCTTTCAAGATCCGCGCCAGAAGGCCGACGCCTCAATACGCGATGGCGAGCCCGCCGAGGCGGGAGGCGAGCCGGTAGGCCTTCTCGCGCGTGAGGCCGCGCAGGATCACCCGGTCGTCGCTGTGGAGGCTGAAGGTGCCGTCCGTGTCGGCCTGGATCCGGATGCCCTCGTCCATCGTCGCTCCCCCCATCGCGGCCGACCTCGGCTGTGCGGCTCGGTCCCTCTCAACGCGCGGCGCGGATCGCAGGTCCCGAACTGGGGCGGAGTTTCTGCGCGACTCTGCGCACGATTCGGGATGAGGACGATTTTTCCCGGGGAACCCCGGCCTCGGACGAAAGCTTGTGTGGGGGCCTCATCCGCAGGGTGAAGCTTTCTTCTGCACCTGCAGGAGCTGAACCGGAGAATCCCCAACAATGAAGAAGAGCATGCTCGGCTTGGCCGCGGCCCTGGTTCTGGGAGGGCTCACCCTCGGCGCCGGATCCGCCTCGGCGGCAGCGACCGCTCCGGGCCTCGGCGCGGTGCCGACGGCCTACGCGCAGATGACCCGGATGGAGCGGCACGTGATGCGCAAGCGGATGATGCGGCGCGAGATGCGGCGCGAGCACCGGATGCACCGGCACATGATGCACCGCCGGATGATGCGCCGGATGTAAAAATCCGCTCCCGCGGCGCATCCGCGCGCCGCGGGACATCGTCCGGTGTCAGGCCGCCGCGACGGGCTTCGTCGCCAGGATGTCGGCCGTGACCGCCTTGATGTCGCGCAGGCCGCACATCGCCATGGTGACGTCGAGCTCCTTGCGGATGATGTCGAGGCACTGGGTCACGCCCGCCTCGCCCCCGGCCCCGAGCCCGTACAGGAAGGCGCGGCCGATGAAGACGCCCTTGGCGCCGAGCGCGAGCGCCTTGATGACGTCCTGCCCCGAGCGGATGCCGCCGTCCATCAGCACCTCGATCCGGTCGCCGACCTCAGCCGCGATGGCCGGCAGCGCCGAGATCGAGGAGGGCGCGCCGTCGAGCTGGCGCCCGCCGTGATTTGACACGATCAGCGCCTGGGCGCCGCTGCGGGCGGCGAGTTCGGCATCCTCCGGATCGAGGATGCCCTTGAGGATCAGCGGCCCGCCCCAGCGGTCCTGGATTCGCTTGACGTCGTCCCAGTTGAGGGTCGGATCGAACTGCTCGGCGGTCCACGAGGAGAGGGAGGAGAGGTCGCTCACCCCGCTCGCGTGGCCGACGATGTTGCGGAAGGTGCGCCGCTGCGTCTGCAGCATGCTGAGGCACCAGCGCGGCTTCGTCGCGAGGTTGACGATGTTCGGCAGCGTCATCCGGGGCGGGGTCGAGAGCCCGTTGCGGATGTCCTTGTGGCGCTGGCCGAGGATCTGCAGGTCGAGGGTCAGCACCAGGGCCGAGCACCCCACCGCCTTCGCGCGGTCGATCAGGCGGTTGATGAAGTCCCGGTCGCGCATGACGTAGAGCTGGAACCAGAACGGGCGGTCGGTGTTCTCGGCCACGTCCTCGATCGAGCAGATGCTCATGGTGGAGAGCGTGAAGGGCACGCCCGCCTTGGCGGCGGCACGGGCGGCCAGGATCTCCCCGTCCGCGTGCTGCATGCCCGTCAGCCCGGTGGGCGCGAGCGCCACCGGCATGCTCACCGGCTGGCCGACCATCTGGCTCGCGAGGGTCCGATTCGTCATGTCGACGGCGACGCGCTGGCGCAGCTTGATCGGCGCGAAGTCGCCCTCGTTCGCCCGGTAGGTGCTCTCGGTGTAGGAGCCCGAATCCGCGTAGTCGTAGAACATGCGCGGCACCCGCCGCTCGGCGAGCCGCCGCAGGTCCTCGATGCAGGTGACGGGGGCCTCGGAGAAGAACCGCGACATCAGCGACGGCGGCCGCGACGAGGGCATACGGGTCGAACTCATGGATGTCTCACGCTGCACGGCCCGGCGGCCCGGGCTCGAAAACCGGGAAGGTGTGCTAGGCCATAGCCTGCCGGAACGGCCTTTGCCCACCCCTTAGGCGCCCAGTCGAACGATCCCAGGCACGCGCGGCGCGGGCGCACTCCCGCGACAGCGGCCGTGTTGCCGAGACTATCGGCCAAGCTTGGCAATGGACTGCGCCCAGCTTGGCAGTAAAGGACCTCACTCTTCTCGGATTGGCCACGCTCCTGCCCAAGAAAAGCCGGTCCGTACCAGTCCTTCTCTACCGGAGAACCGGAGCAGGCCGGCGCGTCGCGCGCGGCGCCCTGCCTCCGTGGAGATGAGGGATCCGACGGGATCTGTCGGGAGGACGAGACGTGACTGGCGTGGATGCGGCCCCCTCCCCCCTGCCCCCGGGCGCGCCCGCCCCGTCGCCTCGCCGCGGCCTCGCGCCGCTCGCGCTGTCCCTCGCCGTCCTGATGGGGGCCGGCGTGCTCGGTGCCCGCTACGCCGACCTGCGGAATCCGGCGGTGCTGCCGCGCGAGACCGGCCCGTCGCTCGGCGAGACCGAAGCGGCCGTGCCGCTCACGCCTCCGGCGATCGTGGCCGAACAGGCGCCCGCTCCGGACGAGGCTGGCTGGCAGAGCGCGCTCCTCGATGCGGTGGAGACGGTGCCGGGCCTCGCGGCCGAACCCAGCCTGCCGCCGGCGGAGACGGAGACGGAGACGCCGGCGGTCGCGCCGAGCGCCCCGCTCGCCCAACCGGTGCCGCTGCCGGTGCCGCGCCCGCCGGAATTCCGGACGCCGCGGACGGCGAGGCCCGGCGCGGCGGAGCGGGCCGCCCGGCGCCAGGCCGCGGTCGCCCCGCCCCCCGAGGACAGCCGCACCTTCATCGAGAAGCTGTTCGACCTGCCGGCCTCCTCGAACACCGCCCTGTCCTACGCGTCGCTGGAACCCCGGCCCGTCGAGCAGGGACCGGTCCGGCGCATCCTCCCGCCGGCGAGTGCGAACCCGTCCGGGGGGGTCGCGGTCTACGACATCACGGCCCGGACCGTGACGCTGCCGAGCGGCGAGCGGCTCGAAGCCCATTCGGGCCTCGGCCCGAAGATGGACGATCCGCGCCACGTGCACGTGCGGATGCACGGCGCCACGCCGCCGGGCACCTACGACCTCACCGAGCGCGAGGCCCTCTTCCACGGGGTGCGCGCCATCCGCCTCAACCCGGTGGGCGGCCCGGGCGCGATCCACAACCGCGCCGGGCTCCTCGCCCACAGCTACATGCTGGGCCCGAGCGGCCAGTCGAACGGCTGCGTCTCCTTCCGCGACTACAACCGCTTCCTCCAGGCCTTCCTGCGCGGCGAGGTGCAGCGCCTCGTCGTCGTGGCCGGGCGCGGGCCGGACGGAGTCCCGCCGAGCCAGATCGGCCTGCTGACCCGTCAGGCCGCCGCGAACGGCGGCTGAGACGACGCCGGTCCCGCCCTCGCGGGATCAGGGCGCCGCCGGCGCGGCGCCGATCGGGCTCGGGATCTCGAGCAGGCGGGCGAGGTCCGACCGCGCCGGGCCCTCCAGCAGGTCGGCCAGCGTGGTGCGGTCGAGCACCTCCAGGAAGGCCGCCAGCGCCTCGCCGAGGGCACGCTTCAGGCGGCAGGACGGGGTGATCGCGCAGGCATGGCCCGCGAAGCACTCCACCAGCGCCAGATCCTCCTCCGTCTGCCGCACCACGGCCCCGACCACGATCTCGGCCGGCGGCAATGCCAGCCGCAGGCCCCCGCCGCGCCCGCGGATGGTTCGGATCAGCCCGAGCCGGCCGAGCTGGTGCACCACCTTGGTCAGGTGGTTCTCCGAGATGCCGTAAGCCCGCGCGATCTCGGCGATCGAACTCTGCCGCGGCTCGTGGACGCCGAGATAGATCAGGGTGCGCAGGGCGTAGTCGGTGTAGCGGGTCAGGCGCATGCGGGCTCCCTTACCGTTATAAGGTACACTCTCGTTGCATCTTTTAAAGGCGCACCCTATAAGGTGCATGCGTTATGCACCTTTGAGAGCTGCCGATGCCCACCCCGCTCACCCCCGCCACCGTCGCGCTGATCAAGGCCACCGTCCCGGCGCTCGACGCGCACGGCCTCGCCATTACCCGGCGCCTGTACGAGCGCTTGTTCGAGAACCCGGACATCCGCGACCTCTTCAACCAGTCGCATCACGGCGAGACCGGATCGCAGCCGAAGGCGCTCGCCCAGGCGGTGCTGGCCTATGCCCGCAACATCGACAACCTCGGGGCGCTGGGCGGCGCGGTGGAGCGCATCGCGCAGAAGCACGTCGCCCTCAACATCCTGCCCGAGCATTACCCCTTCGTGGCGGACGCCCTGCTCGGCGCGATCCGGGACGTGCTCGGCGCGGCGGCGACGCCCGAGATCTGCGCCGCCTGGGGCGAGGCGTACTGGTTCCTGGCCGAGCTGCTGATCGGGCGGGAGGCCGCGATCTACCGCGAGCAGGCGGGGAGGCCCGGCGGCTGGAACGGCTGGCGCGACTTCGTGGTGGAGAGCGTGACGCCCGAGAGCGAGACGATCTGCTCCTTCGTGCTGGTCCCGGCGGATGGCGGTCCGGTGCTGCGGCACGAGCCGGGCCAGTATCTCGGCTTCCTCGTCACGCTGCCCGGGCGGGGCGTGCTGAAGCGCAACTACTCGATCTCCTGCGCCCCCAACGACCGCGCCTACCGCATCACCGTCAAGCGCGAGGGCCGGGCCGGCGAGCCGGCGGGCCTCGTCTCGACGTGGCTGCACGATCACGCGGGATCCGGGACCGTCCTGAAGGTCTCGGCTCCGGCGGGCGAGTTCGTCCTCGACCGGGCGGACGAGGCGCCGGTGGTGCTGGTGAGCGGCGGCGTCGGGCTCACCCCGATGGTGAGCATGCTGGAGACGATCGCCGCGGCGACGCCCGCGCGTCCGACATGGTACGTCCACGGCGCCCTGAACGGCCGCGTGCACGCGATGCGCGACCACGCCCGGGCGCTCGCGGCCGGCCGGGGAGCGATCCGCCTCAAGACCTTCTACGCCGAACCGGAGGCGCAGGACCGGCTGGGCGACCACTACGATGCGCAAGGCCTGATCACCGCGGACTGGCTCGTCGCGCACACGCCGCACGCGGCGGCGACCTACTACCTGTGCGGGCCCAAGCCCTTCCTCGCCGCCCTCGTGACCGGACTGCAGCGCCACGGCGTGCCGGGCGACCGGGTGCGCTTCGAGTTCTTCGGCCCGGCCGACGACCTGCTCGACGCGCCCCGGCAGGCAGCGGCCTGACGCGCGGCGCGCCGCTCCGCCGGGGGGCGGCGCGCACCTGCCTTTCGCTCTACGTTACGCGCGCGGCCGGACTCGCGGCCGCGGCACGATGGGAGGAGATGCGGTGACGAGCACGATGACAGTGGGCGTCGTGGGGGCGGGCCTGATGGGGTCGGAGATCGCCCTCACCTTCGCCCTGGCCGGGCACGCGGTCGTGCTGGCCGACCGCTCGCCGGAGGCCCTGGCCGCGGCGCTGGAGCGGCTGCAGGGCGTGTACGAGCGCGGCGTGCAGCGCGGGGCGCTGCCGGCCGCGGAGCGCGAGGCCGCCTTCGGGCGGCTGTCCGCCACCACCGATCTCGCGGCGATGGCCGCCTGCGGCTTCGTCACGGAGGCCGTCTTCGAGCAGCAGGACGTGAAGGCGGCGGTCTTCCGCGACCTCGACGCCCATTGCCGGCCGGATTGCATCCTGGCGACCAACACCTCGACGATCCCGATCAGCGTGCTGGCCGCCGAGGTCGCCCCCGCGCGCCGGCCGCGCTTCCTCGGCACGCACTATTTTTCGCCCGTGACGCGCATGAAGCTCGTGGAGGTGATCCCGGCCTTCGAGACCGCCCGCGAGGTGGTCGAAAAAATCCTCGCGCTGTGCGCCTCCATCGGCAAGACGCCGATCGAGATCAAGGACGTGGCCGGCTTCGCGGTGAACCGCCTCCTGCACGCCTTCATGATCGAGGCGGTGCGGCTCGTCGAGGAAGGGGTGGCGACGCCCGCCGACATCGACACCGCCTGCCGGCTCGGCCTCGGCCATCCGGTCGGCCCGTTCGAACTGATGGACGCCACGACCTCCAGCCTCTGCCTGCAGGTCCAGGAGATCTTGCAGGACGCCTACGGCGAGCGCTTCCGGCCGCGCCCGCTCCTGAAGCAGCGGGTCAAGGCCGGTTATGTCGGGGGCCGCGGCAGGCCCGGCTGGCGGCGCTGAGGGGCGGACCGGCCGATCCGCACCGGGCGGCGGGCTTGCGGGCCGCGCCGTCCCCGGCTCTAAGCAGAATTGCACGGGGCAATTCTGCTTGGCCTCTTGTTTTTGCATCATTTCGCCGCCGAACCGGTGACCACTTCGGCACCGGCCGATCAGGCGGCACCGGCCGATTCGGCCGGCGGAATGATGCTTAGGGGGGCGTGCCGTCAGGTCGAGCGTCGAGGATCCGCATGCGCGCCATCCGCCTTGAGGACAAACTGTCCGCCTTCACCGAGCACTGGTCGCCCAAGATCGTGACGCAGTTCAACGGTCACGACGTCATGGTCGTCAAGGTCCAGGGGGAGTTCGTCTGGCACGCGCATCCCGACACGGACGACCTCTTCCTCGTCCTCAAGGGCCGGCTGACGATCCAGCTGCGCGACGGCGAGGTGCATCTCGGCCCCGGCGACCTCTACGTCGTGCCGAAGGGCGTCGAGCACCGGCCGGTGGCGGACGAGGAGGTGCATCTCCTGCTGATCGAACCGGCCGGCACGCCGAACACCGGCGACCCGGCGACCGCCGCCGTCAAGACCGCGATCTGAGCGCGGCGGGCCCCCTCACTCCGCGGGCGCGGCGGGCCGGGCGGGGGCGGCCTGCGCGACCGCGTGGAACGCCACCGCCGCGGTGAACACCACGGCGCCGAATCCGGCCGCCGCCGCGAGCACCAGCGGGAACCCGCCCATCCCGTGCAGCAGCGCGATCAGCGGCACCGCGAACCCGCTCGCCGTGAAGCCCAGGAAGTAGCGCACGCTGAACGCCTTGGCCCGGTGCCGGGCCGGCACGTAGCGCGCCACCATGGCGTCGTTCACGACGACCTGCCCGTAGATCGCCGCGGTGATCAGCACGAGGCCGGCCACGAGCGGCACCCCGGTCGCCGCCGCGGCCAGCCCCAGGCCGACCGGCTGGAGCACGGACAGCCCGACGAAGATCGTCGGCAGGCTGAACCGGTCGACGAGGCGGCCCATCAGCAGCTGCGTCAGCGCGCCGAACACGAAGACCAGCGTGGCGAGCGAGCCGGTCAGCACCAGGGGCAGGTCGAGCCCGAGCCGCTCGTCGAGAACCTTGGGCAGCGCGATCGTGGTCACGTTGAAGGTCATGCCGCCCGCGACCACCGCCATGGCGAACACCGCGAGCAGCACGAGCGGGCGCGCCACCGGGATGAGGGGCGCGCCGCCCGCCTTCTGCGCCGTCCCCTCCCCGTCGCCCGGCACCAGGGCGACGAACGCGGCCCCGGCGGCGAGGCAGACGAGGCCCGGCAGGATGAAGGCCGCCCGCCAGCCCAAGGCAGCGGCCACCAGGGCGGTGACGCCCGAGGCGGAGGCGGCGCCGAGATTGCCCCAGACGCCGTTGATGCCGAGGTCGCGCCCCAGGCGGCGCGCGTGCGTCACCAGCATGGTCGAGCCGACCGGGTGATAGATCGCCGAGGCCACGCCCAGCACCAGCAGCCACACCGCGAAGGCGGTGCGGCTTCCCGCCGAGGCGACGCCCAGGCACGACAGGCCGTAGCCGAAGAAGAACACCGCCAGCAGCGTGCGGCGCCCGAACCGGTCGGCGAGCCAGCCCATCGGCAGCGAGCAGAGCCCGAAGGCCACGAAGGCGCCCGTGGCGAGCCCGATCAGCGTGGCGTAGTCGAGCCCCGTCTCGGCCGCGATGGCGATCACCGCGGTCGGATAGATCAGCAGCACGAAGTGATCGAGCGCGTGCGCGATGTTGACGAACAGCAGCGTGCGGCGGGAGAGGCGGTCGGGACTCATCGAAAAAACTCGTCTGGGCCTTCGCGGGCGTCCGGACCCGCGTCGTGCGCCATCCTACCTTGACCCGTCCGCGCGGTCGGGCCGAAATTGCGCGCGATCGGGCCAAGGAGGAGGCTGAGGAGGCGATGCGCTCGGACTGCTCGGCGGATTATCAGGACGTGCCGCGCCCATTGGCGGTGATGCCCAAGACCTACCCGGCCGGCGCGACGACGGGCCCGCACAGCCATCCCCGCGCGCAGCTGCTCTACGCGACGGCCGGGCTGATGGTGGCCAGCACCGGGCTCGGCACCTGGGTGGTGCCATCGGGCCATGCCCTGTGGATTCCCCCGAACCTCCTCCACGACGTGACGATGTGCGGCCCGGTCGCGATGTCCTCCGCCTACATCGCGGTCGAGGGCACGGCGGCGGCGGAGATGGCGTGCCGGGTGCTGCGGGTCTCGCGGCTGCTGGCGGCGGCGCTGGCGGCCATCGCCGAGGAGCCGGTCCTGTACGACGAGGCCGGGCGCGGCGGCCTGCTCGCCGCGCTGGTGCTGGACGAGATCCGGCGCGCGCCCGAGACGCCGCTGACCCTGCCGATGCCGCAGGACCCGCGGCTGCGGCGGGTCTGCGCGGAGATCGTCGCCGATCCCTGCACGTCCCGCGACCTCGATGCCTGGGCGGGGCTCGCCGGCGCCAGCCGCCGCACGCTGACGCGGCGTTTCCGGGCCGAGACCGGCCTGAGCTTCGGCACGTGGCGGGCGCGGGCACGGGTGGCGCGGGCGCTCGCGCTCGGCGCGGAGGGCACCGCGCCGCACGCGGTCGCGGCGGCGGTCGGCTACGCGAACCCGCAGGTGCTGCGCACCGTCATGCGGCGCACCCTCGGGTCCTGAGCGGCCGCCCGCCGGCCGCGCCACATCATGCTGGCGAACTAGGCGGCCTGGGCGCTCGGCGCCGGCACCGGCGCGTCCATGGCCCGGAGATAGACGTCGAGCAGCGTCTCGTGCTCGTCGCGCTCGTCTTGGTCCTGCTTGCGCAGCTTGATGATCTCCTTGAGGATCTTCACGTCGAGCCCGTCGCTCTTGGCCTCCAGGAAGATCTCCTTCTTGGCCTCGGTGAGGTCCTTGATCTCCTCGTCGAGCTTCTCCACGCGCTCGATGATGGTGCGGATCCGGTCGCCCGGGATGCCGGCCGTGTCGCTCATGGTTGCTCCTTCCTCACAGCGGACGCGCAGGGTCGGGCATCGCGCTTAGCGAGGCGTTAAGCCGGCGCGGGCGGCGGCCCGCCGCACCCGTCCGGCCGAACCAATCAGCCCTCAGCCTAACAAATGTCATTGTAGAACCTTGTCGCGATCCTGAAGTCTGTCGTTCCAAGGAGGAAAGAATGATCAAAGCTTTTGAAGAGCGTGAGCGCGCCGCCGAGCTTTTGTTCGCCCGTTCCGAAGAAATGCGATTCGCTGCACACTGCTATGCGGTGCGGGCGCTGGCGGCTTATGCTGTTCGACAGCTCGGTGTGGACGATCAGACCTCCGAAGCCTATGCCCGAGTGCTGATCGCCGCGATGATCGGCGGCGTCGACGACGAGGCCTTGCTGGCGCGCGTCCGGGCCGATCTCGCGGCGAACGGGGTCGATGTCTCCCTGGCCGACCTCCGCACCGAGATGCTGCGCTCCACCGCCCAGGCCGCCGGCACGGCCGGCCTCGTGGCCGCGCGCATGACCCGCCGGCTCGCGGCCCGGGCGGCGGCCTGACGGCCGCGCCGGTCATCGACGTCCGTGCCTAGTCGTGGCAGACTGGCGCCCGGTCATTCCGTTCCGCGGAGGCTGGCGATGACCACCTACATCATGCTGGCGAACTGGACCGATCAGGGCGCGCGCGCGGCCAAGGATTCGCCCGAACGGCTCGACGCCGCCAAGGCGATGCTGGCCGCGATGGGCGGGCGCTTCCAGCAGGTCTTCCTGACCATGGGCGGCTACGACATCATCGCCGTCTACGAGGCGCCGGACGACGCGGTCGCGGCGCGGTTCAACCTGCAGCTCGGGATGCTGGGCAATGTCCGCACCCAGACGCTGAAGGCCTTTCCGGAAGCGGCCTTCCGGCAGATCGTGGCGTCCCTCAGCTACGAAGGGGCGCCGCGCTGGCGGAGCTGAGGATCGCCGCGCGCAGGCGTCCGCCTCACCCGGCCTCGTCGTCCCTCTCCAGGCAGTCGCGGCAGAGGCCGATGCGGTAGACGTCCCGCTGCTCCTCCTCGTCCTCCGGCGTGGCGCCGCACGCCTCGCACACGGCCGCCGGCGACGGACCGGAGCCGGCATGGCCCGGTCCGGCGCGGCCCATGGCGGGCGTCCTCGGCCTCAGGAAGGCCAGGACGTGCTTGGCGAGGGAGGAAATGGGTCGGCCTCGTCGTCGAGATAGTCCTCGAGCCATGCGGGCGTGAGGATCAGCCCGCCCGCGGTGATGATCCACGGGCTCGCCACCGGATCGCTCAGGGCGGCCGCCGCGGCCGCGAGCGCCTCGCGCACCGTCGCGAACTCGACCGGCAGCACGGCCTTCATGCAGTCCGGCCGGGACTGCCAGACGGTCAAGCTGGCAGGTCCGTCAAGGTCAAGGTTCGACAGGCGAGCGCGAGCCAAGATGGCGCCTCACGGTGGTGCCCCGGAGCGGTCCATCGCCAAGCACAGGCCATGCCAAACCGGAGAAAATCCCGTGTTCGGGCGCGTCCGAATAGTGCTGCGCCGAGCGGAAACTGTCGCACGCACCGCTTGAGCGCAGTCGAGACTGGCCTGTCGCAGGCGGCTGCGACGTGGGGAGCGGGCAGCGCCATGAACCGGCGGAGCTTCGGCGCGGCTTCCCCGGCCGTCGCCGCATCGTCAGGCAGGTTCTGTTGTCTCGGAGTTCAGGATCGTGCCTGCGCGACGGGCGCGGGAGCGCAGTGTTGCGGCCATAAGGATCGGGCAAGCAGGCCGCCAGCCCGCACAGGCCGGGCGGTCAATGCCGGGTCGGGCGCAGCCCCATCAGGTCGGTCCTGTGGCGCTCGTGCAGCTCGGCCAGCCGCAGCACGAGGGATTGGCGCTCGGCCCTGTAGCGCAGGTCGAGGAGGGCCAGGATCCGGTGCTTCAGCGCGTCGTCGGCATGGCTCTCACGGATGCGGCCACGCTCCACGTCGTAGCGCGTCTCCAGGTCGGCGAGACGCGCGAGCATGATCTGAAGGGGTTCAAGATCGCCGGGGTTCGACGGGTGATCGAGCAGCGCCTGAGCCTTCATGAGATCCTCCCTTCTTGTACCTTAGTACAAGACATCGGCCGACGGGCCGAAAACTGGAAGGGGCTAACGGTTAGCGCGAGGGCCGGGCCGGCGCTCCCGGCGCCCGTCAGCGCGCGGCGACCTGCGAGGCGATCTCGCAGCCATGGTCGAGGAGGGCCTCCGCGTGGGCGCGAGGAGCCTGCCGGGCGAGCACGAGGAAGCCCGGACGCGGGTCGTCCGCGGCCGTGGCCACAACGGCGACGCTCATCGCGCGCAGGCCGCCTCGCGTCGCCGGAAGGCGGGCCAGGGCCGCGAAGGGGTTGAAGTCCCGTGCGGACGCCGCGTCGATGCGCAGGGCGTCGTAGCGCCCGCCCTTGAGCGTGACGGGCAGCCGGGTCCAGGTGCTGCCGATGGCGCGCGCATGGGCATCGAGCGCGGCCCGCACGCCCGGATCCACGCAATCGAGGTGGATGTGGAGCTGGTCCTGCGAGCGACCGCCCTTCGAGTTCACCGCCATCGCGACGTCGTTCAGCGGCAGCCGGCCCTTCAGCGCCTCGACGACGAGGGGGCGGGCATCCAGGGCCGCGCGCCAATAGGCGCGGCCCGCCTCGCCCTGGAGCACCGGAGCCTCGATACCCGAGACGGGGGTGGTTGGCACCACGAGCAGGTGGCTGCGCGCTCCGGGCGGTCGCACCAGCGCGGTGCCGGGATCGGCCGCGCTCCCCGGGCTCACCCGGACGCAGGGAAAGGGCGAGCCCACCAGCCGCTCGGCACCGACGCAGGAGCGGACCACCAGCCAGAGCGCGTCGCGCGGCAGCGCCTCGACCGCGGTGGCGAGCGCCGCCAGCGCGGGCACGGACAGGAGCGTGGCGCGGATGTCGACGGGCACGCAGCCTCTCCGGTGAGCGGGGGCGCGTGATCGCTGCCGATCGCAGCGGCCACGCCGGACCATCCTGTCACCCGGGGGCCCTGCGCGTCCACTCCGGGCCGGGGCCGCCGCGGCGCCTGCCGCGACGGAGCCCGTCGAGAAGGGCGATCGCGGAGGCGCACGAAACGACCGCTTGCAAATCTAATATATCAGTTTACGGTGCGGATCAGGGAGGCCCTCCGGGACCGGCGCGCTGCAGCGTCGGCGGGAGAGGGACGATGGCGATGCCGGGCCGATCCACGCCGACGATGCGCAAGGCGCCGAACCGCATCCCATCCGCGCCGCGGCCGGGGCGGGCGCCGTCCGCCGCCACGGTGATCCGCCAGGAGCTGCGCGCCGAGATAGCCGCCCTCGCCCTGCTGCCGGGCCAGCCGATCAACGAGAAGGAGATCGCCGCCCGCTACGGCGTCAGCCGCACGCCGGTGCACGAGGCGGTGCTGCGGCTCGCCGACGAGGGGCTGGTGGAGATTTTTCCGCAGGCCGGCACCTACGTGGCGCGCATCCCCTATCGGGACCTGCCGGAGGTGATCGTCATCCGCCGCGCCCTGGAGGAGGCCAGCGCGCGGCTCGCCGCCGAGAACGCGGCGGCCGCCGATCTCGCGGCGCTCGACCGCAGCATGGCCGCGCTCGGCGAGGCGGCCCGCACCCAGGACCGCGCGGCGTTCCACCAGCACGACGAGGATTTCCACGCCGCCGTCGCCGCGGCGGCGGGCTATCCCGGCCTGTGGCGGCTCACCCAGCAGGTGAAGATCCAGGTCGACCGCTTCCGCCGCCTCACCCTGCCGCAGCCCGGCCGGTTCGCCCGCGTGCTCGACGAGCACGCGGCGGTGCTCGACGCGATCCGCGGGCGGGACGCCTCCCGGGCGGGGGCGGCGATGAGCGCGCATCTCGACGGCCTGCTCGCCGATCTCGGCGGCATCGCCGGACTGAACCCCGACTACTTCGACATGTCCGGGAGCGCCCCGCGCCCCGGCCCCGCGGAGGCCTCATGAGCACCGAGCCGACCAGCGACATCGCCATCGAGATCCGGCAGGTCGCCCATCCGGAGGCCGTGCGCGGCTTCGACACCGCGGCGCTGCGCCGCCACTTCCTGATCGAGCGCCTCTTCGCCCCGGGCGAGGTGCTGCTGACCTACAGCCACATCGACCGGCTCGTCGTCGGCGGCGCCATGCCGGTCGGCGGCCCCCTCGTCCTGCCGACCCCCCGCGCGGTCGGGACCGACGCCTTCCTGGCCCGGCGGGAACTCGGCACCATCAACGTCGGCGGCCCCGGCCGCGTGCGGGTCGCCGGACGCGCCCACGAGGTGGGGCCGCGGGACGCGCTCTACGTCGGGATGGGCGCGGGCGAGGTCGCGTTCGAGAGCCTGGATCCGGCCCGGCCGGCGAAGTTCTACCTCGTCAGCACCCCGGCGCACGCCGCCCACGAGACGGTGCTGATCCCGCAGGACCGCGCCCGGACCATGCAGGTCGGCGCGCAGGAGACCAGCAACCGCCGCACCATCCGCCAGTACATCCTGCCGGGCGTCTGCACCTCCTGCCAGCTCGTGATGGGCCTGACCCAGCTCGAACCCGGCAGCACGTGGAACACCATGCCCTGCCACACCCACGACCGGCGCTCGGAGGTCTACCTCTACTTCGACCTCGCGCCGGAGGCCCGCGTCTTCCACCTGATGGGCGAGCCGCAGGAGACCCGCCACCTCGTGGTGGCGGACGGGCAGGCGATCCTGTCACCCGGCTGGTCGATCCACTCGGGGGTCGGCACCAGCCACTACGCTTTCATCTGGGCGATGGGCGGCGACAACCAGGACTACACGGACATGGACATGGTCGCGATGGGCGACCTGCGCTGAGGGAGGGGACGATGACGCATCTCTTCGACCTCACCGGCCGCAAGGCGGTCGTCACCGGAGCCAATACCGGGCTCGGCCGGGGCATCGCGGTGGCGCTGGCTGAGGCCGGCGCCGAGATCGTCGCGGTCGGCCGCTCCGACATGGGCGAGACGAAGGAGGCGGTGGCGGCGACGGGCGCGCGCTTCCGGACGGTCGCCGCCGACCTGTCGAGCCTCGAACCCGTCCCCCGCATCGTCGCGGAGGCGAGCGAGGGCGGGCGCGTCGACATCCTCGTCAACAACGCCGGCACCATCCGGCGCGGGGCGGCGGTCGATTTCACCGAGGCCGACTGGGACGCGGTGCTCGATGTCAACCTGAAGGGGGTGTTCTTCCTCTCGCAGGCCTTCGCCCGCCCGATGCTGGCGGACGGAGCCGGCGGCAAGATCATCCACATCGCCTCGATGATGTCGTTCCAGGGCGGCATCCGCATCGCCTCCTACACGGCGTCCAAGAGCGGGCTGGCCGGCCTCACGCGCCTGATGGCGAACGAGTGGTCGGGCCACGGCATCAACGTCAACGCCATCGCGCCGGGCTACTTCGCCACCAACAACACCGCGCCCCTGCGGGCGGACCCGGAGCGCAACGGGCAGATCCTCGCCCGCATCCCGGCCGGGCGCTGGGGCGAGCCGCGGGATCTCGGGGGCGCGGCGGTCTTCCTCGCCTCGCCGGCCGCCGACTACGTGCACGGCATCCTGCTGCCCGTCGACGGCGGCTGGCTCGCGCGCTGAGGAGCGGATCCATGCGCTACCGCTTCGACTTCGAGGCCCTGGCCGAGTACTGGCCGGACTTCCTGATGGGGGCGCTGACCACGCTGGAGATGACGGCGGTCGCCACCGTGCTCGGCCTCGTCATCGGCATCCTGTGCGCCATCGGGCGGCGCAGCCCGCGCGCGTGGCTGTCGGCGGCCTGCGGCGCCTACGTCGAGGCGGTGCGCAACACCCCCTACCTGATCCAGATCTTCTTCATCTACTTCGGGCTCTCCAGCGTCGGCGTGCGGCTGCCGGTGCTCGCCGCGGCGATCCTCACCCTCGTCATCAACGTCGGAGCCTACACGGGCGAGATCGTGCGGGCCGGCATGGACACGATTCCCCACGGCCAGATCGAGGCCGCGGAATCGCTCGGGCTCACCCGCGCGCAGATCTACTGGGACATCATCCTGCGCCCGGCCCTGGAGCGGGTCTACCCGGCGCTCACCAGCCAGTTCGTGCTGATGATGCTCGCCTCCTCGGTCACCTCGCAGATCTCCGCCGAGGAGCTGACGGCGGTGGCCAACAACATCACGTCGATCACCTTCCGCAGCTTCGAGACCTACCTCGTGGTGGCGGTGCTCTACCTGCTGCTCGCGCTCCTCCTGAAGCTCGCCTTCCACGCCCTGGCGCAGGTGCTGTTTCCGCGCCGCCGCCGGCTCGGCACGGCGCTCTGAGGGAGGGACGGATGGACGGCTTCTCCCTCACCTACCTCGTCTTCATGCTGCAGGGCGTCGGCTGGACCATCGTGCTGTCGGCCCTCGCCTTCCTGCTCGGCAGCGTCGCGGGCTTCGGCGTGATGCTCCTGCGCACCGCCCGCTCCCGCTGGCTGCGCCGGCTCTCCTTCGCGTACGTGCAGGTGATCCAGGGCCTGCCGCTGCTGATCGTGCTGTTCCTGGTCTATTTCGGCCTCGGCGTCGTCGGGGTGGAGCTCCCCCCGCTCGCCGCGGCCGCGCTCTCGCTGATGATCTACTGCAGCGCCTTCCTGGGCGAGATCTGGCGCGGCTGCGTCGAGGCGGTGCCGCGCACGCAGAGCGAGGCGGCAGAATGCCTCGCGCTGTCGCGCTGGCAGGTGCTCGTGGACGTGATCCTGCCCCAGGCGGCCCGCATCGCCGTGCCGCCGACCGTCGGCTTCTTCGTGCAGGTGCTCAAGAGCACCTCGCTCGCCTCGGTGGTCGGCTTCGTCGAGCTGACGCGGGCGAGCCAGCTCATCAACAACTCGCTGTTCCAGCCCTTCCTGGTCTTCGGCCTCGCGGGCTGCCTGTACTTCGCCCTCTGCTACCCGCTCTCGCGCTGGAGCCGCAGGCTCGAAAGGAGGCTCAATGTCGGCCGTCGTCAGCCTGCGTGAGGTGCACAAGAGCTTCGGCGCCGTCGAGGTGCTGAAGGGCGTCAGCTTCGACGTCGCGGCCGGCGAGGTCGTCGCGGTGATCGGCCCGAGCGGATCGGGCAAGAGCACGGCGCTGCGCTGCATCAACCGGCTGGAGGTCATCCAGTCCGGCGCCATCGAGGTCTGCGGGCGGCGGGTCGACGATCCCGCGCTCGATCTGCGCGCGCTGCGCCGCGACGTCGGCATGGTGTTTCAGAGCTACAACCTCTTCCCGCACCTGACGGTGGCCGAGAACATCACGCTCGCGCCCCGCCGGGTGAAGCGCACGCCGACCGGCGAGGCGCGCCGCCTCGCCGAGGAGGCGCTGGCGAAGGTCGGGCTGTCGGAGAAGATCGACGCCTACCCCGAGCAGCTCTCGGGCGGCCAGCAGCAGCGGGTGGCGATCGCCCGCTCGCTCGCCATGCAGCCCAAGGTGATGCTGTTCGACGAGGTCACCTCCGCGCTCGACCCGCACCTCACCGGCGAGGTGCTGAAGGTGATGGAGGCGCTCGCCCGCGGCGGCATGACGATGATCTGCGTCACGCACGAGATGGGTTTCGCCCGCCGCGTCGCCGACCGGGTGATCTTCATGCACACCGGCCGGGTCTGGGAGACCGGCCCCGGCGCGATGCTGACCGCGCCGCAGACGCCGGAGCTGCAGACCTTCCTGGCCTCGGAGCTGTGAGGAGGGCGCATGGCCGAAAACCGCGCCGGCGCCCCATCCAGTCCACCACAGTCCCAACCACGATACGAGGAGGAACGCCGATGACCAAAATGACCCGCCGCACCGCCACGCTGGCGCTGGCCGCCGCCTGCCTGACCGCCACCACGCCGCTCGCCCGCGCGGATTCCCTCGCCGACATCCGCAAGGCGAAGAAGGTCCGCATCGCGGTGGCGATCGGCATCCCGCGCTTCGCCTTCATCGACCGGGACCTCAAGCCCACCGGCTCCGACGTCGAGACCGCGCGGCTCATCGCCCAGGATCTCGGGGCCGACCTCGACCTCGTCCAGATCACCAACGCGGCGCGGGTGCCGACCATCCAGACCGGCAAGGCCGACATCCTCGTCGCCAGCCTCGCGGTCACGCCCGAGCGCAAGAAGGTCATCGACTTCACGGTGCCTTACGCCACGCTCAACATCATCGTGGCGGGCGTGCCCGGCCTCGCCGTGAAGGGCTATCCCGACATCGTCGGCAAGCGCATCGGCGTGACCCGGGCCACCGTCAACGACATGCTGGTGAGCCAGAACGCCAAGGGCGCCGAGATCGTGCGCTTCGAGGACGATGCCACGCTCATCACCGCCGCGGTCTCGGGGCAGGTCGATCTCGTCTCGACCCAGGAGGCCGTGGTCGGCGTGATGAACGAGAAGCGCCCCGACCGGCCCTTCGAGACCAAGTTCGTGCAGAGCGAGCTGAACCTCGGCATCGCCCTGCCGAAGGGCGAGGACGCGTTGAAGCAGTGGCTCAACGACTGGGTGCGCAAGAACATGCAGGACGGGCGCCTCAACGCCGTCTTCCGCAAGTTCCACGGCCGCGACCTGCCGGCGGATCTCGTCGAGCGGAGCTGACCGGCCCTCGTCCTCGCCCGCGACCGCCGCGCGGCGAGACTCAGGCGGAGCGCAGGCGGATGACCTGCGCGCTCGCCGCATCGACCGCCTCGCGCGTGAAGAGGAGCGGCACGTAGCCCCGCTTCGCCCAGGTCCCGGCGAGGTCGTCGTAGTGCGGCGAACGCGGGTCGCCGGACTGGCCGGGGGCGTTGACGAACACGCTGGCGTCCCAGTTGCCGACATCCACCACCATCCGGAACGAGGCCCCGACCGTGAGGCGGAAGCTGTCGGGCCGGTAGGTGGTGTTCATCACCGTCGCGCCCGAGCCCCCGACCGGGAGCGGGCCGACGTCGGGCAGGCCTTGGCGCAGGCCTTGCGCGACGCCGGAGAGCGGGTGGGCGAACAGGGCGTGGTGCAGCCGGCCCCAGGCCCAGGCCGCCGGATCGTCGCCGAGGCGGACCCGGCAGTCGCGCTCGGCCGCCGCCAGGGTCTCGGCGAGGAGGCGGTCGCGGGTCCCGGCGTCGAGGGGCGGGCGCGGCGCCGTCAGGAGGTCGAGGAGCGCCTCCGGATCGCCGGGGGCGAGCAGCGCGCGCAAGGGCGCCGCGGGCGCGAGGTGCCGCATCAGCGCCGGGCGCAGGTGGTGCATCCACCACACCTCGACGAGGGCGGCGGCCGGGCTGTTTTCGTGCAGGCGGCCGTCGAACTCCGCGAGCAGGCGGACCGCCTCCCCGGACAATGCGAGTCCGGCGGCGAGCCCGGCGGCGAGGCGGGCGAGGCGCGCAGCCGGCAGCGAGAGGTCGTCGCCCTGCAGCGCCATCGAATCCGCGAGGGTGTGGCGCGGCTGCGCCTCCAGCACCGCCTGGATGCGCTCGGCCCGCCACGGCTCCAGCCACTCGAAGCCGAGGCCGCGCTCCTGCGCCGGATAGTCCGGCGGCAGGTTCATCTCGTTGGCGGTGGCGACGAAGCCCCGCGGCGGATCGATCGCCCGGGGCAGATCCTCGGCCGGGTGGAAGCCGTCCCAGTCGTATCGCCCGTCGCCCGGCACCGGCATCAGCCCGTCGCCGGCTCTCCGCCGCGGCGCCTTGCCGGCCATGAACCACGCGATGCGGCCGTTCGCGTCCGCGTAGACTTGGTTCACGGAGGGGGCGGACCAGTGCCGCAGCGCCGCTCCGAAGGCCTCCGGCGTGGCGGCGTCGAGGTAGGCGAGGCTCGCGAGGTAGGCCGCACTGCCGGGCTCGCTCCAGACGCTGCGCAGCGCGAAGGCGCGCCGCGCCGCCCGGTCCTCCCGGATCACCGGCCCGTGGCGGCTGAAGGCCAGAGACACCGGCTCGTCCGGGCCGCCGCGGACCGGAATTACCTCCGTGACGCGGCGCATCCGCTCCCAGGCCCCGCCGTAGCGATAGAGGTCGGGATCGTCCGGATGGGTCTCGTAGACGCAGAGATCCTCCTGATCGATCGGCGCGATGGTGAGCGAGAAGGCGGCGCGGCCGTTATGCCCGATGGAGATGCCGGGGATCGCCGGCTCGCCCGCCCCGATCACGTCGAGGCCCGGCGCGGTGAGGTGGACGACGTAGCGCAGGGACGGCAGCCCGTAGGCGCGGTGAGGATCGCTCGCCAGGATCGGCCGCCCGGTCGCGGTGCGCCCCGGCCCGACCGCCCAGTTGTTCGAGCCCTCCGGCAAGGCCTGCGGCGGGGCGGGCTGCCGGGCCTGGGTCACCACCTCGCCGTGCTCCGTGACCTTGCCCCAGCGCCACGCCTCGCTCCGCGGGGCGGCCAGCCGCTCGGCCGTGAAGCCGACGCCCGCAGTCCCCAGGCGCACCAGATCGAGCACGTCGGCCGGGATCACCGCCGGATCGAGGCCCTCGGGCACGCGCAGGGGATGCGGGGGCGCCAGCACCTTGCGGATCGGGTCGAGGGCGAGCGCCCCCTCGGCCGCCACCCGGGCGCGGGCCACCTCCGAGAGGGCGTTGCGCACGAGCGCGTGGCTGCGGATGCGCACAACGTCCTCGGCCTGCCACCGCTCCGGCCGTGTTTCCATCCGGACGAACTCGGGCGGCAGCCGGGCCGGCTCGGCCTCGGTCAGCGCCACGAAGGCGTTCAGGCCGGCGACGAAGGCCTCCACGATCGCCCGCGTCTCGGGATGCCCGTAGGCCGCCCATTCCGCCGCCATGTCGCCGCGGTAGAGGAAGAGGCGCGCGGCGCGGTCCTGCGCGAGGTAGCCCGGCCCGAAATCGCCCGCGAGCCGCCCGAGGCCGCGCTTGCGCCAGAGATCGAGCTGCCAGAGCCGGTCGCGGGCCGCGTTGAAGCCCTGGACCCGGAAGGCGTCGAGGCGGGTGCCGGCCCGGATATGCGCGACACCCCAGCGGTCGATGCGGATCTCGGCAGGCGCCGTGAGCCCGGGCAGGGCGAAGGTGAGGTCACCGGGCGGTGTCGTCATGCTGGCTCCTCCGCGGGCGCCGGCCCTGCCTCGCCGGGCGGGAAGGCCGGAACGGCTACGTCGAACCGCCTGGCCTTGCAATAAATATCTTCACGAAGGCGTGAACATTGCCCCCACTCACCAGTTGACGCCATCAGATCGGCAGCTCACGCCCTCCATGCGGCGTTGCTGTTGCGCCGCGGGGGGCATGATGGATGACAGGATCCGCCTGAAAGAGCAGAAGAATGGGACGTATGTGCTGATCAGCAGCGGCCGTAAACTTGTCTATGGCCTGTCTCCCACGCAGGCCCGGCGTCTGGCCGGCAGCCTCGACGGCGAGATCGAGCCGGCCGTCCGGCCCGAGCGCTCCGGCCCGGATCGGCATTGACTAATCGGGCGGAGTGCGGTCGCCGCGGCGGCCCGACACGAAGACCCTGACGGCGTCGAGCACCTGCGCGGTGGTCTCCCGCGCGATCGCCAGCGCCTCCTGCGCCTGGTGGTAGGCCTGCCGGGCCGCCTGCAGGTCGCGCGCGTTCGCGGCGGCGGACGCTGACCGGTAGAGGTCGAGAATCCTGTCGTTGTGCGCCCGGCACGCCTGGGTGACGCGCTCACTCAGCTCGACCGCATCGGCGATCCGGTCCTTCATCGCGGCGGCTCCGACCTCACGGCCCGATCGTCGCCGCTGGCGGCGGATCTGGCAACCGTCGCCGTTGCCCCTCAGGGCTCGCCGCCCTTCCGTTGGCGCGCCCGATGGCCTAAGGGCGCGGGGACTTCCCCGACGCCCCCGCGGACGCATGATACGCCTCGACAGAATCAGCAAGCAGAACGGCAAGCAGATCCTCTTCATCGAGGCCTCCGCATCGCTCCAGCGCGGCGAAAAAGTCGGGCTCGTCGGCCCGAACGGCGCCGGCAAGACGACGCTCTTCCGGATGATCACCGGCGAGGATCAGCCCGACGAGGGTCAGGTCGCGACGGATCGCGGCGTCGTCATCGGCTACTTCAGCCAGGATGTGGGCGAGATGTCCGGCCGGAGCGTCGCCGCCGAGGTCATGGACGGCGCCGGCGCCGTGAGCGCGGTGGCGACCGAGCTGCATGCGCTGGAGACGGCCCTCGCCGATCCGGACCGGGCGGACGAGCTCGATGCGCTGGTGGCCCGCTACGGCGAGGTGCAGGCGCGCTTCGAGGAACTCGACGGCTACGCGCTCGAAGGCCGGGCGCAGGAGGTGCTGGCGGGCCTCAGCTTCAGTCGGGAGATGATCGAAGGCGACGTCGGCGCCCTGTCGGGGGGCTGGAAGATGCGCGTGGCCCTCGCCCGCATCCTCCTGATGAACCCGGACGTGATGCTGCTCGACGAGCCGAGCAACCACCTCGACCTCGAGAGCCTGATCTGGCTGGAGGCCTTTCTCAAGAACTACGAGGGCGCGCTGCTGATGACCTCGCACGACCGCGAGTTCATGAACCGCATCGTCGGCAAGGTGGTGGAGATCGACGGCGGCACCCTCACGACCTATTCGGGCGACTACGCCTTCTACGAGCAGCAGCGCGCGCTGAACGAGACCCAGCAGCAGGCGCAGTTCGAGCGCCAGCAGGCGATGCTCGCCAAGGAGATCAAGTTCATCGAGCGCTTCAAGGCGCGCGCTTCGCACGCCGCCCAGGTGCAGAGCCGGGTGAAGAAGCTCGACAAGATCGAGCGCGTGGAGCCGCCGCGGCGGCGCCAGAGCGTGGCGTTCGAGTTCCAGCCCGCGCCGCGCTCGGGCGACGACGTCGTGAGCCTCAAGGGCGTGCACAAGCGCTACGGCAGCCGGTCGATCTACGCCGGGCTCGACTTCGCGGTGCGCCGCAAGGAGCGCTGGTGCGTGATGGGCGTCAACGGGGCGGGCAAGTCGACGCTGCTGAAGCTGGTGACCGGCACGACGCCGCCCGACGACGGCACGGTGGCGCTCGGCGGCAGCGTCAAGCTCGGCTACTTCGCGCAGCACGCCATGGACCTCCTCGACGGCGAGCGCACGATCTTCCAGTCCCTGGAGGAGGCCTTCCCGCAGGCGGGCCAGGGTTCGCTGCGGGCGCTGGCCGGCTGCTTCGGCTTCTCGGGCGACGACGTCGAGAAGCGCTGCCGGGTGCTCTCGGGGGGCGAGAAGGCCCGGCTGGTGATGGCCATGATGCTCTACGACCCGCCGAACTTCCTGGTGCTGGACGAGCCCACCAACCACCTCGACATGGACACCAAGGCGATGCTGATCGCGGCCCTCTCGCGCTACGAGGGCACGATGCTGTTCGTCTCCCACGACCGCCACTTCCTTGCCGCCCTGTCCAACCGCCTGCTCGAACTCACGCCCGAGGGCATCCACCAGTACGGCGGCGGCTACACGGAGTACGTGGCGCGGACCGGCCGGGAGGCGCCCGGCCTGCGCGGCTGAGCGGGGGCGTGCGGGGCGAGGCGCCCCGCTTCCGCCCCCGGTGCGCGGCCCGACCGTTGCCCGGCACGGTTCCGATTGTGCACGTTCCAGTTGATATTCGTGCCGTTTGTGAGTGAGATCGCCCCAACCCGGCCGCGGCACGACGATGCCCTCAGCGAGGCCGGACAGGCGGTGATCGTGCCCGCGCGCCGCCGGGGAGGAC
Source organism: Methylobacterium oryzisoli (assembly GCF_046557895.1). Classification (NCBI taxonomy): domain Bacteria; kingdom Pseudomonadati; phylum Pseudomonadota; class Alphaproteobacteria; order Hyphomicrobiales; family Methylobacteriaceae; genus Methylobacterium; species Methylobacterium oryzisoli. Next base: position 90,072 of record NZ_JBKIBX010000018.1, on the reverse strand, counting down.
GGCGATGCTGGGTGATCTCGGCAGGATCTTCGACGGCGGCGGCCTGTCCCCGCGCGGAGCCTGTCTGCTCTGGCGACCGGAGCTGGTCTGGACCAACGCCCTCTCGGACGCGGTCACCGGACTGTGCCTCCTCTCGCTCCTCGTCGCCTTCGCGATCCTGGCGGCCACGCGCCGCGACCTCGGGCTCCGGGGAACGCCGCTGGGGGTCGCGGCCTTCCTCGCCGCGGGCACTGCCGCCCACCTCCTGGCGGTCTGGGGCCTCTGGGAGCCCGTCCAGGGGCTCGAGACGGCCGCCAGGGCCGTGACCGCGGTCGCGGCGGTCGCGGCCGCCGCGCTGCTCTGGCGGCGCCTGCCGCTCGCCGTCGCGCTGCCCTCGCCGACGGGGTGGCTGCGGCTGCGGCGCGAGCTTGCCGCCCGCACCCGGGAGCGGGACGCGGCGGTCACGGCGAGCGCGGCCAAGAGCGCCTTCATGGGCCGGATGAGCCGCGAGATCCGCACGTCGCTGAGCAGCATCCTCGGCTACACAGACCTTCTGCTCGACGCCAAGACTCGCAGGCCGGACGAGCAGCGCCGGCTCGACCTGATCCACGCCTCCGGCTCCTCGCTGCTCGCGGTGGTCGACGGCATCCTCGACATCGCCACGATGGAGGCCGGGCAGCTCGTACTGAACCCGGTGGTCTTCTCGCCGCGCCGCCTCGCGGAGACGAGCGTGGCCACGGTGCGGCCCGCCGCCGAGGAGAACGGCACGGCGGTGAGCGTCGCGGTCGATCCGGAGGTGCCTGCGCGCCTGCGCGGGGACGAGGCGCGGATCGGCCAGGTGCTCCTCAACCTCCTCACCAACGCGATCAGGGCGGCCGGGGCGGGCACCGTGACGGTGCACCTCCAGGCCGAGGAGGAGGCCGGCCGGCCATGGCTGCGGGTCGCCGTCAGGGATTCGGGGCCGGGTATTTCCCGCGCACAGCAGGACCGGCTGCGCGAGCGGCTCGGCCGCGCCGAGGCAGCCCGGCCCGTCGATGGCGGCGGCCTGGGCCTCGCCCTCTGCCGCCGGCTCGTGGCGCTCATGGACGGGGAGATCGGTTTCGAGAGCTTCGAGGGCCACGGCGCGACCTTCTGGGTCCGCCTGCCCCTGGAGCGGGTCCCGGAGGAGGCGCCCGCCCCGTCCCGCCCGGCCGCCGAGGCGGTGTCCGCCACCCCGCGCATCCTGCTCGTCGAGGACATGCCGGCGAACCAGGAACTGGTGCGCCTGATCCTGGAGGAGGAGGGGTTTGCGGTCGACACCGCCTCGGACGACGCCGAGGCGGTGGCGAAGGTCCGCACCGCCCCCTACCGGGTCGTCCTGATGGACGCGCAGATGCCCACGATGGACGGGCTCACGGCCACCCGCCGGATCCGCGCGCTGGAGGGCGCCGCGGGGCGCGTCCCGATCATCGCCATGACGGCGAACGTCATGCCCGACCAGCTCGACACCTACCGCGAGGCCGGGATGGACGACGTGATCGCCAAGCCGTTCCGGCGCGCGCAGCTCATGGACGTGATCGCCCATTGGACGCTGATCGAGGCCGCGGGCGGCTGAGCCTCAGGGAGGCGTCGTCCGGTTCGCCCGCGATCCGGTCCGGCGGCCGGACGGAGCTCATCCCGTCCCGCGCCCAAAGATAAGGAAAGAGAGATTCTTAGATCTGTTTTTTCTGCTGGAGGGCCGAATCCCGGGGCCGCAGGCGCGTCCACAGCCCGTCCCCACGGCCACGGCGTTAAGAGGGCTTTAACGGGTTCGCTCTAGTTTCGGGTTTCACCCTGAGGGGCGAAGCGCTTGGCGCTCATGCCCCCGTCGGCCGGGCATCCGCGTCCTGGATTCCCCCACCGGCCCGTGCCGGCGCCGCGCGCCCGCACGCCTGTTGAGGGCGGAGTCGATGGATCGACCCGCCGCGGCGCCTGGACCTCGTGCGCCGGCAAGGTTATCCACATTCGTCGACTCCTCAGGGGCGCCCGCCGTGGACAAGCCCTCCGGGGTCCGCATGCCGGGCCGGCCCTGCGCCGTCGGCCCGGCCGGGGAGCCACCGTGGTCCGCAGCTACTTCCACCTCCATCTCGTCTCGGATTCGACGGGCGAGACCCTGATCAACGTCGGGCGCGCCGCCGCCGCGCAGTACGAGGGCGTCTCGGCGATCGAGCACGTCTACCCGCTGGTCCGCTCCTCGGCGCAGCTCGAACGCGTGATCAGCGAGATCGAGCAGGCGCCCGGCATCGTGCTCTACACCCTGGTGGAGCAGGACCTCACCGAGCGTCTGGAGGTGGCCTGCCGGGCCACCGGCTCGCCCGCCCTCTCGGTGCTCCAGCCGGTGCACAGCCTGCTGCAATCCTATCTCGGCGCGCACTCGACCGCCCGGCCGGGGGCGCAGCACATGCTGAACGCCGAGTACTTCAAGCGCATCGACGCCATGAACTTCACGCTCGCCCACGACGACGGCAACCTGCCGCTCGACCTCGACGAGGCGGACGTGATCCTGCTCGGCGTCAGCCGCTCGTCGAAGACCCCGACCTCGATCTACCTCGCCAACCGCGGCCTCAAGACCGCGAACATCCCGCTCGTGCCCGGCATGCCGCTGCCGCCCGCGGTGGAGCGCGCGCGCAAGCCCCTCGTCGTCGGCCTGCTCGCCTCGCCGGAGCGGATCGTGCAGATCCGCCAGAACCGCCTGCTCAGCCTCAAGGCCGACGATTCGTCCTCCTACGTCGACCGCGAGGCGGTGGCCAACGAGGTCGCGGCCTCGCGAAAACTCTTCGCCAAGCACCGCTGGCCGGTGATCGACGTCACCCGCCGCTCCATCGAAGAAACCGCCGCGGCGATCGTCGAACTGCATCGCGAGCACCGCCTCAAGTTCATCGCCGTCTGATACGGTCTTCGCTTGATCAAAGCGGAGACCGTATCAGCAAGCCGGCGCGGCGATTGAGCGAAGCCCAAATCCGCCATCCCGAAGGGATCAAGCGGATTTGGTATGAGCGTGGCCGTAAGGCGAGGTGATCCGTCGGGGGGCGGTTGCCATCGGGCGGCCATCTTCGGCATGTTCCGTCGCGGTGAACCACTGCACGGGATCGTCGCGCGATGACCGTCCTCACCGGCACCCTGTTCTCACCCGCCCTTCGCACCTCCGGCCGGGCGGGCTGCCCGGCGCAACTGCGCAGCGTCGAGGAGGCGCGCGCCTTCGTGGAGCGCGAGCGGCTCCCGGTGGTGCGCTCCGGCTACCACTGGCTCGACGTCCACAAGCGCCTCGTCCTCGCGCAGGCGACCCGGACGGCGCCCGACGTGGCCGCGGCCCGCGCGGCGCTGGCCGAGGCCCTCGCGCGCGACGGAGAGGCGGGCTCGCTCGCGGCCTGACCGGGTCCGGGTCGGCGCCCGCCCCGGTCTTGCCAGTCCCAGTCTTGCGCCCCCAGTCTTGCGCGGCGCGGCGAAACCGGCATTGGTGCGGGCATGGCCCAGCTCTTGGCCCGGCCCTCGGCCCAGCCCCTTTCCGCCGCATGACCGCTTCGCTCTGGCGCGCGCCGGCGCCGCTCCTCCTCGCCTCGGCGAGCCCGACCCGGCGCGCCCTGCTCGAAGCCGCGGGCCTGCCCGTCGAGACGCGCTCGCCCGGCATCGACGAGCGCGCCCTGGAGGCGGAGGCGGGGGCCGAGCGCCCGCAGGATCTGGCCCGACGGCTCGCGGCCGCGAAGGCCCTGGCGGTCGCCGCCGCGGCGCCCGAACGGGTGGTGATCGGGGCCGATCAGGTGCTCGACCTCGACGGGGAGGTGTTTCACAAGCCGGCCGACCTGCGCGGCGCGCAGGCCCACCTCGCCCGGCTCCAGGGCCGCACCCACGCGCTGCACGCGGCGGTGGCCGTGGCGGTGGACGGGCGCCTCGCCGACAGCTTCGTCGAGACCGCCCGGCTCGCCATGCGCCCGCTCGACGCGCCCGCCATCGAGGCCTACCTCGCGGTGGCGGGGGCGCGGGTGCTGGGCAGCGTCGGCGCCTACCAGCTCGAAAGTGTCGGTATCCACCTGTTCGCCCGCATCGAGGGCGACCACACGACGATCCTGGGCCTGCCGCTGCTCCCGCTGCTGGCGCGCCTGCGCGCGCACGACCTTCTGGCCTTCTGACGACCGGACCCGCGACCATGACCTCCCCGCGCAAGGCCTTCGTGGTCGGGCATCCCATCGCGCATTCGCGCTCGCCGCTGATCCACGGCCACTGGCTGTCCGTCCACGGCCTGCCCGGGTCCTACGAGCGCATCGACGTGGCGCCCGAGGCTTTTCCGGCCTTCCTGCGGGGCCTGAGCGAGGCCGGGTTCGTCGGCGGCAACGTGACGATCCCGCACAAGGAAGAGGCCTTCCGCCTCGTCGATCGGCGCACCCCCCGGGCCGAGCGGATCGGGGCCGTGAACACGCTGAGCTTCGACGAGGCCGGCCGGCTCGTCGGCGACAACACCGACGCGCCGGGCTTCGTCGCCCATCTCGACGCCACGCTCGGCGCGGACTGGCTCGACACGACCGGGATCGCGGCGGGGCGCCCCGCGCTCCTCCTCGGCGCGGGCGGCGCGGCGCGCGCCGTCGCGGTGGGGCTGCTCGACCGCGGCGTGCCACGGCTCCTGATCGCCAACCGCACGGCGGAGCGCGCCGAGGCGCTGCGCGCCCTCGACCCGCAGCGCATCGAGACCCTGGCCCTCGCGGCCGTGCCCGGCCGCCTCGCCGAGGTCGGGCTCCTCGTCAACACCACCTCCCTCGGCATGGCCGGCGCGTCCGATCTCCCCGTCGACCCCGCCCCGCTGCCGCCCGAGGCGGCGGTGGCCGACATCGTCTACGTGCCCCTCGACACGCGGCTCCTCGCCGCGTCCCGCGCCCGGCATCTGCGGACGGTGGACGGGCTCGGCATGCTGCTGCACCAGGCGGTGCCGGGTTTCGCCCGCTGGTTCGGGGTGACGCCGCAGGTCACGCCGGAGCTGCGCGCCCTGATCGTCGCCGACATCGAGGGGCGGCGATGAGCCGGCCGTTCATCCTCGGCCTCACCGGCTCGATCGGCATGGGCAAGAGCGCCACCGCGGCGATGTTCCGCGCCCGCGGGGTGCCGGTGCACGATGCCGACGCCTGCGTGCACGCCCTCTACGGCCCCGGGGGCGCCGCGGCGGCGCGGATCGGGGCGGCCTTCCCGGGCACGCTCGCCCCCGACGGTTCGGTCGACCGCGACCGTCTGCGCGCCGCGGTGATCGGCGATCCCGAGCGCCTGGCGCGCCTGGAGGGCCTGGTCCACCCGCTGGTGCGCGAGGCCGAACAGGCCTTTCTCGCCGCGCACGCGGAGGCGCCGCTGGTGGTGCTCGACGTGCCGCTGCTGTTCGAGACCGGCGGCGAGGCACGCTGCGACGCGGTCGCGGTGGTGACAGCCCCGGCCGAGGTGCAGCGCGCCCGCGTGCTGGCGCGGCCCGGCATGACCGAGCCGACCTTCGCGGCGATCCTCGCCAAGCAGATGCCGGACGCCGAGAAGCGCCGCCGGGCGGACGCGCTGATCGAGACCGGCCGCGGCTTCCCCCATGCCGAGGCGCAGGTGGAGGCGCTGATCGCTGCGGCGCGGCGTGGCGCGCTGCCGGGGGCTCAGCGCGGGAAGAAGCCGACCGCGTAGGCCAGCAGCGCGACGGCGAGCACCAGGAGGGCGATGCCGAACAGCGCCGGGCGCAGGGTATTGGTGGTTCTCTCGGGCTTGTGGCTGGGCGGGGCCATGACAGGTCTCCGGCAGGGGGACCGGCCCAACGCCCCGCGCGTCCCCGGGGTTCACGCCGCTCAGCCGGCCGTCTCGTCCGAGACGTAGTCGCGCCAGATCGCCGAGGCGCCGAGGCTCGCCGTGAAGGCCGCGTGCGCGGCCCGCTCGGCCTCGCTCAGGCGGCTCCTCACCGCCCGCGGTCCGATCGCCGCGGGGGCCGCGTGGCTCGCCACCCGCACCGGGCTCGCGCTCTCCAGGGTGAGCCCGAGGGTGGTCTGTTTGCCGCCGAGCAGCTCGATGTAGACCTCGGCCAGGATCTGCGCGTCGAGGAGCGCCCCGTGCTTGACGCGCTTGGTGTTGTCGATGCCGTAGCGGGCGCAGAGCGCGTCGAGGTTGTTGGCCGCGCCCGGATGCTTGCGGCGGGCGAGCGCCAGCGTGTCGACCACCCCCGCGAGGTCGATGGACGGCGGCGCCCGCTCGCCGAGCCGCGCGTACTCGGCGTTGAGGAAGCCCACGTCGAAGGCCGCGTTGTGGATCACCAGGGTGGCGTCGCCGCAGAAGTCGAGGAAGTCCGGCAGCACCGCCGCGAAGACCGGCTTGTCGGCCAGGAAGGCGTCCGAGAGCCCGTGCACCGCGAAGGCCCCCTGCGAGACCGCCCGCTGCGGGTTGATGTAGCGGTGGAACTCGTGGCCCGTGGGGATGTGGTTGAGCAGCTCGATGCCGCCGATCTCGATCAGCCGGTCGGTCTTGGCGTCCGTGCCGGTGGTCTCGGTGTCGAGGACGATCTCGCGCAGCACGCCGGCGGCTCCCTGGCGGTTGAAGGCGGGCCGATCCCGCCCTCTCTCGTTAAGATGGAAACCGTTAACCGGCCCTGAGCCCGCGATGAAGGGCGCAGGGTTGCCGATTCCCCGAAAATTCCGTCGAGGCCGTGCCCATGCCGCCCGCCCCGCCCCTCTCCGCCGCGGAAGCCCTGGTGCTCCTCGATCCCGGGGGCGCCCAGGGCCGCGAGGCGCTGAAGCTCACCCTGATGACGCTGATCCTGCAGGGCTACGTCCGGATCGTCCCATCGCCGCCTAGCTGGTTCGGGGGCCGGCGGCCTCCCAACCTCGTCGCGGCCGGGCGGGACGAGGCCGGCCTCCCGCCCCCCGCCGCCGCCGCGATGCGCTTCGTGCGCGAGGCGAGCGGCCGGCAGGGCCGGCTGCAGGAGGTGGTGCGGCTCGCGCGCCTCGATCACGGCGCCGGCCTCAAGGGCTTCGTCCGGGATCTGGTGCGGCCCGCCCTGATGCGCCGCGGCCTTCTGGAGCCCACCCGGGAGCGCGTGCTGTTCGTCCCGGTGGAGCGCCATCGCCCGACGCCGGCGGGCGAGGCCGAGCGGCGGCGCCTCGCCGACCTGATGGCGCGCGCCGCCGACATCCCGACGTGGCTCGACCGCGATCCGGCCCAGGCCGCCGCCCTCGCGGTCGCGCTCGGCGGCGCGATCCTGCTCGTGCCCGCCCTGCGCCCGCATCTCGATCAGATCGCCGGAATGCTGCGGATGCAGCGGGATGCGGGCGGCGACGGCGGGTCCGGCGGCACCGGCGACGAGGCCGCCTGCCGGGATGGCGATCTCGCGGGCTTCGATGCCGCGCTATCGGACGCTTTCGACGGCCTCGACGCCTTCGAATCCGGCTTCGACGGCGCCGCCGACGGCGGCCGGGGCGACGGCGGGGGCGACGGGGGCGGAGGCGGCGACTGAGCCGTCGTCAGAACGGCTCCCGGAACGGCCGCAGGTCGATCTCCTGCGTCCAGGCGGAGCGGTGCTGGCGGTGGAGCTGCCAGTAGGTCTCGGCGATGGCCTCGAGCGACAGGAGCCCGTCCTCGCCGCGGGCCTCGGCCAGGGCGGGGGCGCGGGTGAACTGGCGCTCGCCCGCGATGCCGCCGTCGATCACCACGTGGGCGACGTGCAGGCCCTGGGGGCCGAACTCGCGCGCCATGCTCTGGGCCACCATGCGCAGGCCCGCCTTGGCGGCCGCGAACTGGGCGAAGCCGGGCTTGCCGCGCAGGCTCGCCGAGGCGCCCGTGAACAGGATCGTGCCGCGCCCGCGCGGGGCCATCAGACGCGCGGCCTCGCGGCCGACGAGGAAGCCCGCGAGGCAGCCGACCCGCCAAAAATCCTCGAACTCGGCCCCCGCGAGGTCGAGGAAATCGATGCGGCGGTTGTTGCCGGCGTTGAACGCCACGAGGTCCGTGGGCTCCCGTCCGGGGCCGGGCGCCGCCGCGCGGGCGAAAAGCCGCGCCACCTCCGCCTCGACGGTCGCGTCGGTGGGTACCGCCTCGGCGCTCCCGCCGGAAGCCGAGATGCCGGCCGCGATCCCCTCGATGCGCGCCGCCGTGCGGCCGGCGACCAGCACGTGGTGGCCGCCCCGCGCGAAGCGGCGGCAGAGGGCGGCGCCGAGGCCCAGCTCGGCTCCGACTCCCACGACGACGGCGGTGGGTGTGGTCATGCGCGTCTCCCGGTCGGCCCGCCGCATCGTTCGGTGTTTCGCCAAGGTCGGTATGTCACCAAGCGATGCGGGATCGATCAGATGAAGGTGGACCGACACGGTTGAGCCGCGCCGATCCCACTGCGCGAGATAGCGCCTCAAGCAGATTTGTCCGCGAAGCGCCGGTTCGCCGCCGAAGACTGCCCTAGATCGACCCTGCTGCCCGGAACCCGGAGGAGACCGCCGATGAGTTTGACCCGCCGCGCCGTCCTGGCCGGAGCGACGGCCGCGTCGCTGAGCCCCCTGGCCGGCCGCGCTCAAGGACCGGACCCCCGAGGATCCGACTCCAAGGACCTGCTGCAGCGCCCGATCCCGTCCTCGGGCGAGCAGGTGCCGGTGATCGGGATCGGCACCTCGCGCCGCTACAACGTCGAGCCCGGCTCGGAAGGGTTCGCGCCCCTGCGGGAGGCGGTGGTGCGCTTCCTCGACCTCGGCGGGCGCGTCATCGACACCGCGCCCGATTACGGCCGCGCCGAGGAGGTGACGGGCGCGATCATGGCCGAGGGCGACCTGCGCAAGCGGGTTTTTCTCTGCACCAAGGTGGCGGCGCAGGGGCGGGAGGCCGGGCAGGCGCAGATCGCGCAGTCCTTCCGCCGCCTGCGCACCGACCGCATCGACCTGATCGCGGTCCACAACCTCATCGACACGGACACGCAGCTCGCCGCGCTCAAGGCCCTGAAGGAGGCCGGGCGGATCCGCTACCTCGGCGCCACCACCTGGGTCGAGCGCCAGTACGGCGACCTCGAGGACCTGATGCGGCGCGAGCGCCTCGACGTCATCCAGGTCAACTACGCCCTCGACGCGCGCGAAGCGGCGGCGCGCATCCTGCCGCTCGCCCGCGACCGCGGCACGGCTGTGATGGTCAACGTGCCGTTCGGGCGCGAGCGCCTGTTCAACCTCGTGAAGGGCAAGGACCTGCCTCCCTTCGCGGCGGAGTTCGACTGCGCGACCTGGCCGCAATTCTTCCTGAAATACGTCCTCTCGCACGAGGCCGTGACCTGTCCGGTCCCCGGCATGGCCCAGCGCCGCTACGTGGAGGACAACCTGGGCGCCGCCCGCGGGCGCCTGCCCGACGCCGCGCAACGCCGCAAGATGGAGGAATGGATCGATGGCCTCTGATCTCACCCGCCGCACCCTGCTGGTGGCCGGCGCCGCCCTCGCGCTGCCCGCCCGCGCCCAACCCTCGGGCAAGATTCCGGTGGGGGTGATTGGGGCGGGCAACATCGGCAGCACCCTCGGGGGGCTGTGGGTGAAGGCCGGGCACCCGGTGCTGTTCGCCTCGCGCCACCCGGAAGAACTCGCCGGGCTCGTCGCGGGGCTGGGCCCCCTCGCCAAGGCCGGCCGCGTCGCCGAGGCGCTGGCCTTCGGCGAGGCGGTGCTGATCGCGGTCCCCTACAAGGCCTATCCGGAGATCGGGCGCGAGCACGCCGCCGCGCTCAAGGGCAAGATCGTGCTCGATGCCGGCAACGCCACGAAGGCCCGCGACGGCGACCTCGCGGCGGAGGCGGAGGCCGCCGGCATCGGCGCGGTCTCGGCCAAGTACCTGCCCGGAGCGCGCCTCGTGCGGGCGTTCAACGCGGCCAATTACCGGGTCTTCCAGAAGAACGCCCACCGTGAGGGCGCCCGCATGGCGGTGCCGCTCGCGGGCGACGACCCGCAGGCGGTCGCGGTGGCGGAGGGGCTGGTGCGCGACGCCGGCTTCGATCCGGTGGTGGTCGGACCGCTCGACGCCGCGCGCCGCTTCGCCATGGGCAGCCCCGGCTTCGGGCTCGACGTCACGGCGCCCGAGGCGCGCAAGGCCTTCGGACTGTCGCCGTGACGGGCTTGCCCGTCACGGGACGGATCAATCGAGCTTCGCGCCCGAGAACTCGACCACCTTCTTCCACTTCTCGGTCTCGTCGACGATCACCTTGCCGAACTCCTCGGGCGTGAGGCGCAGCGGCGTGCCGCCGAGGTTGGCGAGCTTCTTGCCGGTCTCCGGGTCGGACAGGACCTCGTTGATCTCCCGGTTCAGGCGCGCGATCAGTTCGGGCGGGGTGCGTTTGGGCGCCCCGACCCCGAACCACGCGCTCGCCTCGTAGCCCGGCACGGTCTCGGCGACCGTCGGCACGTCGGGCAGCGCCGGGGAGCGCTCGGCCGTGGTGACGGCCAGCGCCCGCAGGCCGCCCGCGCGGACGTGCTCGATCGAGGAGGGCAGGTTGTCGAACAGCACGTGGGCCTGCCCCGAGAGCATGTCGGTCAGCGCGGGGCCCGCCCCGCGATAGGGCACGTGCACCATGTCGACGCCGGTCATCTTCTTGAACAGCTCGCCCGACATGTGCACCGAGGTGCCCAAGCCCGAGGAGGCCATGTTCACCTTGCCGGGATTGGCCTTGCAGTAGGCGATGAACTCCGCGACCGTCTTCACCGGCAGGCTCGGCGTCACCTCCATGATGTTGGGCGAGCGCGTGATGCCCGCCACGGGGGCGATGTCCTCCACGAAGTTGAAGTTCAGCTTCTTGTAGAGCGTCGCGTTGATGCCGTTCGCCGGGTTGACGAGCAGGATCGTGTAGCCGTCCGGATCGGCCTTCACCACGGCGTCGGTGCCGATGTTGTTGCCGGCCCCGGGCCGGTTCTCGATGTAGACCTGCTGGCCGAGGCGGCGGCTCAGCGGCTCGGCGATGAGGCGGGCCAGGACGTCGGTGGTTCCACCCGGCGGGTAGCCGACCACCCAGCGGATCGGCCGCGTCGGGTAGCCCTGCTGGGCGCGCGGAAGGCGGCTTCCCAGGGGTGCGAGCGCGGCGGCGCCGAGCAGCGCACGTCGTGACAGACCGAACGTCATCCAAGAGCCCTCCCTCGGCCGGCCATCCTGTCCGTGGCCTGTTACCGGTGCCGCATTCTAGGCAGAAACCCAGGGGCATGGCGAGACGAGGACGGCGGACCCGCTTGATCGTTCGCCGAGCCATCGTGCACAAACGTCGGCAAGGCGGGATCCGGAACCATCGGCCCGACAGCCAGGGAGGACCCGCCATGCCGGCCAGTTCCGACACCGCTACGCGCGGGCCGATCCGCGGTCCGCGCAGCCTCGTGGGCGGCCTGCTCCTCGTCGGGCTGGCGGCGCTCGCGCTCTACCTCACCCGCGACCTGAGCCACGGCACCCTGCGCAGCATGGGGCCGGGCATGGTGCCGCGCGCGCTGGCAATCGGCCTCGGCCTGAGCGGCCTCGCCCTCGTGGGCGTGGGCCTCGTGCGCAGCGGCCACCCGCTCGAACGGTTCTCCTTGCGCGGCCCCGTGGTGATCCTGCTCGCGATCGCCACCTTCGCGCTCACGATCCGGCCCTTTCCGCTCGGCGGGATCACCACCCCGGGGCTCGGCCTGCTCGGCGCCGGCCCGCTCACCGTGCTGATCGGCGGCTTCGCCTCGCCGGAGGCGCGGCTGCGCGAGAACCTCGCCCTCGGGCTCGGCCTCACCGCCTTCGCCATGCTGCTGTTCGGCGACCTCCTCAACCTGCCGATCCCGATGTTCCCGGAGGCCTACGCGGCCCTTTTTCCGGCCGGCTGGTCGCAGGACGGGCGCCTGCGCGCCACCGCCGGGCTGCTGGCCGGAATCGCCGTCGCGCTGCTCCTCATCGGGCCGCGCCGGTCGACCGCCCGCATCGACGTCGCCGGCCATTCCGGGGGCGCCTGATGGGTGATCTTCTCGCCAACCTCGCTCTCGGCTTCGGCACCGTCCTGCAGGTCGTGCCCGTGGAGGTGCCGGGCCTCGGCCCCGTGCCGCTGCCGATGAACGTCGTGCTCTGCTTCGTCGGCTGCCTCGTCGGCACCCTGATCGGGGTCCTGCCGGGGGTGGGACCGGTCGCGACGATCGCGATGCTCCTGCCCATCACCTTCAAGTTCGACCCCACCGGCGCGCTCATCATGCTGGCGGGCATCTATTACGGGGCGCAGTACGGCGGCTCCACCACGGCGATCCTCGTCAACATCCCGGGCGAGGCGACCTCCGTGGTCACCACGCTCGACGGCCACCAGATGGCCCGCCAGGGCCGCGCCGGGGTGGCGCTCGGGATCGCGGCGATCGGCTCCTTCGTGGCGGGCTGCGTCGCCACCGTGCTGATCGCGGCTCTGGGCGCGCCGCTCACCCGCCTCGCCCTGGTGTTCGGGCCGGCGGAATATTTCTCGCTCATGGTCATGGGCCTCGTCTTCGCGGTGGTCCTCGCCCGCGGCTCGATCCTCAAGGCCGTGGCGATGATCCTGCTCGGCATCCTGCTCTCGACGGTGGGCGCCGACCTGGAGACCGGCCAGGAGCGCATGACCTTCGGGCTGCCGTTCCTCTCCGACGGGATCGACTTCCCGGTGCTGGCGATGGGGCTGTTCGGCATCGCCGAGATCCTGCGCAACCTCGACCACACCGAGGCCCGGGACGTGGTCCGGCAGAAGATCGGGCGGCTGCTGCCGGGCCGGGACGACCTGCGCCAGTCGGGCCTGCCGATCCTGCGCGGCACGGTGATCGGCGCGGTGCTCGGCATCCTGCCGGGCAACGGCGCGGTCCTCGGCCCCTTCGCCTCCTACACGCTGGAGAAGCGGCTGGCGCGCGACCCGCGCCGCTTCGGCACCGGCGCGATCGAGGGCGTGGCGGGGCCGGAGAGCGCCAACAATGCCGGGGCGCAGACCTCGTTCATCCCGCTCCTCACCCTCGGCATCCCGCCGAACGCCGTCATGGCGCTGATGGTGGGCGCCATGACGATCCACGGCATCGTGCCGGGGCCGCAGGTGATGACCAAGAACGCCGGCCTGTTCTGGGGCATGATCGCCTCGATGTGGGTCGGCAACGTCATGCTGCTCGTCATCAACCTGCCGCTGATCGGGCTCTGGGTGCGGCTCCTGAAGGTGCCCTACCGGCTGATGTTCCCGGCGATCCTGCTGCTCTGCTGCGTCGGCATCTACTCCATCAACTCGCTGCCGACCGACATCCTGTTCATCGGCCTGTTCGGCGCGGTGGGGTACGCGCTGATCCGGCTCGACTTCGAGCCCGCCCCGCTCCTGCTCGGCTTCGTGCTCGGCAAGCTGATGGAGGAGAACCTGCGCCGGGCGCTCATCATCTCGCGCGGGGAGATGACCACCTTCATCGAGCGGCCGATCTCCGCGGGCCTCCTGCTGGTCGCGGTGATGCTGCTCGTCGTCGCCCTGCTGCCGGCGATCCGCCGGAGCCGCGACGAGGTCTTCGTCGAGTAGCGGTCGCGGGACGGTGATCGGACGGCCGATCCGCGCGTCTTGCGGGCGGCGCGCGCCTCCGCCAAGCACAGCGCACGTCCCGGTTGCGGGCGCCGGGGTTGCGGGCGCGAGGAGTGGCGGATGAGCGAGAGTGAGGCCATTCCGGCCGCGCGGGAGGCCGGGCTGCGGGTCCCGGCCTGGCTGCGGCGCCTGATCGACGTGCGGCCCGAGGAGGTGCCGGCGCTCGGCTGGTCCTGGCTCTACATCTTCTCGATCCTGTCCGCGTACTACGTGATGCGGCCGATCCGCGACCAGATGGGCCTCGCGGGCGGGCTGGAGAACCTGCCCTGGCTGTTCACCGCCACGCTCGTCGGCATGCTGCTCATCAACCTGCCGTTCGGCTGGCTGGTGCGCACCCTGCCGCGCGCCCGCTTCGTGCCCCTCACCTACCGCTTCTTCTCGGCCAACATCCTGCTGTTCGCGGGCGCCATCGCGCTCTCGGAGGGCGAGCAGACCGTGTGGATCGGGCGGGTCTTCTTCGTCTGGCTCTCGATCTTCAACCTGTTCGTGGTGTCGATCTTCTGGGCCACCATCGTCGACGTGTTCGACACCGAGCAGGGCAAGCGGCTGTTCGGCTTCATCGCGGCGGGCGCGACGCTCGGGGCCATCACCGGCTCGGCCTTCACGGCGGTGCTGGCGCGGAGCGTCCCGACCGCCTTGCTCCTCATCGCGGCGGCCCTCCTGCTGGAGGTCGCGGTGTTCAGCATGCGCGGCCTCGCCCGGCTCTCGGACGCGCTGCGGCGCGAGCCGGGGGCGAGCACGGAGGCGATCGGCGGCAGCATGGTCGCGGGCATCACCCGGACCCTGCGGTCGCCCTACCTTCTCGGCATCAGCCTCTTCCTGGTGCTTTTCTCCATCACCTCGACCTTCCTGTACTTCGAGCAGGCGGCGATCGCCAAGCGCAGCTTCCCCGACCGGGGCGCCCAGACGGCGTTCTTCGCCAGCGTCGATCTCGCGGTGAACGTGCTGACGCTCGGGGTGCAGCTCTTCCTCACCGGGCGGATCGTGCGCAGCCTCGGGGTCGGCCTCACGCTGGCGATCCTGCCGCTCGTGAGCGTGCTCGGCTTCGGGCTGCTCGCGGCCACGCCGACCATCGCGGCCGTGGTGGTGTTCGGGGTGCTGCGCCGGGCCGGCAACTTCGCCATCGCGCGGCCGGTGCGCGAGGTGCTGTTTACGGTGCTGCCGCGGGAGGACCGCTACAAGGCCAAGAGCTTCATCGACACGGTGATGTACCGCCTCGGCGACCAGGTCGGCGCGTGGTCCTACGCGCTCGCCGGATTCCTCGGCCTCGGTCCCACCGCGCTGCCGGTCGTGGCGGTGCCGCTCTCCGTCGCGTGGCTCCTCAATGCCCTCTGGCTCGGCCGCCGCCAGGAGGCCCTGGCGAAGGCCGCGAAGGCGCGGGAGGGCGGCCTGGCCGCCTGACCGAACGGAACCTCGGCCGCACCCGCTCGTTGGCCTGCAGCATGAGCACGCCCTCGCCCGACGCCGAAGACCGCACGATCCTCGTCGTCGAGGACGAGGTGCTGATCCGTCTCGTCATCGCCGATTACCTGCGCGATTGCGGCTACCGGGTGCTCGAAGCCTCGCAGGCCGACGAGGCGATGGCGATCCTCGATACCCCGGACCTGCGCATCGACATGGTTTTTTCCGACGTCGAGATGCCCAAGGGCTCGATGGACGGCTTCGGCCTCGCCCAGTGGGTGCGCGCCCACCATCCGGGCATCCCCGTGATCCTCACCTCCGGCGCGGCCCGCTCCGCCGAGATCGCCGCCGACCTGTGCGAGACCGGGCCGCTCATGGACAAGCCCTACGAGCCCGGCCACGTCGCCGACCGCATCCGGCGCCTGCTGGCGCAGCGGCCGGCCCCGGGCGCCGCCGGCTCCGAGCCCGCGGCGCGCTGCGCCTGACGCTCAGAGTGGCCCTCTACGACGTCATGTCCCCCGACGATCTCGACAAGACCCGGTGGGCCACCGGGCGGATGCCGATGCGCGGGCGCGTCCTCCTGCTGACGGCCTCTGGCGGCCACCCTGCGGAGTGCGGCCTTCCGGTCCGGCGGAGGGTGCCTCCACCTCGTCGCCCGCTATCTCGTCGTGAGCTGGGCTGCGTGAACGTGGCGGAAGGCTGCTGGCGTCACGCAAGGGATGCCGATGTCAGCTCCGGGTTGAGCAGAGCCACGGGCACTCTGTCGCACGATCGGACCGTCAACGATGTCAATTCGCCGGCAAAATAAATTTGCGTAGCCGCGCACGGATGAGTGGCCGCCGCATCGCCTGCGTCGGCATCGTCGGCACCGGCAGGCAGGATCACTCCGACGAACGCGCCTGCCTATCCACGCCTTGTCTTCCGGCACTCGGGAGAACGCGTTGTGTCAGAAGCTTCCGCTCCGTTCTAAAGTGAGGCGTGGGAACCCCTCTCCTACCCGGCACAGGGCTTTCCGCACCGGCAGAGGTCTCGTGCCCCGCTCGCCGTCCGGGCGATTCTCCCGTTGGACCCCTGTTGGGATTGACGCTCGTTTCAAGCTGCGGCCACATCCCCCGGACGCGGGACATCTAGAAGAACCCGCCCGAGGAGACGCGGACGATGGCGTGGTGCGCACGGCCGACAGGGCCAAGGATCCCGGCGCGATGAGAACGGCGGATCTCGCCGAGCCGTCGACGGCGGCGGCGGTGCCCGACGACGCGCTGCGCGCCCGGGTGCTGCGGCTGCGCGACGGGCTGGCCGAGGGGCTGATCGGCTGCGACGGCCTCGTGGAGCGGCTGCTGATCGGCCTGCTCACGGGCGGCCACCTGCTCATCGAGGGCGCGCCGGGCCTCGCCAAGACCCGGGCGGTGAAGCGGCTCGCGGACGGGCTCCATACGGGCTTCGCGCGCGTGCAGTGCACCCCCGACCTGATGCCCGCCGATCTCACCGGCACCACGGTCTGGCGGCCGGACGGCGGGCGGTTCGAGTTCCTGGCCGGCCCGCTCTTCCACTCGCTGGTGCTCGTCGACGAGATCAACCGCGCCCCGCCGAAGGTGCAGTCGGCCCTGCTCGAAGCCATGGCCGAGCATCAGGTGACGATCGCCGGCACCACCCACCCCCTGCCCGACCCGTTCATGGTGGTGGCGACCCAGAACCCGATCGAGCACGCGGGCACCTATCCGCTGCCGGAGGCGCAGCTCGACCGCTTCCTGCTCCACGTCGTGGTGGAGATGCCCGACGAGGCCTCCGAGCGGCGCATCCTCGACCTCGTGGAGGGCGAGATGAACGCCGACACCGCCCCGATGCCGCTGCGGCTCACCGCCGAGGACCTGCGGGCCGCCCGGGCCGCGGCGCTGCGGACCTACGTCTCGCCGGCCCTCAAGGACTACCTCGTGCGCCTCGTGGCGGGCACCCGCAACGACACCACGGCGCCGGATCTGCGGGCCGCGATCGAGCACCCGGTCTCGCCGCGCGGCACGCTGGCCCTGATGCTGGCCGGCAAGGCGCGGGCCTACCTGCACGGGCGCGACCACGTGGTGCCGGAGGACGTGACGGCGCTGGCGGCCGACGCCCTCTCGCACCGCCTCGCCGTCACGTGGCGGGCCGCCGCCGAGGGGCGGACCGCGCGCCACCTCGTCGCCGGCCTGCTCGAACGGGTCCGGCCCCTCTGAGCCGCGCCGTGGCCCGCCCCGCTCCGTCCAGGGATCCCGCCGACCTCCCCGAGGGCGATCCGCTCGCCGCGCCCGGCGTCGGGCTCGACGCCGGGGCGCTGATGGGCCTGCGCCACCTCGCCCGGCGGGGGGCGGGGCTCGCCTCGCGCAGCTTCGTCGGCCTGCCCGGCGGCATCGTCACGCGGCGGCGCGGGCGCGGCTCGGAGCCCGACGACGTGCGGCCCTGGGCCGAGGGCGACGATGTGCGCCACATCGACCGCAACGCCACCGCGCGCACCGGCACGCTCCACGTGCGCACCCACCACGAGGAGCGCGACCGGGCCGTGGTGCTGCTGGCGGATTTCCGGCCCTCGATGCTGTTCGGCACCCGCCGGGCGCTCCGCTCGGTCGCCGCCGCCGAGGCCCTGGCTCTGCTCGGCTGGCGCATCGTCGGGGATGGCGGGCGCATCGGCCTCGTCGTGGCCGCCGCCTCCCCGGAACCGATCGCGCTGCGGCCCACCGGCGGCGGGCGCGGCATGGGGGCGATGGCGGGGGCGCTCGCCCGCGCCCACGCGCTCGCCCTCGCGGCGCCGCTCGGGGCCGATCCGCCCCTCACCCCCGCGCTGGAGCGCGCCCGGGCGCTGCTGCCCGCCGGCGGCCATCTCGTGATCGCGAGCGCCCTCGACCAGCCGGGCGAGGGGTTCGAGGCGGCGCTGACGGCGCTGGCCGAGCGGGTGTCGCTGAGCCTGATCCTGGTGAGCGATGCCTTCGAGCGCGAGCCGCCGCCCGGGCTCTACCCCTTCGCGACGCCGGAGGGCCGGCGCGGCACCGCGCAGGTACGCCGCAAGCCGCCCGCCGACGACCGGCTCGCCCGCTGGGCGCGGGTGGGGCTGGAGGGCGTGCGCCTCGACAGCGAGGGGGGCCCTGAGTCCTTCGCACCCCTGATGGAGCGGCTCGATGCCGTGCTGTGAGGGCGCGCTCACGCCGGCCGCCCAGGCGGCGCTCGCGGACCTGCGCGGCCTGCACCCGCCGCCCGATCCGGGATCCTTGCGCCTCGACGTGCTGGCGGCGATCGGGCTCGGCCTCCTGCTCGCGGCCCTGATCCTCGTCCTGCGCGGCCGGCTCGCGCGCCGCCGCGTCTCGGTGCGCCGTGCGGCACTCGCCGATCTCGCCGCCTCGCGCGGCCTCGACCCGGCCGCCCGGCTCCTGGCACAGGCCCGCCTCGTCGCGCGCCTCGCCCGCACCCTCGGGGCCGAGGGCGCCGACCGGGCCGCCTCCCTCGACCGGCTGTTGGCCACCGACTTCTTCACCGCCGGGCCGGGCCGGGCGCTCACCCGCGACCTCTACGCGCGGTCCGTGTCCGACACCGAGGCGATCGATGCCGGGCTCGTCCGGCTCCTCGCGCGGGTCAGGACCTGACCATGGGCGCGCTCGGCCTCTCAGGGTTCGATCTGGCGGCGCCGCTCGCGCTGCTGCTGCTGCCGCTGCCGCTGCTCGCGCGCCGGTTCCTGCCGCCGGAGCGCGCGGGCGGCAGCGGCGCGCTGGTGGTACCGGGCACGCTGGTCGCGGGCGTGGGGCGGGCCGAGGCGCTGGCGGCGCGCGCCCGCCGCCGCACCCTTCTCGGCTGGCTGCTCTGGATCTGCCTCGTGACAGCGCTCGCGGGGCCCCGCCTCGTGCTCCCGGCCGCGGCGCTGCCGGCTTCGGGCCGCGAGATCATGCTGGCGCTCGATCTGTCCGGCAGCATGGAGCGGATCGACTTTTCGCTCGACGGCCGCAACGTCGCCCGGCTCTCCGCCGTGAAGCGCGTCGGGGCGGACTTCATCCGGCGCCGGGCCGGCGACCGCATCGGCCTCGTGATCTTCGCCGATCAGGCGGACGTGGCGGCGGCGCTCACCTTCGACACCGCCGCGGTGGCGCACGCCCTGGAGGAGGCGCAGATCGGCCTCGTCGGCCGCTCCACCGGGATCGGCGACGGGCTCGGCCTCGCGCTCAAGCGCCTCGACGCCGCGCAGGCCCGCGAGAAGGTGGTGGTGCTGCTCTCGGACGGCGCCAACAATGCCGGCCAGACCACGCCGCACGACGTGGCGGTGCTGGCCCGGGACCTCGGCATCAAGGTCCACACCATCGCGCTCGGGCCGCGCGACACCGCCGACGTCCAGGGCGACCCGGACGTGGTCGACGCGGAGGCGCTGCGCGACGTGGCCGAGACGAGCGGCGGACGCTTCTTCCGCGTGCGCACCACCGACGACCTCGCCGCGGTGGCCGAATCCATCGACGCGATCGAGGGCGGCCGCGCCAAGGCGCCGCCGGTGCCGCTGCGCCGCGACCTCTGGCCCTGGCCGGGCGGGCTCGCCCTCCTCACCGCCCTGGCGCTGATCGTGGCGAGGCGCACGGCATGATCGAGGCCGTCACGCTCCTTCGCCCGTGGTGGCTGCTCGCGCTCCCGGTCATCGCGCTCGTGGCGTGGCGGGCGGTCTTCCGGGCCGCGCCGCTCGGCGACTGGCCGCGGGCGGTGGAGCCGCGCCTGCTCGCGAGCCTCAAGGCCCGCGGCGCCGTGCTGCCCGGGCGGCGGCAGGCCCAGGGCGCCCTCGTGGCCGCGGCGGCTGTTTTGGCGCTTGCGCTCGCCGGGCCGGCCTTCGAGCGCAGCGACGCGGCGAGCTTCCGCACCCTCGACGCCACGATCCTGGTGATGGACCTGTCGCGCTCCGTCGCCGAGGGCGGGCGGCTCGACGAGACGCGGGGCGTCGCCCAGAGCGTCGCCGAGGCGGCGGGCACCCGGCAGGTCGCCCTCGTGGTCTACAGCGGCGACGCCTACGTGGCGGCGACGCCCACCACCGACCGGGACGCCCTCGGCACGGTGCTGTTCGCCCTCGACGGCGCGACGGTGCCGGACCGCGGCAGCAGCCCGGCCCGCGGGCTCGCGCTCGCCCGCCGGATCCTGGCCGAGATGGGCGCGGTGGCGGCCGACGTGGTGCTGCTCTCGGACGGCGGGGGCATCGACGATCCGGCGCGGCGGGAGGCGGCGGGGCTCGCGGGCGACGGGCACCGGCTCCACACCCTGGCGATCCCCACGCCTGCCCTGCCGGCGGAGGCGCCGCGGGGCGACCGCGCCGCCCTCGACCGGCTGGCGCGCACGGGCGGCGGCGCGGCGGGCGAGATTGACGCCCCCTCCCCCGTGCTCGCGGCGGTGGCCGAGACCGGCGCCGGCCACCTCGCGGCCGGCAGCTACGCGGTGCTGGCGTGGCAGGATGTCGGGCGCTGGCTGGTGCTGCTCGCCCTGCTGCCGGCCCTGCTGCTGTTTCGGAGGCCCGCCTGATGCCGGGCGCCCGGTCTCTCCTGCCGGCGCCGCCGTCCTGGCGCCTCCCGCGCCCCGGCGCGGGATCGCTCGCCGCCGGGCTCGCGCTCCTCGGCCTCTGCGTCCTGGCGGTGCCGCGCGCCACGGTCGGGCGGGCGCTCCTCGCGGTGGGCCTGCCCGGCCCCGCCGCGCAGGTCTCCGACGATCCGGGCTGGCGCGGCACCGCGCTCTACGCCGCGGGCCGCTACGCGGAGGCCGCCGCCGCCTTCGGGGAGGCGAAGGGCCGGGCCGCCGCCTACAACCGCGGCAACGCGCTCGCCCGGGCCGGCGACCTCACGGGCGCGCTCGCGGCCTACGAGGCCGTGCTGGCGCGCGATCCCGGTAACGAGGATGCGCGGGCGAACCGCGACCTCGTCGCCCGCCTCCTCGACGAGGCGCTGACGCTCGGCGGCACCGCGGCCGGCGAGGCCAACGCCCGGGCCGACCAGACCACCCGCTACAACCCCAAGGCCAGCGCCGACCCGAACGACCCGGGCATCGCCTCCTTCGGCGAGGGCCTCGCCGGCAGCCTGGAGGCGTCGTCGGCCTCCGATGCCCCCGGCACCTCGAAGGCCTCGCGCACCGGCAAGGCCGAGCAGCGCTCCATCGATCCCGGCCGGGGGCAGGCGCGCGGCTCGGCGAGCGACGCGGAGGGCGGCGGGCGCAGCGGCGGCGGCATCGCGGCGGCCACTCAGGCCTACGAGCGCGAGGCGCGCCGGATCTCCAAAAGCTTCGAGGCCAAGGAGATCCGCGCCGACCGGCACTGGCTCGCCACCATGACGGACGATCCCGGCCGCTTCCTCAAGCGCCGGATCGAGGCCGAGCACCTGCGCCGCAAGGAGGCCGGCACCGCCGTTCAGCCGGGGAGCAACCCGTGGTGAGACGATCGGATGTTCGGATGAGGCGCAGGACGGAGGTCCCCTCTCCCGTGCGGGAGAGGGGCAGGGGTGAGGGTCCCGGGAGGGAGCAGCAAGGACCCGGAACGCTGCCGCTACCAGCACTGAGGCTGATGGCTAGTCCTGACCTGTTCCGCTCCCCTCACGACGCTTCCAGGGTCTCAATGGCTCCACCTGGACCCTCACCCCTACCCCTCTCCCGCACGGGAGAGGGGATCCCGCGGGTCTGCCGGCGGCGGGTGCACCTCATGGCCCTCGCGGCGCTGCTCCTTCTCCCGGGGACGGCCCTCGCCCTCGACGAGGGCGACCTCACCCTCACCGTCACGCCGGAGGTCGGCGGCAACGCCGTGCCGTATCCGCGCGAGATGATCCTGCTGCGCATCCGGGGAACCTACCGGACGCAGATCACCCTGGAGGAACTGCGCCAGCCGCCGCTGCAGAATTTCAGCTGGACGCAGCTCGGCCGCGACCGCTGGTTCAAGACCAGCGTCGATGGCCAGGAGGCGCGCGGCTTCGAACGGGTGGTGGCGGTGTTTCCCCAGGCGGCCGGGCGCCTCACCATCGATCCCTTCGTGCACCGCCTGACCGTGGTGGACGGGGGCGGACGGCGCGTCGTCGACGTGCGCTCCAGCCCCGTGCCGGTGGAGGTGAAGGCCTGGACCGGGCCCGGCGGGCCGGACGTCAAGGAGCCGTGGTGGCTGCCGGCCTCGTCCGTGACGGTGACGGATATTTGGTCTCCCGAGCCCGAGACCCTGCGGGTCGGCGAATCCGCCCGCCGCACCGTCACCATCGAGGCCAAGGGCCTGACCGGCGACGGCCTGCCGCCCCGCCCGATCATGCGCACCCGCGGCGTGCTCACCTTCGCCGGCCCGATCGACCGGCAGACCACCATCACCCCGTCCGGGCCGGTGAGCCGGGCGACCTACCAGTGGGACGTGCGGCCCGGCGTGGCCGAGCCGGTGACCCTCTCGGCCATCACGGTGCCGTGGTTCGACACCGTGACGCGCACGATGCGCGAGGCGGAGATTCCAGCTCGCATCGTCGGCAGCCGCGCCAAGGCCGAGCCCGACGAGGCCGATGCCCCGCCTCCGGGCTCCCCCTGGCTGGCCGCGCTCGCCGGGATGGGCGCCTTCGCGCTCGGGCTCGTGGCGTTCGGGCGCGCCGGGCGGGCGCCCGGTCCGCGCGAGGCGCTGCTGCGCCGGCTGGCGCGGGCCGCGCGACGGAGCAATGCCGCCGCCTTCCGGACTCACCTCGCCGGGGCCGATCCGGCGCTCGCGGCCCATTGGCGCGGCGATCCGCACACGGCCCCCGGCCTTCGCGCCCTCGACCGGGCGCTTTTCGGCGAGGGCGAGGCCCCGGTGCCGGACCTGCGCCGTCTCGCCCAGGCGCTCGCCCGCCACACGCCCGCGCCGCAGCCCACAGCGGCCGATCCCCTCGCCGCCCTGGACGGGGCCGCGCGCTGAGGCCGCGCCCCGGTTCCGTCACGAGGGCAGCCCGAAAGGGCCAAGGTTCTCCACGATCGTCCGCGCCCGGAATCACAACCGGAGCGTGCTCATGATGCAATTTACCCGCCGTGCGATGCTGGTCGGCACCGCGCTGGCCGCCTGCCGCGCCGTCGCGGCGGAGGGTCCGGAGGAGGCCGTGGCGCGGCTTGCCGCCCTGGAGCGGCAGGAGGGCGGACGCCTCGGCGTCTGCGTGCGCGACACCGGCACCGGCCGGGTCCTGTCCTACCGGGCGGACGAGCGCTTCGCGCTGTGCAGCACCTTCAAGGCCGTGGCCGCCGCCGCCGTGCTGGCGCGGGTGGACCGGGGCGAGGAGCGGCTGGAACGGCGCATGGCCTTCGGCCCCGCCGACCTCGACACCTACGCGCCCGTGGCGGCCAAGCACGTGGCCGGGGGATCGATGAGCCTCGGCGAGGCTTGCGCCGCCGCGGTGGTGTGGAGCGACAACACCGCCGGCAACCTGCTGCTGCAGGCGCTCGGCGGGCCGGAGGGTTTCACCGCCTACGTGCGCTCCGAAGGCGATACGGTCACGCGGCTCGACCGCACGGAGCCGACCCTCAATACCGCGATCCCGGGCGACCCGCGGGACACCACGACGCCCGCGGCGATCACCGGCCTCCTGGAGCGCATCCTGCTGGGGCCGGCCCTCTCGCCCGCGAGCCGCGCGCGGCTCCTCGGCTGGATGACGGATAGCCCGACCGGTGCCAAGCGCCTGCGCGCCGGGCTGCCGGCGGAGTGGCAGGTCGGCGACAAGACCGGGACCGGCGAGAACGGCACGGCCAACGTCGTGGCGATCATTCGCCGGCAAAACAGTGCGCCGCTCATCGCGGGCGTCTATCTCACGCAGTCGCCCGGCTCGCCGGAGGCCCGCAACGCCCTTCACGCCGAAGTCGGGCGGCTCGTCACCCGCACCTTCCCGGCCTGATCCCAATCGCTGATGTCGAAGACCACCCGTGCCACCCTCGTCCTCGCCAAGGCCGGCATCGCCCACAGCGTGCATGCCTACGCGTACGATCCCGGCGCGGAGCGCATCGGGCTCCAGGCCGCGGAGGCGCTCGGCGTTCCGCCCGGGCGGTTGCTGAAGACGCTGATGGCGCAGGTGGACGGCAAGCCGGTCTGCGTGCTGGTGCCCTCCGACCGCGAGGTGTCGCTGAAGAAGCTGGCGGTGGCCTTCGGCGGCAAGACGGCCGCCATGATGCGGCCGGCCGAGGCCGAGCGCCTGACGGGATATCATGTCGGCGGCATCTCGCCGCTCGGCCAGAAGCGCGCCGTGTCGACGCTGGTCGAGGCCGACGCGCTCGGGCACGCACAGGTTTTCGTCAATGGCGGACAGCGCGGGCTGCAGATCCTGCTGGCGCCCGCGGACCTCGTGGCCGTGCTGGGCGCCCGCACCGGGGCCGTGACGGGATGAAGCGTTAACCATCCGGCCGCAGAGTATTGCCCGATTCTCAGGCGTGGCGGGATCGTGCGGCGGGATAGACGACAGCAGGGTCCGGGGTCGACGACCCCGGCGGGTCGAGGGCGGAGCCCCGTGGGGTGCGGGGCAACGCCCCGCGGCGCAGCCCTGCTGTGGCTGCTGCTCTCGGCGCCGTCCGCCCTGGCGGCAGATCTTCTTGAGCCGGCTTACAATCCAGTCATCCGCTACTTTCCCCGCAGCGACGAGGTGGTGCGGCCCCCTCCCCCACCCCCTCCCCTTCCGCCCCCGGTCTGTCCGCCCGGCTACGGCCGGGTGCCGACGAACGCCCTCGACGATCCGAGCTACGTCGGCTCGGCCTACGGGCTCGGCAAGCCGAGCAAGTACGGCTTCACGCCGCCGCTCGGGACGGACGATCCCTACGGCCGGCGGCTGCGGGTCTGCCGGTGAGTCGGGAGGTGGCGCCATCGCGTTCGCCGACTCTGGAGGCAGCGCTCGGGGCCATGCTTCCCGAGCGCCTCCTTTCGCATCATTCTCACCGCCGAACCGGTGACCACTTCGGCGAATGATGCTTAGGGTCGCGGCGAGTCCGGTGCCTGGAGCCGTCCGATGTCGACCCAACCCCCCTCCCCCGTCGCGCGCCTGACGGACCTGCCGACGCTGCGTGCGCAGGTCGGCGCGTGGCGCGAGGATCGGGAGAGCGTCGGGCTCGTGCCGACGATGGGGGCCCTGCACGAGGGCCACCTGATGCTGGTGCGGCAGGCCCGCCGCACCTGCGCGCGGGTGGTGGTGAGCATCTTCGTCAACCCGACGCAATTCGGCCCGGCCGAGGATTTTTCGCGATATCCGCGCGACACCGAGCGGGACCTGGCGCTGCTGGCGCAGGAGGGCGCGGATGCAGCCTACCTGCCGGACGTGTCCACCATGTACCCGCCGGGCTTTTCCACGACGGTGAGCGTCGCAGGATTGACCGATGGTCTGTGCGGCCCCCTGCGGCCCGGCCATTTCGCGGGCGTGGCGACGGTGGTGACGAAGCTGCTGCTGCAGGCCCTGCCCAACCGGGCGCTGTTCGGCGAGAAGGATTACCAGCAACTCCAGGTGATCCGCCGCTTCGTGCGCGACCTCGACATCCCGGTGGTGATCGAGGGCGTGGCGACCGTGCGGGAAGCGGACGGGCTCGCGCTGTCCTCGCGCAACCAGTACCTCTCGGCGGAGGAGCGTGCCGTGGCGCCGCAGCTGCACGCGGTGCTCACCCGCGTCGCCGAGGCGGTGCGCGGCGGGGCCGAGACCGCGCCCGCGCTGGCGGAGGGCCGTGCGGCGCTGGAGGCCGCGGGCTTCGGCCCGGTGCAGTACCTCTCGGTGAACGACGCGGAGTCGCTCGCACCCCTCGACCGGGTGGATGGCCCGGCCCGGGTGCTCGCGGCGGCCTATCTCGGCCGCACGCGGCTCATCGACAACATCGCCGTTTAGCAGTGCTTCAGTCGCGCAGCAGCTCGTTGATGCTGGTCTTGGCCCGGGTGCCGGCATCGACGCGCTTGACGATCACCGCGCAGTAGAGCGAGGGGCCGGGGGTGCCGTCCGGCAGCGGCTTGCCGGGCAGCGAGCCCGACACCACCACCGAGTAGGGCGGCACGCGGCCGAGCATCACCTCGCCGGTGGCGCGGTCGATGATCTTGGTCGAGGCGCCGAGATAGACGCCCATCGAGAGCACGCTGCCCTCGCCGACGATCACGCCCTCGGCCACCTCGGCCCGGGCGCCGATGAAGCAATTGTCCTCGATGACGACCGGGTTGGCTTGGAGCGGCTCCAGCACGCCGCCGATGCCGGCGCCGCCGGAGATGTGGCAATTCTTCCCGATCTGCGCGCAGGAGCCGACGGTGGCCCAGGTGTCGACCATCGTCCCCTCGCCCACGTGGGCGCCGAGGTTGACGAAGGAGGGCATCAGCACGGCGCCCGGCGCGATGTAGGCGCTGCGGCGCACCACGGCGCCCGGCACGGCCCGGAAGCCCGCCTCGCGGAAGCGGTCCGCGTCCCAGCCCTCGAACTTGGACGGGACCTTGTCCCACCACGCCGCCCCGCCGGGGCCGCCCGGGATCACCGCCATGTCGTTGAGGCGGAAGGACAGGAGCACGGCCTTCTTGAGCCACTGGTTGACCTGCCAGTCGCCAGTGCCGGCTTTCTCGGCAACCCGCGCCGTGCCGGAATCGAGCAGCGCCAGCGCCGCTTCCACGGCCTCGCGCACGGTCCCCTGCGTGGACGCGCCGATGGTCGCGCGGTCCTCCCAGGCGGCTTCGATGGTCCGGGCGAGTTCGGCGTGCGACATGGCGGGATCCTAACGGAATGAGGTCGGGCGTCTGCTTAGAGCAGCACCCGATCGCGTTGCAATCCGGCGCTGCCCGCATTCCTCGGGCCGGCGTGCCGGCCGAGGCACGGGTGCCGTCAGCCGGGGGTGTCGGGGCGTGCGGCGCGGCTGCCGGACAGGTCCCGGGTCAGGCTCGCAAGATCCTCCGCGAGTTCGTCGTGAATCGCCGCGGCCGCGTCTGGGAAGACTTCGAGGACGCGGCGCATCAGGGCGCGCGTGATCACCATCACCTCGGCGGCGGTGGCCGCGCGGGCGGTGGTCGGGCGCGTCTGGGTCAGAAACAGGGCGGTGCGGCCGATCAGGCTCGACGGCCCGGCCTCGACGGCCGGGGCGGAGGCGGGGCGCGGATCGAGGCGGATCGTGCCGCGCAGGACGACGTAGCCGCCATCCGCCGCGTCGCCGCGGGCGAACAGCACCGCGTCCGGGTCCAGGCTGCGGTGCTCGGCCGCGAACGAGATCAGCCGCAGGGCATCCCGGTTCATCAATCCGAACAGCGGGGCGGCGGCCAGAATCGCGATGTCGTCGTCGAGCGCCAACGGCCCCGGTCTCCCCCAGCCGCCCGGGGGCGGTCGAGCGCCTGCTTAACCGATCCGCCTGGGCCGCACCACGCCGCGGTTGGGGGTCAGGGCAGCAGCTTGTAGCCGCCGCCTTCGGTCACGAGGATCGAGGCCGCGGCGGGGTTGGGTTCGATCTTCTGGCGCAGCCGGTAGATGTGGGTCTCCAGCGTGTGGGTGGTGACCTGCGCGTTGTAGCCCCACACCTCGGCGAGCAGCGTGTCGCGCCCGACCACCTGGCGGCCCGCGCGGTAGAGGAAGCGCAGGATCGCGGTCTCCTTCTCGGTGAGCTTCAGCTTGGAGCCGCGCTCGCCGACGAGCAGCTTCGCGCCGGGCCGAAAGGTGTAGGGGCCGATCTGGAAGATCGCGTCCTCGCTCGCCTCGTACTGGCGCAGCTGCGCCCGGATGCGGGCGAGCAGCACCGCGAACTTGAACGGCTTCGTCACGTAGTCGTTGGCGCCCGCATCGAGACCCATCACGGTGTCGATCTCGGAGGTCTGGGCGGTGAGCATGATGACCGGGCTGCGAAAGCCGTTCTGGCGCATCTGCTTCACCGCGTCGCGTCCGTCCATGTCGGGCAGGCCGACATCCATCACCACGAGGTCGACCCGCTCCGCCCCCACCCGCGCCACGGCGCCGAGCGCGGTCTCCTCCGTCACCACCTCGAACTCGGCGTGGAGTTCAAGCTGCTCGGTGAGCGTCTCGCGGAGCGAGGGGTCGTCATCGACGACGAGCAGGCGATGGGCGTTCGACATCGGAACGGCACTCTCGGGACGCGATCAGGCGGACGCCGCCGGCTCTCTTGAGCAGGCCCGCGACGGCATGCCGATGCGTCGCCCGATCGGGGGGTTTGACGTGGCGCAGGGTCTCGTCGGGCAATCGCGGGGCACTTCCTACGGAACCTGCTCGGAACCCGCTCCCGCCGGACGGCCGCCCCGGCCGGCAGTGAACGTGCGGCACGAGACCACCACTTGGCAGAACGCAGAGTAGCGGAGCGCGGTGCGGCGGCAAGAGCCGGCGGCTTCGTGTCCACGGTTCGACGTCCGGCGATGGCCGGGCATCCTTACCCTGAGGCGCGCGGGGGCAGCGGACCCTCCGGTCGCGGCGGCGCCGCGCGCAGGTTCGTCGGCAGGCCGATCACCGGCCGTGCCACGGCCACCGGGCAGGCCTGCAGCCAGAGATAGACCCGCAGCGCCAGCCACGCATCCTCCAGCGCGCCGTGACGATGGGTCGTGCGCCGCACGCCGACCCGGCGGCAGACGGCGTCGAGGGAGGCCGAGCCCGCCTCGCCGCGGCGGCGATAGGCCTCCATCGTGCAGTAGGCCCGCCCGGCGACGGCGGGGTGCCCGGCGGCGGCGAGCTCGCGGTTGAGGAAGCCGAGGTCGAAGGCGGCGTTGTGGGCGACGATCAGGTCGGTGTCGGCGAGGAGCCCGGCGAGGGTGCCGAGATGGGCGGCGGCGGGCTCCTGGTGGCGCAGCAGCCAGTCGTCGTAGCCGTGCACGGCCTCGGCCCGAGGATGGCTCGCGCGCTGGGGATCGAAGATCAGGTGATGGCAGGTCAGGGCCGGGCGCGGATCGAGGAGCGAGCGGCTCTCGAGGGCGACGGCGCCGAAGCTCACGACGCGGTCGCGGTCACCCAGGCCCGTGGTCTCGACATCCACGACGAGGATCCGCGGCGGCAGCCAGCCGAGCCAGTCGGGGGTGTCGCCGGGGCGGTGCTGCGTCATCGGTGCCTCGCGAGGAGCAGGATAGAGCATTGTCCGACGAAGTGGATGCCGGTTCGCCGTAGAAAATGCGACAAATCAAGGGCTTAGAGCAGTGCCCGATCGCAACGCGATCGGGCACTGCTCTCGTGGCGGCGCGCTCCTGTCACGCTCGCGCTGGAGCCGCGGCGGCGCCCGCCCTATGAGAGGCGGATGAAGCGCCTCACCCTCCCGCTCCTGCGCGTGCGCGCCAGCGTGCGCGACCGCTCCCGCGGCACCCTGATCGCCGGGCCGGCGCAGTGTCCCTGCGCGCTCGGCAAGACGGGGCGCACCCGCACGAAGCGCGAGGGCGACGGCGCCTCGCCGTACGGCCGCTTCCGCCTGCGCGGTGGATTCTACCGCCCCGACCATTTCGGCGCCCGCCCGCCGGCCGGCCTCGCGCTGCGCCCGATCCGGCCGGGGGACGGCTGGTGCGACGACCCGCGGGACCGGCGCTACAACCGCCCGATCCCGCTGCCCGCGGCCGGGATCAGCGCCGAGCGCCTGTGGCGCGAGGACGGGCTCTACGACCTCGTGGTCGATCTCGACTACAACCGCGGCCCGATCCGCCGCGGGCGCGGCAGCGCGATCTTCCTGCACGTGGCGCGCCCGGGCTTCCTGCCGACGGAGGGCTGCGTGGCCTTGCGCCGGGCCGACCTGATCCGCCTGCTGCGCCGGCTCGGACCGCGCACCCGGCTGCTGATCTGACCCACGCGTCTTCGCAGACGCACACAGATCTTCGGAGAATTTTCTTCCTCTCATCGCGTGTTGTGCTGCGGCGCAACGCACCTTCGCCCAAAAGGCGAAACATTGGTAACGCTGCCATACTCGCGCGGCCCCTGGACGTTCTGTATGGTCCGCTCCAGTTCACAGCGAAATCAGACTCCAGGGAGGCGCCCATGCTGCTCGACGCCTACACCGCGACCGAGATCGTGCGGGCCCGGCAGATCCATGCGGCAGAAGGCCCGAAGAACACGCTGTGGGATCACGGCGTCCGCTACCGCGGTGACGGGGCGGATCCGGAGGCGCTGACCGACGACGACCGCCTGCGCTTCCTGGAGCAGGCCCGGGCCGAGATCCATCACCTTCGCATGAACTGAGGCGCACGAACCGAGGCGGCCGCGCCGCTTCCCTCAATCCACCGCCGGCCGCGTCCCGAAGATCGCCGTACCGACCCGGACCAGGGTGGCACCCATCTGGATCGCCGCCGGAAAATCCGCACTCATCCCCATCGACAGCCGCGTCAGGCCGTGCCGGGCTGCGATCGCGCGCAGCAGCGCGAAATGCGCCGAGGGCGGATCCTCGGCCGGCGGGATGCACATGAGCCCGTCGACCGTGAGGCTGTGCTCATCGCGGCAGGCTGCCAGGAAAGCATCGACCGCCGCCGGCGACACGCCGCCCTTCTGCGGCTCGTCCCCGGTGTTGACCTGCACGAGGAGCACCGGACGGCGCCCGAGCCGCTGCATCTCCCGGGCGAGCGCCGCGGCGAGCGAGGGCCGGTCGAGGGAGTGGATCACGTCGAACAGCTCCACCGCCTCCCGCGCCTTGTTGGATTGCAGCGGGCCGATGAGGTGGAGTTCGACGTCGGGGTAGCGCGCCCGCAGGGCCGGCCACTTGGCCTTGGTCTCCTGCACGTAATTCTCGCCGAAGAGCCGCTGGCCGGCCTCCAGCGCGGGCACGATGCCCTCGGCCGGGATCGTCTTCGAGACCGCGACCAGGGACACGGAGGCCGGGTCGCGCTCGTGGTCGACGGCCGCGCGGGCGATCTCGGCCCGCACCGCTGCGAGGCGGGCGGCAACCCCATCAGGCTCGATCATGGGACCTCCTCGTCGACCCAGCGCGTCGCCGGACATCGCCAGACTTGGCGCCAAATCCGGGGGGGCCGGCAGAACCGTTGACCCCGGCTGGCAAACCGTGTCCTAGTCCCGCGGCGCCGGGCCCGGCAAGCTCAACCGTTTGCCGCCGCGACGGTTTCCCCTTGCCCCTCTGACGCCGGGTCCCCGCCGGCGCCGCATGGTCCGAAAAGACGTCCCCATGGCCGAACGTTACAACGCGAAGGAGTCCGAGCCGCACTGGCAGGCGGTGTGGGCCGAGCGCGACCTCTTCCGCACCCGCAACGACGATCCGCGCCCGACCTACTACGTGCTGGAGATGTTCCCCTACCCGTCGGGGCGCATCCACATGGGCCACGTGCGCAACTACGCGATGGGCGACGTGGTGGCGCGCTACAAGCGCGCCAAGGGCTTCAACGTCCTGCACCCGATGGGCTGGGACGCCTTCGGCCTGCCGGCCGAGAACGCCGCCATGGAGCGCAAGGTCAACCCGCGCGAGTGGACCTACGCCAACATCGCGACGATGCGGGCGCAGTTGCAGTCGATGGGCCTCTCGCTCGACTGGAGCCGGGAGATCGCGACCTGCGACCCGTCCTACTACAAGCACCAGCAGCGGATGTTCCTCGACTTCCTGCAGGACGGGCTGGTGACGCGGCGCACCGCCAAGGTGAACTGGGACCCGGTCGACCACACCGTGCTGGCCAACGAGCAGGTGATCGACGGGCGCGGCTGGCGCTCGGGCGCGCTGGTGGAGCAGCGCGAGCTGACCCAGTGGTTCTTCCGGATCACCGACTACGCCCAGGATCTCAGCGACCGGCTCGACACGCTGGAGCGGTGGCCGGAGAAAGTCCGGCTGATGCAGAAGAACTGGATCGGCCGCTCCGAGGGGCTGGAGCTGCGCTTCGCCCTCGACGCGCCGCCGGCGGGCCTGCCCGAGGAGGTCAAGGTTTACACGACCCGCCCCGACACGCTGTTCGGCGCGAAATTCTTAGCGGTCGCGGCCGACCACCCGCTGGCCGGGGCGCTGGCCGAGAACTCACCCGCGCTGCAGGACTTCATCGCGGCCTGCCACCGCATGGGCACCGCCCAGGAGGCGATCGACACCGCCGAGAAACTCGGTTTCGACACCGGCCTGCGGGTGCGCCATCCGCTCGATCCCGCCTGGACCCTGCCGGTCTACGTCGCGAACTTCGTGCTGATGGAGTACGGCACCGGCGCGGTGTTCGGCTGCCCGGCGCACGACCAGCGCGACCTCGACTTCGCCAACAAGTACGGGCTCGGCAATAC
The DNA here is from genome assembly GCF_046557895.1 of Methylobacterium oryzisoli. NCBI lineage: Bacteria > Pseudomonadati > Pseudomonadota > Alphaproteobacteria > Hyphomicrobiales > Methylobacteriaceae > Methylobacterium > Methylobacterium oryzisoli. The sequence continues at coordinate 58,053 of NZ_JBKIBX010000018.1, read as the reverse complement.
CGCGGTGGTCTGCCCGCCCGGCCAGGACCCCGCCACCTTCACGATCACCGACACCGCCTATGACGGCGATGGCCGGATGATCAATTCGCGCTTCCTCGACGGGATGACGGCGCAGCAGGCCTTCGCGACGGTGGCGGACCGGTTGGAGGCCGAGACCCTCGGCGGCGCGCCGGTGGCTCAGCGCCGGGTGCAGTTCCGCCTGCGCGACTGGGGCGTCTCGCGCCAGCGCTACTGGGGCTGCCCGATCCCGGTGATCCATTGCGAAACCTGCGGCGTGGTGCCGGTGCCGGTGGCCGACCTGCCGGTGACGCTGCCGGAGGAGGTCTCGTTCGACCAGCCCGGCAACCCGCTGGAGCGCGACCACGCGTGGCGCCGGGTCCCCTGCCCTACCTGCGGCGGAGCGGCGTTGCGCGAGACCGACACGATGGACACCTTCGTGGATTCGTCGTGGTACTTCGCGCGCTTCACCGCGCCGTGGCTGACGGAGGCACCGACCGATGCGGCCACGGTCGACCGCTGGCTGCCGGTGGACCAGTATATCGGCGGCATCGAGCACGCGATCCTGCACCTGCTCTACTCGCGCTTCTTCGCCCGGGCGATGCGCAAGGTTGGATGGGGCGGCGCCGACGAGCCCTTCGCGGGCCTTTTCACCCAGGGCATGGTGGTCCACGAGACCTATAAGGACGCGGCCGGTGCCTGGGTTCAGCCGGCCGAGGTGCGCATCGTCGCGGGCGATGGCGGCCGGCAGGCGTTTCACGTGAAAACCGACGCGCCGGTCACGATCGGCCCGATCGAGAAGATGTCGAAGTCGAAGCGCAACGTCGTCGATCCCGACGACATCATCGCGTCCTACGGCGCCGATACGGCCCGCTGGTTCATGCTCTCCGACTCGCCGCCCGAGCGCGACGTGATCTGGACCGAGGACGGGGTTCAGGGCGCTTCCCGCTTCGTCCAGCGCGTCTGGCGCATCGTCAACGAGATCGCCGAGCGTACCGACACGGGCAACGCCCCGCCCGCCGACCTCGCCGTGCGCAAGGCGGCCCACAAGGCGCTGGCCGCGGTCGAGGAGGACATCGAGCGCCTGCGCTTCAACCGCTGCGTGGCGCATATCTACGAGCTCGCCAATACCCTGCAGGACGGTCTCGCCGGGGCGGGACGCGCCGCCCTCGCCGAGGCCGCCGGCATCCTGGTGCAGCTCCTCGCGCCGATGATGCCCCACCTCGCAGAGGCCTGCTGGGCGGTGCTGGGGAGACCCGGGCTCGTCGCCGAGGCCGCGTGGCCGAGCGTCGAACGCGACCTCCTGGTGGAGGACAGCGTGACCCTGCCGGTGCAGATCAACGGCAAGAAGCGGGCGGACGTCACGGTGCCGCGGGAAGCGGATGCGGCAGCCGTAGAGGCGGCGGTGCTCGCCCTCGACGCCGTGCAGCGCGTCCTCGACGGAAAGGCCCCGCGCAAGGTCATCGTGGTGCCGCAGCGGATCGTGAACGTGGTGGCCTGACGCCCACCACGGTCTCGCCGCAGAGCTTCCTTAAGGAGGAGCCGGTACGCTGGTGGCGACCGCGGACCCGCCGCGGTCGGCTGGCCGAAACGGGCCTGTGAAGAAAACCTTGGCAGTCGGCGAGCGCCCCGCTATGCGGCGGGGTGCTGGCGAGGCAGGACGGACCGGAATGGCAGGCAGCACGGCGAGGACGGCGCGGCGGCTCGCGCTGGCGGCAACCCTGACGCTCGGGCTCACGGCCTGCTTCCGGCCGCTCTACGGACCGACCGCCTCGGGCGCTCCGCTGAGCGCGGTGCTCGCCGCGATCCAGGTCGATCCGGCGACCACGCCCTCGGGGCAGGAACGCCTCGGCCATTACCTGCGCAGCGAGCTGGTGTTCGACCTCGACGGCGCGGGCCTGCCCACTGAGAAGCGCTACCGCCTCCAGCTCGCGGTGAGCGAGTCGGTGCAGACGCCGATCGTCAGCTCGGTCACCGGCCGGGCCGAATCCGCGACCCTGTTCGGCACCGCCACCTACAAGGTGACCACGCTGGACGGCAGCCGGGTGCTGACGGACGGCACGGCGACCGGCTCGGCCACCTACGACCGGTCGGTGCAGCGCTTCGCCAGCGTGCGGGCCGCGCGCGACGCCGAGATCCGGCTGGCCAAGCTGCTCTCGGACCAGATCAAGGGACGCGTCGCGGCGATCCTGGCCACGCAGCCCTGAGGCGGCGATGACCGCCATCCGTCCTGGCGATGTCGAGGGCCTGCTGCGGCGCGGGCCCGATCCGCGCATCGCCGTCATCCTCGTCTACGGCCCCGATACCGGTCTGGTGGCCGAGCGCGCGCGGCGCCTTGCCGAGAGCGCGGTGCCCGACCCCGCCGATCCTTTCGCCCTGGTGAAGCTCGACGGCGATGCTCTCGCCGCCGATCCCGGCCGGCTCATCGACGAGGCCGGGACGGTGGGCCTGTTCGGCGGTCAGCGCGCGATCTGGGTTCGCTCCGGCAGCCGCAACTACGCGCCGGCCATCGAGGCGGTGCTGAAGGGCGGCTCCGCCGCCAGCCGGATCGTCGTGGAGGCCGGCGATCTCGCCAAGTCGGCGCCGCTGCGCGTGCTCTGCGAGCGCTCCTCCGAGGCGCTCGCCGTTCCATGCTATCCGGACGATGCCCGTGCCCTGGCGGAGCTGATCGACAGCTGCCTGAGGGAGGACGGCCTGCGCATCAGCCGGGAGGCCCGCGAGACCCTGGCGGCGAGCCTGGGCGGCGATCGGCGGGCCAGCCTCGGCGAGATCGAAAAACTCGCGCTCTACGCCCGCGGCACGGCCGAGATCGGGCTGGAGGATGTGGAGGCGATCGCGAGCGACGTCTCGGCCTCGGCGCTCAACATGGTGGTCGACGCGGCCTTCGCCGGCCATGTGAGCGAGGTGGAGCGTCTCTATCGCCGCTTCCAGACCGAAGGGCTCGACGCCTCGGTGATGCTGGGCACGGCCCTGCGCCACGCCCTGACGCTGCTGGCGATGCGCCTCGACGGCGAGGGCAAGAGTCCGAGCGCGCTGGTGGCGGGCTGGCGCGGTCTACATTTTCGCCGGCAAAAGATTGTCGAGACCCACTTCGCCCGCTGGTCGCCCGACGCGCTGCGGCGCGCCGTGTCGCGCCTTCAGGCGGCAGTGCTGGCCTGCCGCCGCGCGGGCGGCGTATTTTCGCACGCGCTCGCGGCCGACCTGCTGGTGCGCCTCGCCCTCGACGCGGCGCGCCGCTCCTGATCCGGTCGGGTCACTGCACGTCGAGCCGGCGACAGAGCCCGTCGAGCTGGTCGAGGCTGCCGTAGCGCAGGCGCACCTCGCCACCGTCGCCGCGATGCTCGATCGACACCGTGACGCCGAGAACGTCCTCCAGTCGCCGCTCGAGGGCGCGGGTGTCCGCGTCCTTCACGGGCGCCGGCTTGCGTGGCCGGCCCGGCCGCGGGCCGCCGTCAGCCGGCTGCTCGGCCGCCGCCAGGGCCTCGACTTCGCGGACGGTCATGCCTTCGGCCACGACCCGGCGCGCCACCGCCTCCGGATCCCGCACAGCCAGGAGTGCGCGAGCATGCCCGGCCGTCAGTGCGCCGGCCACGACCTGCTCCTGCACGCCGGGCGGCAATTGCAGCAACCGCAGGGTGTTGGCGAGATGGCTACGGCTCTTGCCGATGATCTCGGCCAGTTCGGTCTGATTGTAGCGAAATTCGCTCATCAGCCGCTCATAGCCGGCCGCTTCCTCGATGGCGTTGAGGTCGGCGCGCTGGACGTTCTCCAGGATGGCGTATTCGAGCGAGGTGCGGTCGTCGATCTCGACCACCACCACCGGTACCTCGTGCAGGCCGGCGCGCTGGGCCGCGCGCCAGCGCCGCTCGCCTGCCACGATCTCGAAGGCGTCCGGAACCTTGGCGACGCCGCGCACCACGATGGGCTGGATCACGCCGCGGGTACGGATCGAGGCGGCGAGTTCCTCCAGCTCGGTCTCGGCGAAGTGGCGGCGCGGGTTGCGCGGGTTCGGGCGCAGGAACTCGATCGGAACCCGGCGCTGGCCCTTGCGGTCGGCGGAGGCAGGGGTGGGATCGTCCCCGACATCGCCGATCAGTGCCGCGAGCCCCCGCCCGAGCCGCGGGCGGGCCGTCTCGTCCGCCATGTGTCTATCCTCGTCTCGTCATGTCGCGCCGGTTCGGGCTCATGCCGCGGCCGGGAGACGCCCCTCGCGCTGGATGATCTCGGAGGCGAGGCGCAGGTAGGCCTGGGAGCCGGCGCATTTCAGGTCGTAGAGCAGCACCGGCTTGCCGTGCGACGGCGCCTCGGAGACGCGGACATTGCGCGGGATCATGGTCTCGTAAACCTTGTCGCCCATGAACTCGCGCACGTCGGCGACCACCTGGGCCGAAAGATTGTTGCGCGGGTCGAACATCGTCAGGACGATGCCCTGGATGGCGAGGCGCGGGTTGAGCGCACCCCGGACCTGCTCGACGGTGCGCAGGAGCTGGCTCAGCCCTTCGAGGGCGAAGAACTCGCATTGCAGCGGCACCAGCACGGCGTGCGCCGCCGCGAGCGCGTTGATGGTGAGCAGGTTGAGCGAGGGCGGGCAGTCGATCAGCACGTAGGTGAAGCGCTCCTCCTCGGGCCGCTCGTCGTTCACCACCGGTTCGAGGACGCGGCGCAGGCGGTGCGCGCGGTCCTGCGCGCTCGCCATCTCCATCTCCAGGCCGAGGAGGTCCATGGTGGAGGGCGCTACCGAGAGGCGCGGCACCGCGGTGGCCTGCACGGCCTGCAGCAGCGGGATCTCGCCCGCCAGGACATCGTAGGTGGAGAGGCGGCGCTTGCGCCGGTCGATGCCGAGCCCAGTCGAGGCGTTGCCCTGCGGATCGAGATCGATGATCAGCACCTGCTCGCCGATCGCCGCGAGCGCCGTGCCCAGATTGATCGCGGTCGTGGTCTTGCCGACGCCGCCCTTCTGGTTGGCGAGCGCGATGATGCGAAGAGGGCGAGAGGACGATCCCGCCTTCACCTCGGTTCGGTCCGCATTCATGAAAGTGGGCCGCTCAAGCTGGAGATGCGGAGGATTCCGGCAGCGGAATCGGTCCGGCTCGGGATCACGTCGACGTCGAATGTCCACGTTTCGCGGGCGGCGGTCAATTCGGCGGCAGCCTCCCGACCCTTCGGAAACAGCCCGATGACGCCGTTTTTCAACAAGGGTGCGGTCCACGACAACAATTGGGGGAGGGGGGCGAGGGCTCGAGCGCAGACGACCTGCACCTCGGTGAAGCCGGCGACGACGGTCTCGATCCGGGCGACGTGGATGCGGGCCGGTGCACCGGTCAGGCGCGCGGTTTCCTGCAGGAAGGCGCCCTTGCGGGTGTTGCTCTCGACCAGATCGACGTGGAAGCCGGGCCGTTCGGCCCCCGCGATGGCGAGGATCAGGCCGGGGATGCCGGCGCCGCTGCCGAGGTCGAGCCACCGCGTCGCGTGCGGGGCCGCGTCGAAGAGTTGGAGTGAGTCGGCGATGTGGCGGTTCCAGACCTCCGGCAAGGTCGAGGGACCGATGAGGTTCTTCACCTTCTGCCAGCGGGTGAGCTGGGCGACGTAGAGGTCGAGACGCGCGGCTGTTTCACGTGAAACACCGGCTTGCGCCAGGATGGCATCGCGGTCGCGCGGAAGGGGCATCTGTTCTCGTCGTGTTGCAGGGCATGCGTCTCGGAGGCGTTCGCTGCGGCGTCACCCAAACCGCCGTAGTGGGGAGGCCGCTCGGCGGATGTACGACCGCTCAGCGAGCCGCGGCGGTCGCCTCGCCTCGGCGGGCGTAGGCGGCGAGCAGCGTCAAGGCCGCAGGCGTCACCCCTTCGATGCGGGCGGCCTGACCGAGGGTGAGCGGGCGCACCCCTTCGAGCTTGACGCGAAGCTCGTTCGACAGGCCGGGGATGCCGCCGTAGTCGAGGGAGGCGGGCAGGTGGATCGCCTCGTCCTTGCGGAATGCCGCGATGTCCGCCTGCTGCCGGTCGAGGTAGACGGCGTAGGTCGCATCCGTGCGCAGCCGGTCCGCGAGGGCGGGCGGCACCGCATGAAGCTCTGGCCAGATGGCCGCCAGACGGTCCCAGGTGATCTCCGGATAGGACAGGAGCTGGAAGGCCGTGCGCCGGACCCCGTCCCGGTTGACGCTGAGGGCGTGACGCGCGGCCTCCGTCGGGGTGAGGCTCAAAGCGTCGAGCCGGTCGCGCACCGAGGCGAGGGCGGTTTGATGCGCGGCGTAGTGGCGGGCGCGATCAGACCCGACGCAACCGAGGACGTGCCCACGCGGCGTCAACCGCTCGTCGGCATTGTCGACGCGCAGGCTCAGGCGGTACTCCGAGCGGGAGGTGAACATGCGGTACGGCTCGCTCACCCCGTGGGTGACGAGGTCGTCGATCATCACGCCGATGTAGGATTCGGCGCGGTCAAAGACCGCCAGGGCCTGCCCGCCCGCAGCCCGGGCCGCGTTGAGGCCGGCAACGATGCCCTGGCCTGCCGCCTCCTCGTAGCCGGTGGTGCCGTTGATCTGACCGGCCAGAAACAGGCCCTGGATGCGCCGGGTCTGCAGGGTCGGATCGAGTTCGCGCGGGTCGACGTAGTCGTACTCGATCGCGTAGCCGGGCCGGAGCATCACCGCCCGCCCGCAGCCCGGGATCAGGGCGAGGAGCGCCCGCTGCACCGGCTCGGGCAGCGAGGTGGAGATGCCGTTCGGATAGACGGTCGGATCGTCGAGGCCTTCCGGCTCCAGAAAAATCTGGTGACCCTCGCGGTCGCCGAACCGCACCACCTTGTCCTCGATCGACGGGCAGTAGCGCGGCCCGCGGCTGGTGATGCCGCCCGAGTACATCGGGGAGCGGTGCAGGTTCGCGCGGATCAGGTCGTGGCCGGCCGTCGTGGTCCGGGTCACCCCGCAGGCGACCTGCGGCGTGGTGATCCGCTCCGTGAGGGTCGAGAACGGCACCGGATCGTCGTCGGCTGCCTGGAGCTCGATGCCGTGCCAGTCGATGCTCCGGCCGTCGAGGCGCGGCGGCGTCCCTGTCTTGAGACGGCCGAGCGCGAAGCCGTGGCGGTCCAGGGTCTGGGCGAGGCCGACCGCCGGGCTTTCGCCGACGCGGCCGGCCGGAACGGTGTGCTCGCCGATATGGATCAGGCCGCGCAGGAAGGTGCCGGTGGTGAGCACCACGGCCGCGCAGGGGATGGCGCGGCCATCCGCCAGTGTCACACCGCCGACGCGGCCGTCCCGCACCATCAGGTCCTGAACCTCGCCCTCTACGACCGTGAGGTTCGGGAGCGCGGTCATGGCGGCCTGCATGGCCCGGGCGTAGAGCTTGCGGTCGGCCTGCGTGCGCGGCCCGCGCACCGCCGGACCCTTGCGGCGGTTGAGCAGGCGGAACTGAATTCCGGCGCGGTCGGCGACGCGCCCCATCAGCCCGTCGAGGGCGTCGACCTCGCGCACGAGGTGGCCCTTGCCGAGACCGCCGATCGCCGGGTTGCACGACATCGCCCCGAGCGTGTCGCGCCGGTGTGTGACCAGGGCAGTGCGGGCGCCGATGCGGGCCGAGGCAGCCGCCGCCTCGGCGCCGGCATGACCGCCGCCCACGACGATGACGTCGAAGCCGGAAGAAGCAGGATGGTGCATGAGGTTGATGTGGACCGAGCCGAGGATCGCGTCAACGCGCGATGTTTTCACGTGAAACTGTGGCTGGCTATCGGTCATCGGCTTGCCGTCGCAGCACGGCCCTCACTTGCCGATGCAGAAACTCGCGAAGAGCCGGTCCAGCATCTCCTCGACGCCGACGCGGCCCGCCACCTCGCCGAGCGCCCGCACGGCGAGCCGCAGGTCCTCTGCGACGAGTTCGGGCGGCAGGGTCATCGCCCCGGCCGCGGCCCGGTCGAGATGGCCGATGCAGCGTTCCAGGGCAAGGCGCTGGCGCTCGCGCGTCACCACCGCGTCGCCCTCGCCGAGCGCGGTCGCGGCAGAGGCCTGGAGGGCATCGAGCAGCCGGTCGAGGCCTGCGCCCGTCAGGGCCGAAACGGCGAGATCCGCGCCGGACGATTCTTGGACAAGATCGGCCTTGGTGCGCACCACGAGCGTGTGGGCGTGAGGCCTGTCGATCGGATCGCAGGGGCCTGCGAGCCACAGCACCAGATTGGCGTTCTTCATCCGCTGCCGGCTGCGCGCGATGCCCTCGGCCTCGATCGCGTCGGTGCTCTCGCGCAGGCCAGCCGTGTCCACCAGCACCACCGGCAGTCCGCCGAGATCGCATCGCACCTCGATGGCATCGCGCGTGGTGCCGGGAATGGCCGAGACGATCGCGGCGTCGCGGCGGGCGAGCGCGTTGAGCAACGTGGACTTGCCGGCATTCGGCGGTCCGGCGAGCACCACCGTGTAGCCGTCGCGCAGGCGCTCGCCCCGCCGCCCGTCGGCCAGAGCGGCCCGGATCTCGTCGCGCACCCGCACGAGGCCCGCGAGACTCACCTGCGAGAGCGCGTCGCCATCCACGTCGCCCTCGTCCGAAAAATCGAGAGCGGCCTCGGTCGCCGCGAGCCCGTCGAGGAGGCTCGCGCGCCACGCCTCGACGCGGCGGCCGAGCACGCCGTCGAGCTGGAGCATCGCCTGGCGCCGCTGCGCCTCGGTCTCGGCGTCGATCAGATCCGCCAAGCCCTCGACGGCGGTGAGGTCCATGCGCCCGTTGAGGAAGGCCCGCCGGGTGAAGGCGCCGGGCGCGGCCGGCGCGAGGCCGGGAAGGCGCCCGAGGGCCGCCAGCACGGCCGCGCGCACCGCGACGCCGCCGTGCAGGTGCAGCTCCACCACGTCCTCGCCCGTGAAGGTCGCTGGACCCGGCATCCAGGCGACGAGCGCTTGATCGAGAGGTACGCCGGTCTCCGGATCGCTCAGCACGCGCAGGGACAGGCGCCGGGGCGGGGGAGGGGGCCTGCGGCTCAGCCGCTCCAGTGCGGCGCCCGCCTGCGGCCCGCTGATGCGCACCACCGCCACCGCGGCGCGGCCGAAGCCCGATGCGGGCGCGAAGATCGTCTCCATCCTGATCCGAAGGGTGTTTGGCCCTGCGCTTCGGGTCCGCCACGAGCGGGCGGCTCCGGAATACTCGTGTGTTTGCCGGCAAAGAAAAGGCGCCCCGGAGGGCGCCCTGGTCGCGTCAGGTGTTCATCGAGTCGAAGAAGTCGGCGTTGCTCTTCGTCTGCCGCAGCTTGTCGAGCAGGAACTCGATCGCGTCCGTGACGCCCATCGGGTTGAGGATGCGGCGCAGCACGTAGGTCTTCTTGAGCATGTCAGGCGGCACCAGCAGCTCCTCCTTGCGGGTGCCGGAGCGGGTGATGTCGATGGCCGGGAAGGTGCGCTTGTCGGCGACCTTGCGGTCCAGGATGATCTCGGAGTTGCCGGTGCCCTTGAACTCCTCGAAGATCACCTCGTCCATGCGCGAGCCGGTGTCGATCAGCGCGGTCGCGATGATGGAGAGCGAGCCGCCCTCCTCGATGTTGCGGGCCGCGCCGAAGAAGCGCTTCGGGCGCTGGAGCGCGTTGGCGTCCACGCCGCCGGTCAGCACCTTGCCGGAGGAGGGCACCACGGTGTTGTAGGCCCGGCCGAGCCGCGTGATCGAGTCGAGCAGGATCACCACGTCGCGCCCGTGCTCGACGAGGCGCTTGGCCTTCTCGATCACCATCTCGGCCACCTGCACGTGGCGGGTCGCCGGCTCGTCGAAGGTGGAGGCGATGACCTCGCCCTTCACGGAGCGCTGCATGTCCGTGACCTCTTCGGGCCGCTCGTCGATGAGCAGGACGATGAGGTAGCACTCGGGGTGGTTCAGGGTGATCGACTGGGCGATGTTCTGCATCAGCACCGTCTTGCCGGTGCGGGGCGGCGCCACGATCAGCGCGCGCTGGCCCTTGCCGATCGGCGAGACGATGTCGATGATCCGGGGCGAAAAGTCCTTGCGGGTCGGTTCGCTGAGTTCGAGCTTGAAGCGCTGCGTCGGAAACAGCGGCGTCAGGTTATCGAAATGAACCTTGTGCTTGATCTTGTCCGGGTTCTCGAAGTTGATCGTGTTGACCTTCAGGAGCGCGAAGTAGCGCTCACCTTCCTTCGGTCCGCGGATCGGCCCTTCGACCGTGTCGCCGGTGCGCAGGCCGAAGCGGCGGATCTGGGTCGGCGAGACGTAGATGTCGTCCGGACCCGGCAGGTAGTTCGAGTCCGAGGAGCGCAGGAAGCCGAACCCGTCCTGCAGCACCTCGACCGTCCCGGCCCCGATGATCTCGACGTCCTTCGCAGCGAGCTGCTTCAGGATCGCGAACATCAGTTCCTGCTTGCGCATGGTCGAGGCGTTCTCGACCTCGACTTCTTCGGCGAAGGCGATCAGTTCCGTGGGGGTCTTCGACTTGAGATCCTGAAGCTTCACTTCCCGCATCGGGGGGGTGAAGGTCTCGATCGGTGCGAGGGTGTCTTCGATCATCGGATTTCGCTGTGAGAGCGGTGCGGGGAGAGAGTCGTGTCGGGAAGCGCCTCGGCCGTGGGGTGGCCTGGAGAGGGGAAAGGCGAGTGCCGCACCGGAAGCCGGCTGCGGATGGTCGCCTGCTTGTCCCGGAAGGTCGCGAGGGTCGAACCGGGCGGTTCGTAAGCGACGTGACCTGACTGTGGGGAGGGAGACCCTTACATAGATGCTTCTTGGGCTGAACTCAAGACCCCCGAGCGCGAATGCCGGTCCCAGCACCCCGGCACGCCCGCAGTATCGAGCCGCTCGCCCGCCGGTCGCATTAACATTCGGCGCTCGGCCGCCCGTTTTCGCGAAGCCGCCTCAGGCGCCGCGCCGCCGCAGGCGCACGTACAGGGCGCCGCTGCCGCCGTGGTGGTGGGCCGCCTCCTCGAACCCGAGCACGAGCGGGCGCAGGTCCGGCAGGCGCAGCCAGTGGGGCACGCTGCGGCGCAGGACGCCGCGCTCCGCGAAGGCATCGTCCCCGGCGCCGCCCTTGCCGGTAACGACGAGCACCAAGGTGTGCCCGGCGCTCCGGGAGCGGTGCAGGAAGCCGATCAGCGCCGCGTGGGCCTCCGCCTGCCGCAGGCCGTGCAGGTCGATCGCCGCATCCACCGCGCGCGATCCGCGGCGCAGGGCCGTGCGCACGCGCCGCTCCATCGGGGCGAGGGGCGGCAGCGCCGGCCGGACCGGCACCGGGCCGCGGGGCACCGCCCGGGCGCCCGGCGCGCGCGGCTCCGGAGGGGAGGGGGGCGGCTCCGCCGGGGCGGCCGCCTGCGCGGGGAGCGGTTCTGGCTCGGGCCGGCCCGGCAGCGGCGTGACGAGGCGGGCGATCTCGGCCCAGAGGCGGCGCTCCTCCGCCGTGAGGCGGCGCTCTCGCGGGCGGCGCGGTCCGGTCACCGTGGAGCGTCCGGCGTCGACGCGACCGGCTTGGGCAGCAGCACCGTGAAGCGCGCGGCGTCCCGCAGCAGCCCCGCCACGGCGCCGGCGGTCTCGCCGGTGCCGAGGTAGAGGTCGCCCCGGGCCGGACCGACGATGGCCGAGCCGGTGTCCTGCGCGATCACGAGGCGGGCCAGCGGCACCGAGCCGCCCTCCGGCGTCGGCAGCCGGCCTTCGAGCCAGAAGGGCAGGCCGTAGCGCCACAGGGTGGCGTCCACCGCGAGGCTGCGGCCCGGGGTGAGCGGCACGCCGCCCCCGCCGAGGGGACCGGGCGCGCCCGCGGGCGGTTCATCCAGGCGGAAGAAGATGTAGGAGGCGTTGCGGCGGATCAGGTCGCGGGCGAGGCGGGGGTTGTCGCGCAGCCAGCCGGTCCAGCGCGCCAGCGTCAGGCCCTCCAGCGGCAGGTGGCCCCCGGCCACGATCAGCCGGGCCACCGAGGTGTAGGGCTGGCCGTTGCGCCCGTCATAGGCGAGGCGCACCACGCGCCCGTCCGGCAGCCGCACCCGCCCCGATCCCTGCACCTGCAGCACCAGGAGATCGACGGCGTCGCGCAGCCACAGGATCGGCTTGGCCCGGCTCCCGAGCGCCCCGTCCTCGATCGCGGCCCGGTCCGGATAGGGCGCGAGGCCGTTCTCGCTCCGGCGGGCGGCGCGCAGGGACGGGTCGAGGCCCGGCGGCGTCTGGCCCGGCTCGAACGAGACGAGATCGTCGGGGCGGGCGAGGGCCGGGACGGCGAAGTCGGGGCCCGGCGTGAGCGCGCCCTGCAGTTCCGGCTCGAAATATCCGGTGAGGAATCCCGCCCGGCGCTCGGATGCCGCCTCGCGGGCGGGCCGGGTGATCCGGTAGGCGTCGAAATGATCGGAGAAGAAGCGGCCCGCCTCGGCCGGAGCGGCGGGCGCGGCCGCGCAGGCCGCCGCGAGGTCCTGGCCCGGTGCGCCGGGCGCGGCCTCGGCCGGCACGGGCCGGGGCGGCTGGGCGCAGGAGGCCCGGAAGGCCGTGAGCGCCGCCCCGAGGTCGTCCGCGGACAGCCCTGCCAGCGCCGCGACCGGCACCGGCTCCAGCACCGCCTCGCCGACGCGGAGTATTTCGGCGCGGACGGGCGGCGCGAGGGCGAGGAGCAGCCCGGCGCAGGCCGGGAGGAGGCCGGATTGCGGCGGCATGCGCGCGAACCCGGCCGGGATCTACTGACCGGCTTCGGTCGCGACGAGCTGCCAGTTCGGGTCGCGGCTGCCGAGGGTGCGGGCGAAGGTCCAGACGTCGGTCACGTCCACCACCGTCTCCGGGCTGCCGTCCACCACCGCCCCCTGCGCGTTGCGCGTCGCGGTGATCAGCTTGGAGAGGAAGCGCACGGTGATCTGGGCGACGCGGTTGCGCACGTCGACGCCGACGATCTCCGCCCGGTCGATGGACACGAAGGTGGTCTCGACGGTCTGGCCGGCGCGCTCGCGGGTCTGGATCGCCCGCTCGAACCCTTCCGCCACCTCGCGGGAGAGCAGCGTCTTGAGGGTGCGGCGGTCGCCCTTGGCGAAGGCCATCACGATGGTCTCGTAGGCCACCTTGGCGCCGTCCGCGAAGGTGCGGGGGTCGAAGGCCGGCTCCAGCTGGAGCACCTGATCGAGGCCGCGGGCCGCGGGCGAGTTCGGCTCCACGACGCCCTTCCAGTTGCGCGCCACCGTCGCGGTGGCGGGCGCGGCGGCGGCCCGGTCAGCACCTGCGCCGGGCAGCCGCACCACGTTGTCGCCCCCCTCCCGGGGGGTCGCCGGGGGCTCCTCGCGGCGGCGGATCAGCGGGTTGAACGGCGGCCGCTCATTGCCCGTCTTCTGGCCGAGCACCGAGCGCAGCTTCCAGATCACGAAGACCGCAAGCCCGAGGAAGATGAGGGTCGTAAGGTCGAGGGAGTCCTGCATCATCGATCCGATCGTGGCGGCTGCCGCGCGCCGCCCGGGCCTGAACGCCGTGTGCAATCGGCTTTGGCATCGGCACCCCCGGAAGGCAAGCCGCGAGCCGGTGCACGGCCCTGCGGCATGCCGCAACGGGTCCCTCTTCATATGGGGGGACGCCCCCGCGGCTTCCAGGCGGGCCGAAGCGGACCGGCCGCCGGCTGGTCCATGCCGCAGGGGAAGGGGCAAACCGCAGGATGGGCCGGGCCTCAGCTTGTTCGCGCGCAGCGGGCATGATAGCGCCAACGCCGCCGCCGCGCGCGCCGCTTTTCGCGCCAGCGCGGTCTCGAAGCCTTGGCTCACACGACTTTTCGAAGGAACCTCCACCATGGCCGATTCCCCGGTCCCGAACGGCAACGGTGGCGCCGCGGCGCAGCCCGACGACCTCACGCCCGCCCTCAACGCGCTGGCGCAGTACGCCAAGGATCTCTCCTTCGAGAACCCGAATGCGCCGCGCTCGCTGCAGCCGCAGCAGGGCCAGGGCCCGCAGATCAACATCCAGGTGAACGTCAACGCCCGCCAGCTCGCGGAGGCCGATTTCGAGGTCGACCTGCGCCTGGAGGGCGACGCCAAGATCGGCGCCGACGTGCTGTTCGCCTTCGAGCTGACCTATGCGGGCATCTTCCGCCTGCGCAACATCCCGCAGGACCAGATCCACCCGGCGGTGATGATCGAGTGCCCGCGCCTGCTCTTCCCCTTCGCCCGCCAGATCATCGCGGACGCGGTGCGCAACGGCGGCTTCCCGCCCCTCTACATCGACCCGATCGACTTCGTCGGGCTCTACCGCCAGAAGGCCGCCGAGGCCCAGGCGCAGGGCGACCAGCCCTTCGCCTGAGCGCGGACCGATCCGCGGCCGCTCCCGGACCGGGGGCGGCTCACGCCGCCTTGCGCCGGGACCGGGGCTTCTTCTCCGCCGGCGCCGTCTCGGCGGGTGGGGGAGGGGAGGGATCGCCCCCGGTCCTGGCCTCGCGCACGATCATCTCGACGAGGCTCTGCGGCAGGCGGACGAAGTGGCCGGTGCCATGGCCGGAGCGGTCGAGGATCTCGGCGAAGACAGGGTGGTGCGGCTCGTGGCCGGCCGCGTGGAGCGCGCAGGGCCGGCGCGGCAGCGCGCTGAGCTTCGTGGCGAGTTCCTTCGGCACCCAGGCGTTCACCGCACGTCCCTCCGCTGTCACGATCCCGAGGGATCTAGACAGGTTTCGTTAACGACGCCTTCCGGAAGCCCGGCCGGCCGGCCCGTGAAGGCCGCGAAGGAGCGGCGCAGCAGGGCCGTGTCGAGGTCGCGGACGATCGCCACGAGGCGGGTGCCCGGCCGCCCGTCCGGCCATGCGGCGAGGTGCAGCGGCGGGTGGATCAGGTGCTGCACGCCCTGGATCACCACCGGCGTCGCCACGCCCTCCACGGCGACGAGGCCCTTGAGCCGCAGGATGCGCGCCCCGTGCCGGTGGAGCAGCATCGAGAGCCAGAGGCCGAACCGGACCCAGTCGACCGGCCCGCTCTCCAAGAGCACGGCGGTGATTCCGGCATGCGGCACGGGCTCCGCCTCGGCCCGGAACCGCCCGGGCAGGATCGCCGCCGGGTCGAGGATCAGGGCCGCCTCCGGATCCGTGCCAAGGGCGAGCCGCCGGACGGGCGCCACGGGGTTGAGGCGGGCGAGCCGCGCCGCCACGCCCGCCACCGTCTCGGGCGCCGCGAGGTCGGTCTTGGTGAGGACGATCCGGTCCGCCGCCGCCACCTGCCGCACCGCCTCGTCGCAGGTGTCGAGCGTCGCCGCGCCGTTCACCGCATCCACCACCGTGACGGTGCCGGCGGGCGCGAAGGCGTGGCGCAGCACCGGATCGGCGACCAGGGTGGCAAGCGCCGGCCCCGGATCGGCCAGCCCCGTGGTCTCGATCACCACCCGCCGGAAAGCCGGCACCAGCCCCCGCCGCCTGCGGTCGTGAAGGCCGAGCAGCGCCGCCTTCAGGTCGCCCCGGATGCTGCAGCAGACGCAGCCGCCCCGCATCAGGACGACCTCGCCCTCCACCGCCTCGACGAGGAGGTGGTCGAGCCCGACCGCGCCGAACTCGTTGATGAGCACGGCGGTGTCGCGCAGGTCCGGCCGGGCGAGCAGCCGGGCGAGCAGCGTGGTCTTGCCCGCGCCGAGGAAGCCCGTCAGCAGCGTGACGGGGGTCGCCCCGCTCACCCGGCGCCGCCTTCGAGGCGCGCGATCACCGCCGGGTCGAGGGGATCGCAGGGCCGGCCGGCCAGCCGCTCCGCCTCCGGCCACAGGGCGCCGAGATGCGCGACCACCGCCGCGCGCCCGGTGCGGCCGGTGAGGGTGAAGCGGTCCGCCCAGGGCGCGAGGCGCAGCCCGTAGAGGCCGAGCACCCGGTTGGCGGCGGCGGCCCGCGCCTGCCGCTCGGCCTGGGGCGTGCGCCCGCCCATCGGGTCGCTCCAGTGGGGACCGGCGCCGAGCGCGCCGCACAGGCCGCACATGCGGTCACGATTCCGGCCGGGCCGTGCCCTCGAAGGGGAAGCGGCGGGCGAAATCCGCGGCGATCGTCTCCATGGTGACGAACTTCACCCCATCATGCGCCTTGAAGTGGCGAAACAGGCGCTCGTGCATCTGCAGCACGTGCGGCTTGCCCGAGACGTCCGGATGGATGGTGAGCGGAAAGACCGCGTAGTCGTAGGTCTCGTAGACCCAGTCGAACTGGTCGCGCCACATCTGCTCGATGTCGCGCGGGTTGACGAAGCCGTGGCTGTTGGGGGCGGCCTTGATGAACATCATCGGCGGCAGGTCGTCCAGGGTCCACGAGGCCGGGATCTCGATGAGGCGGGTCTCGGTGCCGTGCTGGAACGGCGTCATCCAGGCCGAGGGGTGCTGGGCGTAGTCGATCTTGGTCCAGGCCTCGCCGACGCGGACGTAGTAGGGATGGTGGTCGTTGTGCATCAGCGAGTGGTCGTAGCGGATGCCCTTGGCCTGCAGCAGTTCGTTGGTCTTCGGGCCGAACTCCCACCAGGGGGCCACGTAGCCCCGGGGCGGCTTGCCGGCGAGGGTGGCGATGAGGTCGACGCAGCGGTCGAAGATCGCCTCCTCCTGCTCGGGCGTCATGGCGATCGGATTCTCGTGGCTGTAGCCGTGCATGCCGATCTCGTGACCGGCGGCGGCCACCGCCTTCATCTCATCGGGAAAGGTCTCGATGGAGTGGCCGGGCATGAACCACGTGGTCTCGATGCCCCAGCGCTCGAACATCCGCAGCAGGCGCGGGCTGCCGACCCGGCCCGCGAAGACGCCCCGCGAGATGTCGCACGGGCTGTCCTCGCCGCCGTAGGAGCCGAGCCAGCCCGCCACCGCGTCGACGTCCACCCCGTAGGACACGAAGATCTCTTTGGGCATGCGCGCACCTCCCGCCTCGGGTCTCACCCGCCATTGGCGCCCCGGCTGCCGGCGCGGTCAACCCGGGCCGCCGCGGCAAATCCGGGTTGACCGAAACCCGCCGAGTCCCTAGAGCGGACCGACCCGGAGACGTGGCCGAGCGGCTGAAGGCACTCGTTTGCTAAATGAGCAAGCCTCGAAAGGGGCTTCGAGGGTTCGAATCCCTCCGTCTCCGCCATCTGGCCGCCGACGAACGTTTCGTTTCACGACGGGTTGGCGCGCGTCCGAGATCGATCACGCCCCGGCATGCTCCCGCCCCGGTGACGATCGGGCGCCGAGGACGAGGTTCGTGCCGCACGCGGCCTGACGCGACCCCGCCGAGCCCTATGGGCGGTGCCCTCAGGGCCGCGAACTCACGGCGGAGGCTGCCAGAAGCTGGGCCGCCTTGCGGACGTTGTCGGGCGTCCAGATCGCCCCGCCTCCGAAGGTCGGGACCTCGCGCGCGTTCAGGAGAAGCGCGACGGCCTTCCAGCGTCCTCGTCCCTCCGGCACCTCGGCGAGGGCTGCCGCCAGCGCGGCCGGGATGTCGCCTTGCCGGCGCGCGCGGGCCTGCGCGTCCCGGACCCGCCACAGCGAGAAGTGCTCCGCGGGATCGAAGAATCGTCCGTCGAGGATGATCTCGTCGGCCGGCAATCCCAGCACGGGCACGCCGGCCCCTGCGAGCGCGGCGAGCGCCTCCGAGAGGATGGGATGCGGTCGCCAGCCGCCGTTCTTCCGGAAGTCCACGTGCAGCAGCATCGCCCCGGTCTCGCGGCAGAGGCGGCCGGCTCGACCGACGTCCGCCTCGATGGCCGTGGTTCCCCGGTCCGGGCTGACCTCCAGGGCCACCACTTCGCCGGCCAGGGTGCCTCTCTCTCCTTCGACGTATCGTCTCACCAGGGTGCGCTGATAGGCGATCGTGCGGCTCGCCTCCGCGGCACGGGCCGCCTCCTCTGGCAGGACGAGGAACCCTGCCCACCGCACCGGGAGCGTCCAGTAGAACCCGACGAACACAGCCATCCCGTACCCCAACGCGATTCCGGAAAATTCCGACGCGGCTCCTCCCGCCGGCGGCCCGAGGTTAGCGTGACCCCGCCATCAGCCGAACAGGACCGCGCCATGACGAACGCCCTTCGCATCGCCGAACTGCCCGCTGGCAACCATGGCGGCCTGATCGGGGTCGCCCTCGCGGACGGCCCGCCGCAGGCCGAGGGCCTCGCCTTCGATGCCGTGGCGGATTGGGGCGCCGTGGCCGTGGTCACCGTGACGGAGACCGACGCACTCGCCCGTGACCGCATCTCCGGGATCGGCGAGGCGGTGCGGACCCGCTTCATGGAATGGCACCCTCTGCCCCTCGGCGACGCGGCCGGGCCGGACGCCGCCTTCGAGGCGGCCTGGCCCCGACACTCCGCCCGCCTGCGGTCCGTGATCGGCGCCGGCAATCGGGTGCTGATCCACGGCCAAGCCGGCATGGTCGCCGCCCGGGTGCTGGTGGAGATGGGAACGGATCCCGAGGCGGCGATCGCGGCCGTCTCCCGCGTCGGTGATCCGCGGGTCCTTGAGACCGGCGCCTGGCAGGCGTGGGTCCGTGAGGGCCGCCGCCCGACCTCCGGGCCGCCCGACGGGACCGGCGCCCGCGACCGCGCGGTCGGCGCCCTGCTTGGCTTGGCCGTGGGCGACGCGGTCGGCACTACCCTCGAATTCTCGGCCAAGCCGGCCCGCGCCGTGCTTTCCGACATGGTCGGTGGCGGACCGTTCGGGCTGGAGGCCGGACAATGGACCGACGACACCGCCATGGCGCTCGCCCTGTGCGACAGCCTGACCGCCCATCCCGACCTCGACCCCGGCGACCTGATGCGCCGGTTCGTCTCCTGGCACCGGCAGGGCACCTACTCCTGCACCGGCAGGTGCTTCGACATCGGCGCCACCACGGCGACGGCTCTGCACCGGTTCGAACGGACCGGCGAGCCCTTCGCCGGCTCGGACGATCCGCGCACGGCCGGCAACGGCTCGATCATGCGGCTCGCCCCCGTCGCGCTGCGGCACTGGCGGGATCCCGCTGCGATGCTGCGGATCGCCCGCGACCAGTCCCGCACCACCCATGCCGCGCCGGAGGTCATCGCGTCCTGCGAGATCCTCGCCGACCTGCTCGCCGCTTCCATCCGGGGCACCACCCTGCCGGACCTCGTCGCGTCGGAGGCCGCCGGACGGGTGCGCGGCTTCCGGGTCGGACAGGTCCGGCACGAGGTCCGCGGGACCGGCTACGTCGTGGCCTCGCTCCACGCGGCCCTGTGGGCGGTCTCACGCACCTCGACCGTCCGGGACGCCGTGCTGCTCGCCGCGAACCTCGGTGAGGATGCCGACACGACCGCGGCGGTCGCGGGGCAGATCGCGGGGGGCCTCTACGGCGCCGAGGGCATTCCCGACGCGTGGCGCCGCCGGCTGGCTTGGGGCGAGCGCATCGAGCGGGTGGCCGGCGCCCTGTTCGACGCCGGCTCGGACCGGCCCGCCGCCTGAAGGCGCCCTACCTCCCGTCATCGGACTGGAACCCACCAAGGACGACACATGGCCCCCTTCGACCACGCCCTCTCACAGGACTTCCTTGAGGCCCTCCGAAAGGAGGTCGCCCGTGGCGGCTGGTGGCGGGACGTCCTCGCCGACCCGACCCTCGTGATCGCCACCCGGGGCCGCTCCCTCAACGTCTACTGGAAGGGGCAGTCCCTCTTCCGGGCGTCCCTCGTCCACGGCGCCATTCGCGTCACCACTCACGAGAAGTTCCTGCTCAACCCCGCCCTGGAAGGGCAAGTGCCGCTCAACGCGGATGGGCTCTTCGACATCGCCGCCCTCACGCAGAAGGGCTTCCTCGATCGCTACGAGGACAAGGAGACGCTCAAGAAGCTGAAGGCGGCTGCGGGGCGGTTCGCCGATGCGGAGAAGTCCGGCTGCCATGAGATCGCAGTGCGCAATGCCGGTGTCATCGACGTCGAGATCGCCTTTCCCGGCAAATACGTCATCGAGGAGACGGAGACGACGGCGCCGCGCGTGGACCTTGCTGCGGTCGAAAGTGACGGTTCTGATGCTCGCCTCGTCTTCTGGGAGGCGAAGACCTACGACAACGGCGATTTGCGCACGCTGACCGAGGAGAAGCCCGCGACGGTGTGCGGCCAAGTCGGCCTATACCGGTCCATCCTGGCCCAGCATCGCGAGGCCGTCGAGGCGAGCTATGCGCGGGTCGCCGCCAACCTCGTGGCCTTCCGGGACATGGGGTGGACCCGCCCTCTGTCGCCGGCGATCGAAGCCGTTGGAAGGAACACGGCCACGCTTCGCCTTCACGACGAGCCCGCGGTCGGGCTCATCGTCTTCGGCTTCGACAAAGGACAGCGCGACGAGGCGCGCTGGGTCGGCCACCGCAGCAAGCTTCAGCAGAACATTGCTCGGGTGAAGCTCATCGGTGATCCGAAGCAGATCCGGATCTGACGCCGCTGCGCGTCACGGTCACCCAACCCATACGCCTGAGCCGTCCGATCGGCTCAGGGCCCCGCCGGCTCCCGCGCTCCGGCCCGCGAACGGCTCGCCCGCCTCGCCTCACCCCCACAGGGCCGGTTCGGGCGGATGGATGATGCTGCCCTCGAAGCGCAGGCCGGGGTCGCGGTCGCGCGCCAGGAGCAGCGGCCCGTCGAGATCGATGAAATCCGCGAAACCCGCGATCAGCATCGCGGGCGCCATCGCGAGCGAGGTGCCGACCATGCAGCCGACCATGATCGACAGGCCCCGCTCCCGCGCGGCCCGGGCGAGCAGCAGCGCCTCGGTCAGGCCCCCCGCCTTGTCGAGCTTGATGTTGATCGCGTCGTAGCGCCCGGCCAGAACATCGAGCCCGGCGCGGTCGTGCAGGCTCTCGTCGGCGCAGAGCGGGATGGTGCGGGCGATGTCTTCGAGGGCTGCGTCGTCGCCGGCCGGGAGCGGCTGCTCGATGAGGCCGACCCCCGCCGCCGCGCAGGCCGCGAGGTTGGCCTCCAGCGTGTCGGGCCGCCACGCCTCGTTGGCATCGACGATGAGGCGGGATTCCGGCGCGCCGCGGTGCACGGCGGCGATGCGGGCCGGATCGCCCGCGCCCCCGAGCTTCACCTTGAGGAGGGGGCGGT
This sequence comes from Methylobacterium oryzisoli, assembly GCF_046557895.1. Lineage (NCBI taxonomy): Bacteria > Pseudomonadati > Pseudomonadota > Alphaproteobacteria > Hyphomicrobiales > Methylobacteriaceae > Methylobacterium > Methylobacterium oryzisoli. The sequence continues at coordinate 37,139 of NZ_JBKIBX010000018.1, read as the reverse complement.
GGGCGGCGGCGCGCGCGGCGGCCTCCATCTCCTCGGGCGTGCCGAGGCTCAGCGTGTAGGCGGTGGTGGCAGGCGCCGGCGCGGGCAGCCCCGCGAGGTCGTGCGCCCGCACGCCCCGGCTTTTCGCCTCGAAGTCCCACAGCGCGCAGTCGAGGGCGTTGCGGGCCGCCCCCGCTGTCATGCGGGCCAGGAGATCCTGGTGGGTGGCGCCGGCCGCCACCGCCTCGCCCTGCGCGGCGATGAGGTCGCGCACTCCCTCCACGGTCTCGCCGTAGCGGGCGTAGGGCACGCACTCGCCCCGGCCGGTCACGGTGCCGTCGGTGACGCGGGCGACGACCACGACCGCCTCCGTGCGGCTGCCGCGGGCGATGGTGAAGCGGCCGGCGATCGGCCAGTGCTCCACCGCGACGTCGAGGCGGATCACCGGCTCACCCCGGCCGGATAGAGCGCGGCGAGCCGCTCCACGATCGCCTCCACGCCGAAGCGGACCGGATCGGTCGCCGGCAGGTCGTGCTCGGCGGCGAGGCGCGCGAGGAGCGCCCGCGCCTCGTCCTCGGCGAGCGCCTGCGTGTTCACCGCGATGCCCACCGGGCGGATCTCCGGATTGGTCAGGCGCCCGCAGCGCACCGTGAGGTCGATGACCTCCTGGATCGAGGGCAGCGGGTGCTGCACGCCGCGCATCGTCGTGCGGGTGGGCTCGTGGCAGATCACGAAGGCGTCGGGCTGCGCCCCGTGCAGGAGGCCGAGGCTGACGCCCGCGAAGGAGGGATGGAACAGCGAGCCCTGGCCCTCGATCAGGTCCCAGTGCTCGGGCGCCGCCGCGGGCGAGATCCACTCCACCGCGCCCGAGATGAAGTCCGCCACCACCGCGTCGATGGCCACGCCGCGGCCGGAGATGAACACGCCGGTCTGGCCGGTGGCGCGGAAATCGGCGTCGAAGCCGTGCGCGCGCATCCCGGTCTCCAGGGCCAGCACCGTGTACTTCTTGCCCACCGAACAGTCGGTGCCGACGGTCAGCAGGCGCCGCCCCGGCCGCTTGGTGCCCTTGCCGGTGTCGAAGCGCTGGTCGGAGTGGCGCACGTCGTGGAGCTGGCGGCCGGTGCGGCCGGCGGCCTCCGCGATGGCGGGAACCGCGCCGAGGCGGGTGTGCAGGCCGCTCGCCACGTCGAGCCCCGCCTCGATCGCCGCGACGATGGTGGCGATCCAGTGGTCGGGCAGCACCCCGCCCGCGTTGACGACGCCGACGATCAGCGTCCGGGCGCCCTTCTCGACCCCCTGCGCGATGGTGAGGTCGGGCAGGCCGAGATCGGCCGCGCAGCCGGGCAGCCGCACCTGCCCCACGCACCAGTCCGGCCGCCAGTCGACGATGCCGTAGGCGGTCTTGGCCGCGAGGCGGTCCGGCACGTCGCCGAGGAACATCAGGTAGGGGGTGGCGATCTGCATGCGTTCCGCTCCGCGGGGGGCGTTCGGGGCCGGCAGCGTGCCGGCGCGGGGGCTCGGCCACCTTCGCCCGGCCCTCGCGGCCGCGCAACCGCCGCCGTTCGCTGGCCCGGCTCTTGCCAAGAGCGGAGGGGCGAGCGCGGAGAGGCGAGCGCGGATGGAAATCTCGGCCGGACGGCGCATCCCGGGGCGCCGCTCCCCCGGCAACGCACGGCAGCACCTTGACGCCACGGCCCGGGATAGCGGACGTAAGGCCTTGCCCAAAAGGAGAACAGAAATGCGCTTGAGACGCCTCGTACCGGTCCTGATCGCGGGCCTCGCCGCCGTCCCGGCCTCGGCCCAGGACCTGACCGGAACCCTCAAGAAGATCAAGGATACCGGCGCGATCACCCTGGGATACCGCGACTCGTCGGTGCCGTTCTCCTACCTCGACGGCGATCAGAAGCCGGTCGGATACGCGATGGACATCTGCAACAAGGTGGTGGATGGGGTCAAAGCGCATCTGAAGCTCGACAAGCTCGAGACCAAGCTCAACCCGGTGACCTCGGCCACGCGCATCCCGCTGATCGCCAACGGCACCGTCGACCTCGAATGCGGCTCGACCACCAACAACGCCGACCGCCAGAAGCAGGTCGCCTTCACCAACACCCACTTCCTGACCGCCACCCGCTTCGTCGCCAAGAAGGCCAGCAACGTCGGGAAGTTCGAGGATCTGAAGGGCAAGACCGTGGTGTCGACCTCCGGCACCACCAACATCCGCCAGATCAACGAGTACAACACGGCCAACAAGCTCGGCCTCACCATCCTGCCGGCCAAGGACCACGCCGAGGCGTTCCTGATGGTCGAGACCGGGCGCGCGGTCGCCTTCGTGATGGACGACGTGCTGCTGGCCTCGCTGGCCGCCGGCTCCAAGGATCCCGACGCCTACCTCATCTCCAAGGACACGATCTCGAAGCCCGAGCCCTACGGCATCATGCTGCGCAAGGACGACGCGCCGTTCAAGAAGGTCGTCGACGACGCCACGGCCGCGTTCTACCGCAGCCCCGAGGGCAAGACGACCTACGACAAGTGGTTCACCAAGCCGATCCCGCCGCGCAACATCAACCTCAACCTGCCGATGGACGAGGCGCTCAAGAAGGCCTTCGCCAGCCCGAGCGACAGCCCCGACCCGGCGATGTACTGAACGTGCCGCCCTCCGCACCCCGTGCGGAGGGCTTTTTTTCGGGCGGGCGCCGAGCGCCCGCCGCCCCGCGGCGTCTTCCGCGGTGGATATCGTTGATTCCGGCCCGAGCGCGGCCGAGAATGGCTTAGGGTCAGGGAGGCGGCGCCGGCTCTCCGGAGCCTGCCGGCGGGGCGCGACATGAACTACAACTGGAATTGGGGCATCTTCTTCGACCTGTCGCCGGAGGGCACCGGCACCTACGCGGACATGCTCCTCTCCGGTCTCGTCTGGACGATCGTCACGGCGCTCTGCGCCTGGGTGATCGCCTTCGCGATCGGCTCGCTCATCGGCGTGATGCGCACCCTGCCGAGCCGCGCCGCGCAGACCGTCGGCAACGCCTACGTCGAACTCTTTCGCAACATCCCGCTGCTCGTGCAGATGTTCCTCTGGTACTTCGTGCTGCCGGAACTGCTGCCGCAGAGCTGGGGCGACTGGCTGAAGCAGCTGCCGAACGCGCCCTTCTACACGGCGGTGGTGTGCCTGGGCTTCTTCACCGCCTCGCGCGTGGCCGAGCAGGTGCGCGCCGGCATCCAGGCCCTGCCGCGGGGCCAGCGCATGGCCGGCACGGCGCTCGGGCTCACCACCGCCCAGACCTACCGCTACGTGCTGCTGCCCAACGCCTACCGCATCATCCTGCCGCCGCTCACCTCCGAGTTCCTGAACAACCTCAAGAACACGTCGGTGGCGCTGACCATCGGGCTGCTCGAACTCACCGCCCGCGCCCGCTCGATGCAGGAATTCTCCTTCCAAGTCTTCGAGGCGTTCACCGCCGCGACCGTGCTGTACATCATCATCAACCTCGTGGTGGTGACGGCGGCGGGCTACCTCGAGCGCCGCGTCGCGGTGCCGGGTGGCCGCTGACCGATGCCGCTCTCCCTCCCTCCCGCCCGCGGTTGACGCCACATGCTCGCGAATTTCGACTTCAGCGTCATCCTGAACTCGTGGCGCTACCTGTTTCTCGACGGGATGACCTTCACGCTGACGCTGACGGCGCTCGCCGCGGTCGGCGGCGTGATCCTCGGCACGCTGATCGCGATGATGCGGCTTTCCGGGCTCCCGGTGCTGCCGCAGGTGGCCAAGGCCTACGTCAACTTCATGCGCGCGCTGCCGCTCGTGCTGGTCATCTTCTGGTTCTACTTCCTCGTGCCGTATATCGGGCAGTGGCTCACCGGAGCGGAGCGGCCGATCCAGGTCGGCGCCTTCACGTCGAGCCTCATCACCTTCACGCTGTTCGAGGCGGCCTACTTCTCGGAGATCATGCGGGCGGGCATCCAGTCGATCCCCAAGGGGCAGACCGCGGCGGCCTCGGCGCTCGGGCTGACGTACTGGCAGACGATGGGCAACGTCGTCCTGCCCCAGGCCTTCCGCAACATGCTGCCCGTCCTGCTGACCCAGACCATCGTGCTGTTCCAGGACACCTCGCTGGTCTACGTCCTGTCGATCACCGACTTCCTCGGCGCCGCCTCCAAGGTGGCGCAGCGCGACGGCCGCCTCGTCGAGATGTACCTGTTCGCGGCCCTCGTCTACTTCGTGATCTGCCTCCTCGCCTCGATGCTCGTGCGCCGCCTGCAGCGCCGCATCGCCATCATCCGCTGACGCTCAGAGACGCCGCCATGACTGCATCCGCGATGCCGCAAGCCGCCGGCCCCATGATCGACATCGATCACATCAGCAAGTGGTACGGCGATTTCCAAGTGCTGACGGACTGCACCACCAACGTCGCCAAGGGGGACGTGGTGGTGGTCTGCGGCCCCTCGGGCTCCGGCAAGTCGACCTTGATCAAGTGCGTCAACGCGCTCGAACCCTTCCAGAAGGGCCAGATCACCGTCGACGGGACGAAGATCGCCGACAAGAAGACGAACCTGCCGAAGCTCCGCTCGCGGGTCGGCATGGTCTTCCAGCACTTCGAGCTGTTTCCGCACCTGTCGATCACCGACAACCTCACGCTGGCCCAGCGCAAGGTGCTCGGCCGCAGCCGGGACGAGGCGCAGCAGAAGGGCACGGCCCTCCTCAAGCGCGTGGGGCTCGAAGCGCACGCCCACAAGTTTCCGGGCCAGCTCTCGGGCGGGCAGCAGCAGCGCGTGGCGATCGCCCGGGCGCTCGCCATGAACCCGGTGGTGATGCTGTTCGACGAGCCGACCTCGGCCCTCGACCCCGAGATGGTGGGCGAGGTGCTCGACGTGATGGTGCAACTGGCCCGCGAGGGCATGACCATGATGGTGGTGACCCACGAGATGGGCTTCGCCCGCAAGGTCGCCAACCGCGTGATCTTCATGGACCGCGGCGAGATCGTCGAGGACGCCAAGAAGGAAGAGTTCTTCGGCTCGCCCCGCAGCGAGCGCGCCCAGACCTTCCTGTCGAAGATCCTGTCGCACTGAGGCCGGCCGGCCCCCGATGCGGTGGATCGGCCGGCTCCTCGTCGTCGCCTTCGCGCTCTGCGTCGCCATCCCGTGCGGCGCCGCCATGCTCGGCCTCGGCGCGCTCCTCGACCCGGCCCTGCGCGACCTCGCCGGCACGCTCGGGCTCGCAGCGATCGAGGCGATCCTCGCCGAACTCGCGGCCGGCTATCCGCCGGATCCCGGCATGCTCGATGCCGTGCTCACCGCCGGGCGGGCACTGGTGCTGCTCGTCGTCGTGCCCCCGACGCTGAACGCGGTGGTCGGCGAGGTGCTGCGCTGGCGCTCGCTCGCGTGGTACGGCGGCGCCACCGGCTTCCTCACCGCCCTCCTGCCGTGGCTGATGCGCGGCGCGCCGCAGGCCGGCCCGGCCGCGGCCGCCGAGGGCCGGATCACCGCCATCCTCTTCCTCACGGGCGGCGTGGCGGGCCTCGTCTACTGGCTGCTCGCGGGCCGCTGGACCGGGCGCCCGCCCGCCACCATGCCGCTGCCGCGGCGGTGAACGAGGCCCGCGCGGGCCTCGTCATGACACGGCCTGAGGCCGCGGCCGCGTCAGTCGCAGCCCTCCTTGTGGACGGTCTTCGACTCGCCGAGGCTATTTTCCTTGTGCACCGTCTTGGAGCCGCAGCCGGTCCCGTCGGTGGAGCGCGTCACGGTCTTGCGCTCCACGGAGCCGGTGGTCTCCCGCTCGACCACGGTGTCGGCCGGACCATCGCGCCGGATCACGGTGGTGTCCTGGGCCAGGACGGCGGTCGACACCCCGGCCAGGGTCGCGGCGGCACTCAGGGCGATCAGAATCGTGCGCATCGTGTCTGCTCCCGTGTAGAACGGGCGCTCAACGTCAGGTTGACCAATCCGGTTCCGGGCGAGGCGGGGCGGCGGATCCGAGTGATCGTGCGCGCATCTGCGGCCGGGGCCGGATGTCTCTCGCGGGCGCCGGCAGGACTGGCGGGGGCGCCCGCCACCCTCGCCCGTATCCTGGCGAGAGTGGCGGAACGCCGTGGGCGTCAGTGGAAGTACTGGCCGCCGTTGATGGTCAGGGTCGAGCCGGTGATGAAGCCGGCCTGCTCGCCCGCCAGGAACTCCACCGCGCGGGCGATCTCCTCGGCCTCGCCGAGGCGGCCGACCGGGATCTGCGGCAGGATCTTGGACTTCAGCACCTCCTCGGGCACGGCCTTCACCATCTCGGTGGCGATGTAGCCGGGCGCGATCACGTTCACGGTGATGCCCTTGTTGGCGTTCTCCTGGGCGAGCGCCTTGGCGAAGCCGATCACGCCGGCCTTGGCGGCCGAGTAGTTGGTCTGGCCCATCTGGCCCTTCTGGCCGTTGATGGACGAGATCAGGATGATGCGCCCGAAGCCGCGCGCCCGCATGCCATCGATCACGGGCCGCGTGCAGGTGAACATCGAGTCGAGGTTGGTGCGGATCACCGCCTGCCACTGCTCGAAGCTCATCCGGTGGAACATGCCGTCCCGGGTGATGCCGGCGTTGTTGACGAGGATGTCGACGGGGCCGAGCTCGGCCTCCGCGGCCCGGATGCCCGCCTCGCAGGCGGCCGGATCGCCGACGTCGAACTTGAACACCGAGATCCCGGTCTCGGCCTTGAAGGCGTTGGCGGCCTCGTCGTTGCCGCCGTAATTCGCCGCCACCTTGTAGCCGGCCGCCTTCAGGCCCTTCGAGATCGCGGCGCCGATGCCGCGCGTTCCGCCTGTCACCAGTGCGACGCGTTCTGCCATGTGCCTCTCCTCAGTGGTGCGTTGTCTTCCCTAGAGACGGGGGGCCCTTTCGAGAAGGGCCTCTCCGCTTGGTCTGTCTTGGCTTTTATGGTTGGGCGGCCCGGGAGCCCGGACCGCCGCGAGGCCCCGGCCGCTCAGCGCTCGAGGCACTCAGCGCTCGAGGCACATGGCGACGCCCATGCCGCCGCCGATGCACAGGGTGGCCAGCCCCTTCTTGGCGTCGCGGCGCTGCATCTCGTGCAGCAGCGTCACCAGCACGCGGGCGCCCGACGCCCCGATCGGGTGACCGATGGCGATGGCGCCGCCGTTCACGTTCACCTTGGCATCGTCGAAGCCCAGGTCCTTGTTCACCGCGAGCGCCTGGGCCGCGAAGGCCTCGTTGGCCTCGATCAGGTCGAGGTCGGAGGCCTTCCAGCCGGCCCTCTCGAGGGCCTTGCGCGAGGCCGGGATCGGGCCGGTGCCCATGATCTTCGGATCGACGCCGGCGGTGGCCCAGGAGCGGATGGTGGCGAGGGGTTTCAGGCCGCGCTTCTCGGCTTCCGCCGCCGACATCAGCACCAGGGCGGCGGCGCCGTCGTTGATGCCCGAGGCGTTGCCGGCCGTGACCGTGCCCTCCTTCGAGAAGGCGGGCTTCAGCTTGGCCATGCCCTCGGCCGTCGCGCCCTCGCGGATGTACTCGTCGGCATCGACCACCACGTCGCCCTTGCGGCCGGGCACCGTGACGGGGACGATCTCGTCCTTGAACCGGCCCTCCTTCTTGGCCGCCTCGGCCTTGTTCTGCGAGCGGGCCGCGAAGGCGTCCTGCTCCTCGCGGGTGAGCTGCCACTGCTGGGCGATGTTCTCGGCGGTGTTGCCCATGTGGTAGCCGTTGAAGGCGTCCATCAGGCCGTCCTTCAGCATCGTGTCGACGAGCTTGAGGTCGCCCATCTTCTGGCCGCCGCGCAGGTACTGGGCGTGGGGCGCCATCGACATCGATTCCTGGCCGCCCGCCACGATGATGTCGGCGTCGCCGTTGGCGATCTGCTGCATGCCGACCGCGACGGTGCGGAGCCCCGAGCCGCAGAGCTGGTTGAGGCCCCAGGCGGTTTTCTCCTGCGGGATGCCGGCGGCCATGGCGGCCTGGCGGGCCGGGTTCTGGCCCTCGCCGGCGGCGAGCACTTGGCCGAAGATCACCTCGTCGACCTCCTCGGGGGAGACCTTGGCCCGCTCCAGCGCCGCCTTGATGGCGATCGCGCCGAGCTTGTGGGCCGGCACGGTGGCGAAGGCCCCGTTGAACGACCCGACCGGCGTGCGGGCCGCGCCGACGATGACGATATCCTGCTTCTCAGCCATGAGCCTCTCCTCGAAACCTGCCGCCGGCTCTTCCGCCTGGGACACGCGCCCCGCGCTTCGCGTCCCGGGCGAGACCGGCTCTCAAAGAGCCGATGAAGCCCCTTGCCCCAGGGAAGTCAAGCTGGCCTGCGGTAGCGAAGAGCTGGGTTGCAAGGCACGGTTTGGGTGGACGCCGTGCAGATTGCTGTTTTCGCCGGCATGGGAAGGCCTTAAGGTCTCACCCAGGCTACGCGACAAAAACCGTCCCCGGCGCCGTTCGGCAGCCCGGCGGCAGGTGACCTTGAGGAGACCCCGTCGAGATGGCGGACAGCGGCAAGTCAACTCCCACCGTCATCAAGAAGTACGCCAACCGGCGTCTCTACCACACCGGCACGTCGACCTACGTGACGCTCGAAGACCTGGCCGCGATGGTGCAGGCCGGCGAGGACTTCGTGGTCTACGACGCGAAGTCCGGCGAGGACATCACCCGCTCGGTGCTGGCTCAGATCATCTTCGAGCAGGAGAACAAGGCCGGGACCGAGAACCTGCTGCCCGTCGCCTTCCTGCGCCAGCTGATCCGCTTCTACGGCGACAGCATGCGGGCGATGGTGCCGAGCTACCTAGAATACTCGATGGACCATCTCGCGCGCGAGCAGAACGGCCTGCGCGAGAAGATGTCCCAGACCTTCGGGGCGAACGCCTTCCAGCACGCGATGGAGGAACAGGTCCGCGCCAACATGACTTTCTTCAGCGAGGCCATGCGGATGTTCGCGCCGTTCGCGCAGGCCGGCCAGCCGGAGAAGCCGGCCGAGGCGACCCCGCCCGCGCCTGCGCCCGCCGCCTCGAAGGGTGAGCTCGATGACCTGAGACGCCAGATGCTGGAGATGCAGAGCCGCCTCGACGCCCTGGCCAAGAAGTAGGCCTTTAGCGGGGAGGCGGTTTCGCAGGGCTGAGGTCTCGCGGTCCAGTCCTTGCGGCACACGCCGTCGAACCCCGCGGGGAGGCTGGAACATGTCCCATTCCGACACGGAGCGGACGGAGACGGACGAGGCCGCGCCCTCGCGGGCGCTCACGGTGATCGAGGCGCCGCGGCCGGCGGCGAGTGTTTCCGCCCGCCCGCTGGCGACCTTCCTGGTGCAGCTGATCGATGGTCCGTCCGGGGCCTTGCGCCCCTCGCGCCTGCGGCGCAGCCGCGAGGCGTCGGAGCGCTACGCGGCGGGAGCCCGGCGGCTCGGAGGACGGGGGGCGGCCCGGGCCACCCCGACAGGCGGCGCAGCCGCCCCGAAAGCCATCACGCCTCGGTCTTGACCTTCATCACCTGCCGGCCGCGGTACATGCCGGTCTTCAGGTCGATGTGGTGCGGGCGGCGCAGCTCGCCCGAATCCTTGTCCTCGACGTAGGGCGGGGCCTTGAGGGCATCGGCGGAGCGGCGCATGCCGCGCCGCGACGGGGAGGTCTTTCGCTTCGGAACGGCCATGACACGTCGTCTCTTGCAACAAAACGGGCGCGGGGCCGCTCCGGGCGGAGCCGCCGCGCACCCTGGGATCCGATTGGAGCGCGGCTTATACCGGGCACGGACCGCGCTGGCTAGCCCCCAACCGGAGGTGCGGACGCGGCCGCGATCGGCTAGAGCATTTTCCGACGAAGTGGATGCCGGTTCGTCGCAGAAAATGCGGCAAATCAAAAACTTAGAGCAGTGCCCGATTGCAACGCGATCGGGCACTGCTCTAAGCATCCTGCGCCGCCACGGCCGCCGGTTCGGCGGCCGTGTGCAGGATCGAAGCCCCGGCCGGGCCGCCCCGCGCGGGTCCGCCGGGACCCGACAGCCACCGGGCGGGACAGCCCGGGCTGCTCTTCAGGGAGGAACCACCGTGCCCCGTTGCGCCCGTCTTCCGTATGCCCTCGTGCCGCTCGCCCTCGGCCTCCTCCTCGCGGGCTCCGCCGCGGCGCAGGTCTCCGACGACGTGGTGCGGATCGGGGTGCTCACCGACCTCTCCGGCCCCTACGCGGACAGCGGCGGCAAGGGATCGGTGGCCGCCGCCCAGATGGCGGTGCGCGACGCAGGGGGGAAGGTGCTCGGCAAGCCGGTCGAGGTGGTCTCGGCCGACCACCAGAACAAGCCGGACGTCGCCTCGGCGCTGGCGCGGCGCTGGTACGACGTCGACCGGGTCGACGCGATCATCGACCTGCCGGTCACCGCCATCGCGCTCGCCGTCCAGGCGGTGGCCCGCGAGAAGAACCGCACGGTGATGATCACCTCGGCGGCGACCCAGGATCTCACCGCCAAGTCCTGCTCGCCCGTGAGCTCGCACTGGACCGACGACACCCATGCGCTCACCGCCGGCACCGCCCGCGCGGTCTACGAGCGCGGCGGCAAGTCGTGGTACTTCATCACCGTCGACCACGCCTTCGGGGCTGCCCTGCAGAAGCAGGCCACCGAGGTCATCCAAAGCCTCGGCGGCAAGGTGGTGGGCACCTCGCGCCATCCGATCGGCACCTCCGACTACTCGTCCTTCGTGCTGCAGGCCCAGGCCTCGGGCGCCGACGTGGTCGCGCTGGCGAGCGTCGGCGACGACTTCATCAAGGCGGTCAAGCAGGCCAACGAGTTCGGGCTGATGACCGGCAGCCAGACCATCGCGGGCTTCCTCGTCTACGTCACGGACATCCACGGCCTCGGGCTGCCCGTGGCGCAGAACCTGACCTTCTCGTCGGTCTTCTACTGGGACCAGAACGACGAGACGCGGGCCTTCGCCAAGCGCTTCTTCGAGGCGGTGGGCAGCATGCCGACCAAGATCCATGCGCTGATCTACACGGCGACGCGCCACTACCTGAAGGCGATCGAGGCGGCCGGCACCGACGAGGCGCTCGCCGTGAACAAGGCGATGCGCGCGGCCCCCGTGGCGCTGTTCGGGCAGAGCGCGACCCTGCGGGCGGACGGGCGCCTGCTCTACGACACCACCCTCTGGCGCGTGAAGACGCCCGCCGAGAGCAAGCGGCCGTGGGACTACTACGTCCCCGTCCGCACCATCCCGGCCGCGGAGGCCTTCCTGCCGATGAACCCGGCCTGCGCGGGCGGCTGAGCCGGCCCTGAGCATCATTCCGCCGGCCGGATCGGCCGGTGCCGCCTGATCGGCTGGTGCCGAAGCGGTCGCCGGTTCGGCGGCGGCCGTGATGCACCATCAAGAGCCTCAGCAGACTTGTCCCGTGCAGGTCTGCTCAGGCTTGCGCGCGAGGGCGATCACGGGCAGGTGGCGGGGGAGGATTCCGCTCACAGGGACGCGCCGGAGTTGCAGAGAGAGTTCGTCGGCCTCGCCCACCTCGAAGGGCTGCTCGGTTACACCCTGCGGCGCACCCAGGTCGCCATCTCCCGCAGCTTCGTCCAGATCTTTTCCGATCTCGACGTGCGCCAGACCCAGCTCGGCGTCCTGAACGTCATCGAGGGCACGCCGGGCCTCAAACCGAGCCAGATCGGCGCGCTCATCGGCATCAAGCGGGCGAATGTCGGGCCGCTCCTCGACGAGCTGGAGCGGCGCGGCCTCGTGCGGCGGGAGCCCGCGCCCGCCGACCGGCGCTCGCACGCGCTGTTCCTCACCGAGGCCGGCGCGGCGCTGATGACCGAACTCCACCGCCGCGAGGCCGCGCACGAGGAGCGGATCGCCACCCTGCTGGAGCCCGAGGAGCGCGCGGTGCTGCTGCGCCTGCTGCGTCGCGTGGAGCAGGGCTGCCGCGACATGGCGGACGAGGAGGCGGGACCGGAGGGGGACGAGGGGCTGTGATACGGTTTACGCTTGATTCGTTCGAGTAAAGAAGTGGCGTTTCTCCCCTCTCCCGAGTGGGAGAGGGGTTGGGGGTGAGGGTGGCGACGGTTCAATGTGAAGCGCTGAGCCTCGTGCTGGCAGCGGGACGTTCGGTGCTCGACTCAGAACCGTCACACCCTCACCCCTACCCCTCTCCCACTCGGGAGAGGGGCTCCCGCGCTTCATTGATTCCTGGACAGATCAGGCGGAAATCGTGTGAGCGGCGGCCCGGCGGGCGTGCCCGGGCTCAGCCTTTCCGCCGCGATCAGGCCTCAGTGGGACCGGTCGGTCCGGTCCGGCGCGTGGCCCAGGTTGCTGTGCCGGTGATGCGCGTCGCGCTCGCCGCCGCCGCCGGAGACCCCGGATTTCGACGTGTTGGTCGGGCTGCCGGGCGTCGGGCCGTGATGCTCCTCGGTGGCGGGCTCGGACTGGTCCTGGTGGCTGCTGCCGGGGCCGCCGTGATGGCGGTTCGCGGCGGGGTTCTTCTTCGACGTGCTCATCACCGGTCCTGCTGGTAGCCCTGGTTCACCGTGTTCACCTTGGTGTTCCCGGTCTGGCCGATCTTGTCGGGATCCTTCGTCTGCGAGGAACCCTGGCCCTCGGCGAGCGGGGCCGGCGCGGCGCTGCCCGGCCCCTTGTCGGACCGGTTCGCGGGCGGGACGGGAGGGGGCTTCGTCGTCATCGTTCCTCCGGTGCTGGTGATGTCGAGCCAACCCCGGGGGAGTACGCCCTGTTCCATCGCCCGGCGGCCGGGCTCAGGCGGCGCGGCGCTCCGCCGCCGGGCGGCGTCCGAATTCCAGCGCGCCGTCCTCCAGGCTGCCGAAGCGCAGGGTGGCGAGGTCGAGCAGGTAGTTCTGGTAGAGCTTCCAGGGCTTGCTCGCGCCCTGCTTGGGCAGCAGATCGTGCGCCCGCTGGATGTAGCCGGACGAGAAATCGATCAGCGGCGCCTCGCCGGTCGCCTCGCCCCGGCGCGGCACGCACCACTCGTCGCCGCGCGCCGCCATGCGGTTGATCAGGCGGCAGACGAAGCGCGCGGTCAGCTCGCATTTGAGGGTCCAGGAGGCGTTGGTGTAGCCGATCGCGACCGCGAGGTTCGGCACGTCGCTCAGCATCATCCCCCGGTACAGGAAGGTCGCGGGCGCCTCGACCGGGCGCCCGTCGACGGTGAGCGTCAGGCCGCCCATCATCCGCAGCTTGAGGCCGGTGGCCGCCACCACGATGTCGGCGTCGAGATGCCGCCCGGAGGCGAGCTGCAGTCCGCGCGGCGTGAAGGTCTCGATCCGGTCGGTCACCACCGAGGCTTGGCCGGAGCGGATCGACTGGAACAGGTCGCCGTCCGGCACGAGGCAGAGCCGCTGGTCCCAGGGCTTGTAGGCCGGCGTGAAATGCGTGGCGACGTCGTAGTCCGGCCCGAGCTGCCGGCGGGCCAGCCCGATGATCTGGCGCGCCATCCAGTCCGGCTTGCGGCGGGCGAACTGGTAGAAGGCGAGGGTGAGAAACACGTTCTTCCAGCGCGCGAGGCCGTGCGCGAGGCGGGCCGGCAGGCGGCGGCGCAGCCAGTTCGCGATCGGGTCCTCGGCCGGCATCGTCAGCACGTAGGTGGGCGAGCGCTGCAGCATGGTGACGTGGGCGGCACTGCGGGCCATCTCCGGCACCAGCGTGACCGCGGTGGCGCCGCTGCCGATCACCACCACGCGCTTCCCCGCGTAGTCGAGATCCTCCGGCCAAGCCTGCGGGTGGATGATGGGCCCGGCGAAGCGCTCGGTGCCGGGCCAGTCCGGCCGGTAGCCCTCGTCGTAATCGTAGTAGCCGGCGCAGACGTAGAGGAAGCGGCAGGTGAAGCGGACCGGCGCGGGATCGTCGCCGACCTGCACCTCCACGCGCCAGCGCGCGTCCGCCGCGTGCCAGGCGGCCGAGACGACCCGGTGGCGGTAGCGGATCCTGCGGTCGATGCCGAACTCGGCGGCCGTCTCGTGCAGGTAGCGCAGGATCGCCGGTCCGTCGGCGATGGACCGGTCCCCGGACCAGGGCCGGAAGCTGAAGCCGAAGGTGTAGAGATCGGAATCGGAGCGCAGGCCGGGATAGCGAAACAGGTCCCAGGTGCCGCCGATCGCCTCGCGCGCCTCCAGGATGGCGTAGCTCTGCGTCGGGCAGCGCGTCTGCAGGGCGTGGCCCGCGCTGATGCCGGAGATGCCGGCGCCGACCACCAGCACGTCGAGGTGCCGGGCGCCAGTGGCGTCGGACGGGGCGGAGCTGGAACTCACGGGGCGTCGCCTCCTCGGTCGGGGACTGGCGTCTCGCCTCCGGCGCGACGTTCGCCTCCGGCGCGAAACACCAGGGTGAGATTGTTGGCCGGCATCGCGATCCGCTCGGCGAGGATGAGCCCGCGCGCGCGGGCGCAGGCGGCCAGGTCCGCCACCTCGCGCAGGCCCCAGGCCGGGTCGCGCCGCCGCAGATCGGCGTCGAAGGCGGCGTTGCCGGGGGCGGTGGAAACACCTTGCTCCAGGAACGGGCCGTAGAGCACCAGCGGCGCGCCCGCCGGCAGGAGGCGGCCGGCCCCCGCCATCAGCCCTTCGGCCGCCGCGATGGGGGCGATGTGGACGAGGTTGATCGCCACCACCGTGTCGGCCCGCTCCACCGGCCAGTGCGGGGCCGCCGCGTCGAGGGCGAGGGGCGGCAGGAGATTGGGCAGGCCCGCCATCCGGGCATGCGCCGCGATGCTGCGCCGCGACGCCGGCTCCGGGTCGCTCGGCTGCCAGACGAGGCCGGGGCAGGCCCCCGCCACGTACACGGCGTGCTCCCCTGAGCCGCTGGCCACCTCCAGCACGAGGCCCGTGGGCGGGAGCACGCGGCGCAGCACGCCGAGGATCGCCTCCCGGTTGCGGGCGACCGCAGGCGCGATCAGCGCCTCCCCCTCCAAGTCCCATCCGAGCATCGCGCGCCCTGCTCCGCCGCGCCCCGCGCCGTCCGGCGGCGCGGGCGGACTCTAGGCAGGATCGCTCCGAACGGGTAGGGGCGGGAGCGCGGCCGTCTCTGCCGAAGGCGCGGCCGCATCGCCATCGCCGGCCGCATCCCGCGGATCGCCAGGAGACGCCCCCGCCGTGCCACTGCCGCTCCCCGCCGCGCATCCGGTGCCGCCGGGCGAAAGATCGCCCGCCGCGGCGGGCCGGGACGGGCGCGTCCACGCGGTGCTGCGGTCCCGCACCGAGGCGGCCCATCGGCGGCTCGACGCGGCCTTCGACCTCGCGCGCCTGCCCGAGCGCGGCCCCTACGGCGCCTTCCTGCGGGCCTCGGCCGCCGCGCTGATCCCGCTGGAGGCGCGGCTCGACGCGTCCGAAGCCGCCTCCGTGCTGCCGGACTGGCCCGCGCGCCGCCGCGGCGCGGCGCTGCTCGCCGACCTCGCGGGTCTCGGCGAGCCCTGCGCGCCGGCCAGCCCCATCGGGGGTCTCTTCGACCGCGACACGCTCCTCGGCGTGCTGTACGTGCTGGAGGGCTCGCGGCTCGGCGGGGCGATGATCCGGCGGGCGGTGCTCGACGGAGGCGATCCGGCGGTCTGCGCCAACCTGCGCTACCTCGACCACGGCCGCAGGCAGCGCCTGTGGCCGAGCTTCCTCGCGCGGCTCGACCGCGCGGCGCCGGACGAGGCGGGCCTCCGGCGGATGACCGAGGGGGCGCTCGCCGCCTTCGCGGCCTTCGAGCGCGCGGCGGCGGAATCTGACGCCGGGTCCCTGGCGGTCCGGCAGGGCTAGTCGAGGATCCCGGATCGGTCACGGAAGGATGCACGGGCGGCCATGACCTACGAGTTCGAGTTCGGCGAAGTCTTCGCCTACTGGCCCGAACTCGCGGCCGGCGCCGCCCACACCCTGATCCTGTCGATGCTGGCCATGGCCATCGGCATGGTGGTGGCGGTGCTGGGCGCGCTGGCCAAGACCTCGGGGCCGGTCTGGCTGCGCTGGATCATCGACGCCTACATCGAGCTGATCCGCAACACCCCGTTCCTGATCCAGATCTTCCTGATCTTCTTCGGCCTGCCCTCGATCGGGCTGCGCCTCTCGCCCGACGCCGCCGCGCTGACCGCGCTCGTGGTCAATGTCGGGGCCTACGGCATCGAGATCATCCGCGCCGGCATCGAGAGCATCGACGGCGGCCAGATCGAGGCCGGCAAGTCGCTGGGGATGAAGCCGCTGCAGATCTTCCGCTACGTCGTGCTCAAGCCGGCGATCCAGGCGATCTACCCGGCGCTGACGAGCCAGTTCATCCTGCTGATGCTGAATTCCAGCGTCTGCTCGGCGATCGCCGCGAGCGAGCTGACGGCGGCGGCCGGCGACATCCAGTCCCGCAACTTCCGTAGCTTCGAGGTCTACCTCGTCGTCACGGGCATCTACTTCGCCATCTCGGTCGTGCTGTGGACCGCCTTCGCGGGCATCGAGCATGCCTTCCTGCGCAAGCCCAGCCGCCGATAGGAGCGCCCCGCCATGCGGACGTTGAGCGAAGGCGACATCCTGTTCATCCTGCTGGCGGTGCGCTGGACGCTGCTCCTGTCGCTGATCGCCTTCCTGGGCGGCGCGCTGGGCGGACTCGCGGTGGCGCTCGCGCGCACCGGCGAGATCCGGCTCCTGCGCCTCCTGGCGCGCGGCTACATCACGGTATTTCAGGGCACCCCGCTGCTGATGCAGCTCTTCCTGGCCTTCTTCGTGCCCAGCATCTTCGGGATCAACGTCGATCCCTGGACCGCGGCGGCGCTCGGCCTGTCGCTGCACGCGAGCGCGTTCCTGGGCGAGATCTGGCGCGGCAGCATCGAGACCGTGCCGCGCGGGCAGACCGAGGCCGCGACGGCCCTGGGCCTGCGCTACTGGCCGCGCATGGCGCTCGTGGTGGTGCCGCAGGCGGTGCGCATCGCCGTCCCGCCGACCATCGGCTTCCTGGTCCAGCTCATCAAGGCGACCTCGCTCGCCTCGATCATCGGCTTCGTCGAGCTGACGCGCGCCGCGCAGATCATCAACAACGCCACCTTCCGGCCCTTCACGCTCTTCGGGCTGGTGGCGCTCGTCTATTTCGTGATCTGCTGGCCGCTCTCGGCCTACAGCCGGCGGATCGAGAGGAAGCTCACCCTCGCGAGCCGATGAACGGCCGCGTGCGGCGGACAGGGAGGAACCGGATGACGCGAGTGACGATGGTGCGGCGGCGCTTCGGATCGATGCTGGCGGGGGGCCTCCTGTTGGCTGGCCTCTTTGCCGGCCTCGCGGCGGGCGCGAGTCCGGCCGCGGCGGCGACGCCGGAGGAGATCAAGGCCAAGGGCAAGGTCGTGGTCGGCGTGCTCACCGACTACCCGCCCTTCGGCGGCACCGACGCCCAGCAGCAGCCCGCGGGCTACGACGTCGACGTCGCCCGGCTCTTCGCCAAGAAGCTCGGCGTCCAGCTCGAACTCGTCCCGGTGACGGGGCCGAACCGGATTCCCTACCTCCTCACCAACAAGATCGACCTCCTGATCGCGACCTTCGGCATCACCGCCGAGCGCTCGCGGCAGGTGCTCTTCTCCAACCCCTACAGCGCGCTGACCACCTACGTGCTGGCGCCGAAGTCGCTCGCCATCAGCAAGCCCGAGGACCTGAAATCGGTGACGATCGGGGTGGCGCGGGCGAGCACGCAGGACACCGCCGTCTCGGCCATCGCGCCCTCCGGCACCCGCGTCATGCGCTTCGACGACGACGCCACCACCACGCAGGCGATCATCTCGGGCCAGGTGCAGTCGATCGGCGCCAGCAACACCGTGCTCGCGCAGCTCACCAAGGACTACGCCTCGCTCCAGATCGAGCCGAAGTTCAACCTGCGCCAGCAGGCCAACGGCATGGCCTTCCGCAAGGCGGACACGGCCCTGCGCGACTACGCCAACGGCTTCATCGCCGAGATCGCCGGCAACGGGCAGCTCGACGAGATCAACAAGCGCTGGTTCGGCACCCCGCTCGGCACGCTGCCGCCGATGCCGCAGTTCTGAGCCGCGGGGGAAGAGGGATGGCCGTGAGCGAGCCGGCCGGCGAGGGCGCCCCCGTCGTCACGATGCGCGGCGTGAGCAAGTGGTTCGGCAGCTTCCAGGTGCTGCGGGCCATCGACCTCACCGTGCACCGCGCCGAGCGGATCGTCATCTGCGGGCCGTCGGGCTCGGGCAAGTCGACGCTGATCCGCTGTCTAAACCAGCTCGAAGCGCACCAGGAGGGCACCATCACGGTCGACGGCGTCGAGTTGCGGCCGGACCTGCCGGGCCTCGACGTCGTGCGGCGCGAGATCGGCATGGTCTTCCAGCGCTTCAACCTCTTCCCCCACCTCACAGCCTTGGAGAACTGCATGCTCGCGCCGATGAAGGTGCGCGGGCTCAGCCGGGCCGCCGCCGAGGAGGCGGCCCGCACCTACCTCGCCCGGGTGCGCATCCCCGAGCAGGCGCACAAGTACCCGGTGCAGCTCTCGGGCGGGCAGCAGCAGCGCGTCGCCATCGCCCGCTCGCTGTGCATGAACCCCAAGATCATGCTGTTCGACGAGCCGACCTCGGCCCTCGACCCCGAGATGGTCAACGAGGTGCTCGACGTGATGGTCGAACTCGCCGAGAGCGGCATGACCATGCTGGTGGTCACCCACGAGATGGGCTTCGCCCGCCGGGTCGCCGACCGGGTGGTGTTCATGGATCGCGGCGAGATCGTCGAGGAGGCGCCGCCCGCTTCGTTCTTCGGCAGCCCGCGCAACGAGCGCACGCGCCAGTTCCTCGGCCAGATCCTGCCGGCGGGGCTGCCCGGGACCCATTGAGCCTGGACCAATCGAGACGGTCTGCCCCGCAAATGCCACAGCCCCGATCGAGGTGTCTTTACCGAATGGAGAGATCGGTCTGCGCGGGGTGATCCGGCGTGCTAGCGTCGCGCCCGCGCTGAGGAAGAGGACATCCGGATGATCAAGGGCGGTCACAAGAAGAGCGTCGCCGCCGCGGCGCTGGCGGTCTTCTGCGCGGCCGGGACCGTGCAGGCGGCGCAATGCGGCAACGGCCCGGGCGGCTTCGAGGCGTGGAAGCGGGACTTCGCCGAGGAGGCGCGGGCGAACGGCGTCAGCGCGAACGCCGTCGCGGCCCTGATGACGACCACCTACAACACGGCGACCATCTCGGCCGATCGCGGCCAGAAGAGCTTCCGCCTGTCCCTCGACCAGTTCCTGGCCAAGCGCGGCGGCTCCACCATCGTGTCGCGCGGGCGTGCGCTCAAGCGCACCCACGCCGCCCTGTTCGCCTCGATCGAGGACCGCTACGGCGTGCCGCCCGGGCCTCTCCTGGCCATCTGGGGCATGGAGACCGGGTTCGGGGCCGTGCGCGGCAACCAGAACACCCTCTCGGCGGTGGCGACCCTGGCCTATGATTGCCGCCGCTCGGCCTTCTTCACCGACCAGCTCTACGCCGCCCTGAAGCTCGTGGACCGCGGCATCATCACGGCGAGCACCCGCGGCTCGATGCACGGCGAACTCGGCCACACCCAGTTCCTGCCGAAGGCGATCCTGAACTACGGCACAGGGGGCAGCCTGGAAAATTCCTCGGTCGCGCTCACCTCCACGGCGAACTTCCTCAAGGGGCACGGCTGGCGCGCCGGCGCGGGCTACCAGCCGGGCGAGGCCAATTTCGCCGCGCTCCAGGCCTGGAACGCCGCCTCGGTCTACCAGCGGGCGCTGGCGCTGCTCGGACGGCAGATCGACGGCGAGTAAGGCGCCGGGCATTGCGCCGGCCGCGCCGACGCGGCAGCCTGCCGGCATGATCGCGATCGACTGGGGCACGAGCAGCGCCCGGGCCTACCGGCTCGGGTCGGACGGGGCGGTGGCGGAGCGCCGCGAGGGCGCCCGCGGCATCCTGCACGTGCCGCCCGGCGGCTTCGGGCAGGCCCTCGACGAGATGGTCGGCGACTGGCTCCGGGCCGGCGAGGCGCAGGTGCTCCTCTCCGGCATGGTCGGCAGCCGCCAGGGCTGGCGCGAAGCGCCCTACCTGCCCTGCCCGGTCGGGCTCGACGCCCTGGCGGCAGGCGTGATCGCCCTGCCGTTCGAGGGAGCCGCACAGGTGCGCCTCGTGCCGGGCCTCAGCGCCGCGGACGCCTCGGGCGTGCCCGAGGTGATGCGCGGCGAGGAGGTGCAGGTCTTCGGGGCGCTTCGGGAGGCCGGCGGCGACGCGTGGCTCTGCCTGCCGGGGAGCCACGCGAAGTGGGTCGAGGTCCGGGCCGGCTGCATCGCGGGTTTCTCCACCAGCCTCACCGGCGAGGCCTTCGCGGCCCTCTCCGCCCACACCATCCTGGCCCGGATGATCGAAGGCCGGCCCGAGCCGGGGCCCGCCTTCGATGCGGGCGTGGCGCGCTCGGGCGAGCCCGGTGGGCTGCTCCACCACCTGTTCGGCACCCGCGCCCTCGGCCTGTTCGGGCGGCTCGCGGCCGGCGACGGGGCGAGCTACCTCTCCGGCCTGCTGATCGGCCACGACGTGCGGGAGAACCGGCCGGGCGGAGACGTGCCGGTCGACCTCGTCGGATCCGGGCCGCTGATGGCGCTCTACGCTCGGGCGATCGCGGGCTGCGGCGGCCGGGCGCGCAGCGGCGACCCGGATGCCGCCGCCCGGGGGCTGACCCTGATCGGGGAGAGACTCGCATGGACCTGAAGGGCTTGGACGTGAAGAGCTTGGATGTGAAGGACTGGCTCGCCCGCTGCCCGCTCGTGGCGATCCTGCGCGGCGTGCGGCCCGACGAGGTCGAGGCGGTGGGCGACGCGCTCGTGGCCGCCGGCATCGTCGTCATCGAGGTGCCGCTCAACTCGCCCGAGCCGATCGAGAGCGTGCGCCGCCTGAGCACCAGGTTCGGCGACCGCGCCCTCGTCGGCGCCGGGACGATCCGGCGCCCGGTCGAGGTGGCGGCGGTGGCGGAGGCCGGCGGGCGCCTCCTCGTGACGCCGCACGCCGATCCTGGCCTCGTGCGCGAGGCCAAGACCCGCGGCATGGTGGCGATGCCGGGCTTCTTCACGCCCGCGGAGGCGTTCGCGCTCCTCGATGCCGGTGCGGACGCCCTGAAGCTGTTTCCGGCCGAGGCCGGCGGCCCCGCGACCCTGCGGGCCCTGCGCGCCGTCCTCCCGCCGGAGGTGCCGCTCCTGCCGGTCGGCGGGGTCGATGCCGGCAACCTCGCGGCGTGGCGGGAGGCGGGCGCGGCGGGCTTCGGCTGCGGCTCCTCGCTCTACAAGCCGGGTGACGCGCCCGGCACGGTGGCCGCCAAGGCGGCGGTCCTTCTCGCCGCGCTCGGGCGCTGAGGCCGCCTAGAGCACTGCCCGATCGCGTTGCAATCGGGCAGTGCTCTAGGTCTTTGATTTTGCCGCATTTTCTTCGCCGAACCGGTATCCACTTCGTCGGAAAATGCTTTAATCGGCCTTGCGGGTCTTGATCGCCAGGGTGGTCGGGTCGAGCTTCAGGTCGAACTGCTTGCCGTTGGCATCGACGGCGTCATCGACCTCGATCATGCCGTCATCGAGCTCGATCTCCTTCCACTTCGAAAAACCCTCCTGCCGCAGGAGCGCCTCCACCTTGGCGAGCTGATCGGCCGGCAGAGGCTGGTCGGCCAGCGCGGCGCCGGTGAGCGGGATGGCGGTGGCCAGGGCCAGGGGCAGCACGAAGCGGCGCATGGGACTCTCCTCCGTCGTCACGTCCAGCGAGCAGCCGACTGGACATTAGCCGGCTCTATATCGCGCGTGCCCGTGGGAACGTCGAGGGGCCGCGACCGCCGGCCGACGCCAGGAGCCCTAGGATAACTTCGGTTCTGGCCGAAGATGCGCCTCATGAAGATTTTTCGAGATGTGCGCAAGTTTTACAAGTCGGATTCATGGGTTGAGATTCAGCTCCGAATTGACATGCGCGGATCATTTCTTATCTGCGTGCGTCAATGCCTGCCGAACCGCCTTGGGATCGCGCTGAATGACAGTCAGGTAAGCTCGCGTTGAGCTGTCCGGCCGCGCCCGACCTTGCTCCAAGTCGCGCAAAGTGCCGAGCGGAAAGCCGAAGCTCCGGGCAAACTCGGCCTGAGTCATGTCGAGGGCCGCGCGGATGGCGAGCACATCGATGTCGGCCGGGACGTGAACACGGAACGTGGCCGGATCGGCCTCGCCCTTGGCGATCGCGACGGCTTCTTCGGCGGCTTGGATGAGACGGTTACCGAATGCGGTCATGGCGTCATTCCTGGTGGCCAGAACGGTGGGCGTCTGAATAGAAATTCGCCATCCATGGTCGCGGCCGTCAGCCTCCCTGGCGGAACAGTTTCAGTCGCCACGAATGGCAAAGTCGGTGAACAATTGAGACGATCGCCGCCTGATCTGCTCCGAAATCAGTAAAGCGCGGGATCCCCTCTCCCGTGTGGGAGAGGGGAAGGGGTGAGGGTGCGGGAGGGAGCCGCAAGCAGGCGCGACGCTGCCGCTACCAGCACCACGCTTCGTGCTTGAGTCCGAACCGTTCCGTTCCCCTCACGACGCTCACAGCTTCACACTGAACCGTCACACCCTCACGCGCGATCTTCGATCGCCAGCCCCTCTCCCACACGGGAGAGGGGAGAGGCGCTTCCTCTTTACTCGAACGGATCAAGCGTAAACCGTATGAATGACGGTGTGCACGGTGACAGAGTGCGGGTTGCCCGTAGTGCAGTCAAGGAAACTGAAAGACGACGCGCGGCCGAAGCCCATGCGAACAAGATGGTGAGCCGCACCGCTCACGTCGGCGGTCATGCCATGATCTCATGACGAGGGCGCAGATCCCACCTGCCGTCATCCACGGCACGGCGCCCTCGCCTCAGCCCTCGCTCTCCAGCGCCGCGAACCACTCCGCGTAGGGCGTGGTGCGCGCCATGCGGCGGTTGTAGTCGGGCGCGCCGTCCGTCCACCAGACCGGTCCGCGCTCCCCGAGGCCCCGCTTGGCCGCGTCGACCCGGGCCCGCGCGGCGGCCCGGGCCTCGTCGTCCCCGGCATCCCGCACCGCCCGGCGGGCCCGCATCAGGTCGCCCACGAGGCGCTCCCGCTCGGCCGGGGCAAGGTGCGGGTCGGCGAGCCGCCACAGCCGCCCGCGCACCACGAGGTAGCGGCCGTCCGGCGTGCGCGGCGGGGCGGCCATCCGCTCACTCCGCGACGATGACGCGGTTGGGCAGCTCGTCCGTGTCGCCGGGGGCGGCCGGGAACTCGGCCGCGAGCGCGGCGCCGATCCGCTCCACCGCCCGGATCAGGCCGGCCTCGGCCTCCCCGCGCGCGAGCGCCGCCATCAGGTCGCGCAGCACGCCGCTCCAGGCCTCCGGCGCGATGCGCGCGAGGATGCCCTCGTCCGCCACGATCTCGGCGTGGCGCTCGGCCACCGCCAGGAAGAGCAGCACGCCGGTGCGTCCGCGGGTGCGGCTCAGGCCCCGCGACCAGAAGGCGAACTGCGCCGCCTCGCGCACCCGCGCCCGCCGCAGGCGGCGCGGCATCAGGGCGAGCCGCAGGGGCTCGGCCTCGCTCGCCGCGAGGATCAGCGCCGCGACCGCGGCCTGCACCAGCAGGATCAGGCCGGCGCTCCACGCCGTGAGCGCCAGGAGCGGCCAGGGCACGACCAGCCCCCCGACCAGGGCGGCCGTGAGCACGACGGAGCGGTAGCGCCCGGCCCGGGTGCCGAGCATCACCACGATCTCGCCCGCGGTGCCGGCCTCCGCCTGCGCCACCGCCCGGGCGACGCGCTCCTGCCCCTCGCGCGTGAGGAGATCGGCCGCCCTACCAGTCACCGGATGCTCCCCCGCCGCCCGACGAGCCGCCCCCGCCCGAGAACCCTCCTCCGAACCCGCCGCCCCCGCCCGAATAGCCGCCGCTCCAGCCGCCCGAGCCCGGCATCGGCAGGACGACGATGCCGCCGCGGCCCCGCCGTGCCCCCCGGTTCATGCGCCAGACCACGATCAGCACGATCAGGAACAGCACCACGAGCACGAGCCCCTGGGCGGAATCGACCTCGTCCTCGCGCACCTGCGGCTTGCGCTGCCACTCCTGCGCGTCTCCCGCCAGGATGGACAGGATGCCGTCGACACCGGCCGTGAGGCCGCCCGCGAAATCCCCCGCCTTGAAGCGCGGCGTGATGCTGCTCGCGATCAGCACCTTCGAGAGGGCGTCGGTGAGCGCGCCCTCCAGGCCGTAGCCCACCTCGATGCGCACCTTGCGCTCGGCCGGCGCCACCAGCAGCAGCACGCCGTTGTTGGTCTTCGCCTGCCCGAGCTTCCAGGCGCGGAAGAGCCGGTTGGCGTAATCCTCGACGCTGGTGCCCTGGAGGCTGCGCACGGTGGCCACCACCACCTGATCCGAGGTCTTGTCCTCATGCGCCTTCAGCTTGGCGTCGAGGTCGGCGCGCTGCGCGGGGGTGAGCAGGCCGGCCTCGTCCACCACGCGTCCGGTGAGCGCCGGAAACGACAGGTCGACTGCCAGCGCCGCCACCGCCAGGAGGAGGAGTGCGAGGAGCGGCAGGCCGCCCCGGGCGAGCGCCCGCATCCGTTCAGGCATGGGCGCTCGCAGCAGCGTCGCCGCCGGACCGGCGGTCATGTCGGCGCACGAGGCCTAGAACTTCACGTTCGGCGGCCGCGCGGAATCGGGCGTCGCCGTGAAGGTCTCCATCGGCTTGGCGTCGGGGTAGAACCACGCGGCGATCCAGCGCCCGGGGATGGTGCGGACCTCGGTGTTGTAGGATTGGACGGCGCCGATGTAGTCGCGCCGCGCCACCGCGATCCGGTTCTCGGTGCCTTCGAGCTGGGATTGCAGGGCGAGGAAGTTCTGGTTGGACTTCAGGTCCGGGTAGCGCTCCACCGTGACGAGGAGGCGGCCCAGCGCGCCCGAGAGCTGGTTCTGGGCGTCTTGGTACTCCTTGAACTTCTGCGGGTCGCTCACCGTCGAGGCGTCGACCTTGACGCTGGACGCCTTGGCGCGCGCCTCCGTGACGCCGATGAGCACGTCCTTCTCCTGCTGGGCGTAGCCCTTCACGGTCTCGACGAGGTTGGGGATCAGGTCGGCGCGGCGCTGATACTGGTTCTGCACCTCGCTCCAGGCCGATTTCGCCTGCTCCTCCAGGGTGGGCACCCGGTTGATGGCGCCGCAGCCCGAGAGGCCGCCCGCGACCGCCACGAGGGCGAGCGCCCCGGCGAGACGCGAGAGCCACGGCCCCGCGGCTGGAACGCTCCTGGAATACGACGGCATGCCACGCCCTCCGGCCTGCGGGATGGTTTCACGGCGCGACGGCCGATCACCATAGGGACTCGCGCGGCGCAGCTTGGTTCCGGCGAACCCGCCGATCCGTCAGCCCCCGCGCAGGCGGCGCGCCAGATCCTCGGGAATCGGCGCGGCCTTCATCCGGCCGGGATCGTCCGGGTGGCGCCCGGCCCAGACCCGGCGCTCGCGCCCCTCCACCGCCAGGTCCCCGGCATTGTGCAGCCGGTGGCGCACCGCGAAGCTGGAGCGGCCGACCTCGACCACCGTCGAGACGATCTCGACCGGGTCGCCGTAGCGCGACGGCTTGAGGAAGCGCGCGCCGGTCTCCACCAGCGGGATGCCGATCAGGTCGTAGGCGGCGAGCATCGCGGGCTTCGGCAGGCCGGTGGCGGCCTCGCACAGGAGCGCCGTCGACCAGTCGAAGAACTCGAAGAAGCGCGGATTGAAGACGATCCCGGCCGGGTCGCAATGGCCCCACTCGATGGTGAGGGACCGGGTGACGGAAAAACCGTCGTGGTCGTCGGGCGGCGTCATGCGGGGTCCGGGGTGATGACGGCGGGAGCGCAGGGCACGGCGTAGAGCAGGTCGACGAGATCCGCCCGCCCGCGCAGCACGCCGCGCTGGTTGATCGAGCCCTTGTCGGTGACCTCGTCGCGGTCGAGGGCCGGCGGCTCGGCCATCAGCAGCAGGCGGGCGACGCGGTTCGAGGAGCCGGTGCTCCGGCCCGCGAAGGCGGCGAGGCGGCGCGCGAACTCCGCCCGCACCGCCGGATCGGCCAGGATGGCCGCGTCGTCGCCCTCCGCCCCGCACAGGGCGCGGCAGGCGGCGAGGTCGGGGAAGACCAGGGCCGCGACCGTGTCGCGCGCCTCGCCCGCGAGCGCGACGTCGCGCACCAGCGGCTGAAACGCGTCGAGGAAGGCGGCCCGCAGCGGGCCGACGCTGACCCAGATGCCGGTGGTGAGCTTGAAGTCCTCGTTGAGGCGTCCGTCGAAAACCAGGCCCCGGGCGGGCTCGGCGTCATCCACCGGCACCAGCGCGTCGCCGAGGCGGTAGAAACCCTCCTCGTCGAAGGCCGCCGCGGTGAGGTCCGGGCGGCGCCAGTAGCCGGGCGTGACGTTGGGGCCGCGCAGGCGGGCCTCGCGCTTCGTCCCGACCGGGGCGAGCTTCAGCTCCACCCCCGCGGCCGGCAGCCCGACCTGCCCGGCCCGGCCGGGACCGTCGTCGGTGACGAGGGCGAAGGGCGCGGTCTCGGTGGCACCGAGGCCCGTGATCATCGGCACCGTGCGCCCGATGGTCTCGCGGGCGAGCGCGTCGATGGCATCCCAGACCGGCTGCGGAAGGCCGGCGGCGGCGAAGAAGTTCATCTTCAGCCGGCTAAAAAAGTTCTCGCGCAGCGTCCGATCGGCCCGCAGGTGGGGCACCAGCGCCTCGAAGCCCTTCGGCACCGTGAGGTAGAGCGTGGGGGCCACCTCCTTGAGGTTGCGCACCGTCTCGTGGATCGCCGCCGGGGTCGGGCGGCCCTCGTCGATGTAGAGCGTGCCGCCGTTCGCCAGCACGAGGTTGAAGTTGTGGTTGCCCCCGAAGGTGTGGTGCCAGGGCAGCCAGTCCACCATCACGGGCGGCGCCTCGGCGAGGTAGGGATAGCGCGCCGCGATCATCGCCTGGTTGGCGGCGAGCATCCGGTGGGTGTTGATCACCGCCTTCGGCACGCCCGTCGAGCCGGAGGTGAAGAGGAGCTTCGCGACCGTATCGGGCCGCACGCCCGCGTGGGCGCGGGCCACCGCCT
The DNA here is from genome assembly GCF_046557895.1 of Methylobacterium oryzisoli. NCBI lineage: Bacteria > Pseudomonadati > Pseudomonadota > Alphaproteobacteria > Hyphomicrobiales > Methylobacteriaceae > Methylobacterium > Methylobacterium oryzisoli. The sequence continues at coordinate 10,212 of NZ_JBKIBX010000018.1, read as the reverse complement.
CCGGGTCCTCGGCCGCGAGGTCCGCGAGCGGAATGGCGGAGCGCCCGACCGGCGCGCCGTCCCCGGTCACCACCTCAACGCCCTCCGGCACGGCGGTCGCCAGCGCCGGGGCGAAGACCCGGCCCTCCTCGGCGAAGACGAGGCCGGGGGTGAGCAGGTCCACGATCGCCTTCAGGCGGGCATGGTCCTGCGACACCGTGGAGTAGGCGGGCGAGACCGGCGCCACCGCGATGCCGACATGCATCGCGGCGAGCGACAGGAGCGCGAAGGCGAGGCTGTTACCGGACAGGAGCATCAGCGGGCGCTCGGCCGAGAGGCCGCGGGCGAGGAGGGCGGCGCCGATCCGCTCGACCCGCGCCAGCGCCTCGCCGTAGCTCAGCCGCTCCCAGTCCCCGCCCGGCCCGCGCCGGGCCAGGAAGGTGCGGTCGGGATGCGCGCGCGCGTGCCGCACGAGGTGCGCGGTCAGGCTGTCCGGGTAGGGCGGCAGCGGGGCCGCGGCGCGGATCACCTGCGTGCCGTCGGGCCGGGTGGCGAAGAGGTGGGCGCCGTGGCGCCTGAAGTCGGCCATGGGCTTTAGCCCTTCACCAGCGGGCAGCCGCCCTCGGCGAGCGGGCGCCACGCCTCGTCGGCGGGCAGCGTGCGGACCGCCTTGAAGTAGTCCCAGCCGCCCTTGCTCTCGCCCTCGGTCTTGGTCGCGAGCAGGTACATCGGGTGGAGCTTGCGCCCGTCGGCGCGGATCGTGCCCCTGCCGAAGATCGGGTCGTCCGTGGGCTGCGCCTTCATGGCGGCCACCAGCGCGCGGCCGTCGCCCGGGTCCTTCGCCGCGGGCAGCGTCTTCAGCAGATGCGCCACCGCCGAGTAGACGCCCGCCTGCATGTCGTTGGGCACGGCGCGGCGGGGATGGCGGGCGGCGTAGCGCGCCGCGAAGGCGCGGGTGTCGTCGCTCAGGTCCCAGTAATAGGGCGTGACGATGTAGACGCCCTGCGTGGCCTTGAGGCCCAGCGCCGGCATGTTGGTGATGTTGAGGATCAGCCCGGCGAGGCGCTGGGCCGGGGCGATGCCGAACTCCGCCGCCTGCTTGAGGGCGTTCGAGGTGTCGTCGCCCGCATTCGCCAGTCCGATCACGTCGGCGCCGGAGGCCTGCGCCTGGAGCAGGAAGGAGGAAAAATCGGAGGACCCGAGCGGGTGGCGGGCCGAGCCCTTCACGCTGCCGCCATTCGCCTTGACCTCGTCGGCGGCGCTGCCCTCCAGGTCCTTGCCGAAGGTGTAGTCGGCGGTGAGGAAGAACCACGTCTTCGCCCCCTGCGCCACCAGCGCCTTGGCGAGGCCGTGCCCGAGGGCCCAGGTGTCGTAGGTCCAGTGAATGGTGTTGGGCGAGCATTGCCGCCCGGTCAGCTCCGCGGTGCCGGCGCCCGAGCCGATGAAGACCTTGTTCTTGTCCCGCGCGAGGTTCGACACCGCGAGCGCCACGGCGGAGTTCGGCACGTCCACGATGACGTCGACGCCCTCCTGATCGAACCAGCGCCGGGCGATCGACGCGCCGATATCGGTCTTGTTCTGATGGTCGGCGGAGACGAGGTCGACCGGCCGCCCGGCTCGTCCGGCGAAATCCTCGATGGCGAGCTGGGCGGCGATGACCGAGCCCTGGCCCTGGTAGTCGGCGTAGGGGCCGGACATGTCGTTGAGGACGCCGATCTTGAGCGGCCGCTCGGCCGCGGCGGCCGGGGCCGCGAAGGCGAGGCAGGCCGCGAGGGCCGTGGCGAGGATTCGGCGTGACATGGCGTGTTCCTCCAGGGGGAGTCGTGGGGTCGGTCTTATTCGGCTGTGAGCCTATTTCTTCTTATGTTTGTTTCGATATCGGCGGCTTCGATTAGATAAAGGACCCGCGAGAACCCCTCTCCCGTGCGGGAGAGGGGATCCTGCGGTGCTCGCGGATCTCTGGCGGAGCCTCGCGCCGGACCCTACTCCCGCACCTTCCTGGCCCGCCCCTCCAGGAACTCCGTCAGCCGGCGCTTGGCCTCGGCATCGCTCTGGGCCACGGCCGTCATCAGGGCCTCGGTGAGGTAGCCGGTGGCGGGGTCGGCCTCGGCGATGCGGGGCAGGGCGTGGATCAGGGCGTAGTTGGTGAGCGGCGCGTTCTCGGCCGCCCGGGCGGCGAGCGCCACCGCCCGCTCAAGGCCCTCGCCCGGGGGCACGACGTAGTGCGAGATGCCGAGGCGCTCGCCGCTCTCGGCGTCGTGGACGCGGCCCGTCAGCATCATGTCGCGCATCCGCGACACGCCGATCAGCCGCGGCAGGCGCACCGAGGCGCCCCCGCCCACGAAGATGCCGCGCTGGCCCTCCGGCAGGGCGTAGAAGGCGGAGGTCTCAGCCACCCGCAGGTGGGCGGCGAGCGCGAGTTCGAGCCCGCCGCCGATCACCGCTCCCTTGAGCGCGGCCACCACCGGCACCCGGCCGAACTCGATCTCGTGGAAGGCCCGGTGCCACATGCGCGAGTGCAGCATGCCGGCGGGCGCGTCGCGCTGGGTGAGCTCCGCGAGGTCCAGCCCGGCGCAGAAATGCTCGCCCTCGGCCGCGAGCACCAGCGCCCGCACATCGTCCGGCAGGTTGCGGGCGATGCGCTCCAGCGCCAGGATCATGCCGTCGTCGAGGGCGTTGCGCTTGCCCGGCCGGGCCAGCGTCACCACCGCGACGGCCTCCCGGCGCGCGACGCGCACGGCCTCCGTGCCCAGGGCCGACAGGTCTTCCGCCATGGCGGTTCCTCCGCATGTCGCCTCCGGCCTGTGATCGCCGGATTGCCAAATCCGATTAGTAATGTGATATAACTATCTCGCCGGGTCAATCGGGCTTGCGGGCACCGGACCAAAGGACCCGGCTCAGGGAGGGCGCGCCATGATGGACGCGAGCACGGACGCGAGCGAGCCGGCCGGCGGCTACCGCACGGCGATTCGCCGGGTGGCGGTGATCGGCACCGGGGTGATCGGGGCGTCCTGGGCCTCGCAGTTCCTGGCCCGCGGCCTCGACGTGACGGCCTGCGACCCGGCGCCGGGGGCCGAGGAGCGCCTGCGCGCGACCGTGGCCCGGCAATGGCCGGCCCTCACGGAGATCGGCCTCGCGGCGGGGGCTTCGCCCGAGCGCCTGCGCTTCGAAACCGAGCCGGAGGCGGCGGTGGCGGGGGCCGACTTCGTGCAGGAGAACGGCCCCGAGCGCCTGGAGATCAAGCGCGAGACCTATCGGCGCCTCGACGCGGCGGCCCCGCCCGACGTGGTGCTGGCCACGAGCTCGTCGGGTCTCACCCCGAGCGCGATCCAGGCCGCCTGCCGCCACCCGGGCCGGGTGGTGCTCGGCCATCCCTTCAACCCGCCCCACCTCGTGCCGCTGGTGGAGGTGCTGGGGGGCGAGCGCACGCACGAGGGCGCGGTCGCGGCCGCGATGGCCATCTACGCGGATCTCGGCAAGCGCCCGATCCGCCTGAAGCGCGAGCTCGTCGGCCACGTCGCCAACCGGCTCCAGGCGGCGTTGTGGCGCGAGGCCTTCCACCTCGTCGGCACGGGGGCGGCCTCGGTGGCCGACATCGACGCCGCGATCAGCCACGGGCCGGGCCTGCGCTGGGCCCTGATGGGGCCGTGCCTGCTCAACCACCTCTCCGGCGGTCCCGGCGGGCTCGCCCACACCCTCGACCACCTCGGCCCCCTGATGGAGGCGATGTGGGCGGATCTCGGCGACCCGCGCCTGACCCCGGAGCTGAAGGACGCGCTCGTCCGGGGGCTCGGCGAAGAGCTCGCCGGGCGCGACGCGGAGGCGATGCTGGCGGAGCGCGACGCCATCCTGATCGAACTCGTGCGGCGCAAGCGCGGGGCGGCGAACCTGCCGTGAGCGGCAGCACCCGGGGATCCCCGGGCGAGAGCGCGGGTCCGCATCATCGCCGCCGCCGGACCGGCGAGCCGGGATGATGCTCCGGATTCGACCAGGCCGGATTCAGCCAGGCAAAGTTCAACCAGGCAAAGTTCAACCAAGGAGGACCCCATGGCCAAGGTGATCGTGACGGTGGCGCCGACGGGCGGCATGGCCTCGAAGGCGCAGAACCCCAACCTGCCGACCCAGCCGGACGAGATCGCCGAGTCGGTGCACAAGTCGTGGAAGGAGGGCGCCGCCATCGCGGCGCTCCACGCCCGGCGCCCCGACGACGAGGCGACCTGCAACGCCGACATCTACCGGCGCATCAACGGCCTGATCCGCGAGCGCTGCGACATCGTCCTCAACAACTCGACCGGCGGCGGCTCGAACGGCGACATGCTGGTCTCTCGCCCCGACGGCCTGTTCGAATCGAACTTCGAGGAGCGGCTGAAGGGCTGCGACGCGGGCGCCGAGATGGCGACCTTCGACGGCATGACCTTCGCCGACGTGCACGGGGGTCGCGAGATCCTGGTGATCACCACGCCCTCGCGCTGCGAGGCGCTGGCGAAGCGCATGCAGGAGCGCGGCATCAAGCCGGAATGGGAGGTCTTCGGCCCGCAGCACATCCTGCAGGACGTCACCCGGCTGATCGAGAAGGGCTACGACAAGCCGCCCTACTACATCAACATGGTGCTGGGCGCCGACAAGGGGTTTCAGGGCGCGATGCCCTATTCCCACGACATCCTGGCGGCGATGATCCGGATGCTGCCGCCGCAATCGATCTTCTGCGTGTCGGCGATCGGCCCGGCGCAGCTGCCCGCGACGACGCAGGCGATCCTGCTCGGCGGCCACGTCCGGGTGGGGCTGGAGGACAACAACTACTATGCCCGCGGCCAGCTCGCCACGAACGAGCAGCTCGTCGCCCGCACGGTGCGGATCATCAAGGAACTCGGCCACGAGCCGACCAGCCCGGCCGAGGCGCGCGACATCCTCGGTCTTCCCGCGCGCTGAGCGGAATCGCACCGGGGCCGGCGGTGGACGGACCGCGCCGCCGGCCAATCTTCATCGGGCGATGACGGCCGCCCCCGGCGGCCGGGGAGGAGCCCGATGACTGCAACCCCCTTCACCTGCGACGTTCCGGACGCGGCGCTGGCCGACCTGCGCGAGCGGCTGGCCCGCACCCGCCTGCCCGATCAGGCGCCCGAGGCGCCCTGGACCTACGGGACGGACGTCGCCTACCTCGCCGACCTGATCGGCCATTGGCGCGACGGCTTCGACTGGCGGGCGCAGGAGGCGGCGCTGAACGCCTTCCCGCAGGTGATGGTGCAGGTGGGCGATCTCGGCGTGCACTGCCTGCACGTGCCCGGCAAGGGAGCGGCGGGGGGGCCGGCGCCCCGGCCGCTCCTGCTCTGCCACGGCTGGCCGGGCTCGGTGTTCGAGTTCCTCGACATCATCCCGCGCCTCACCGATCCGGCGGCGCACGGGGGCGACCCGGCGCAGGCCTTCACGGTGGTGGCGCCCTCGCTGCCCGGCTACGGGTTCTCGTTCCGCCCGGGCCAGCGGCGGCTCGGCGTCGAGGAGATCGCCGACACGCTGGCCGAGACGATGGGGCTCCTCGGCTACGACCGCTTCCTCGCGCAGGGCGGCGACTGGGGCGCCTTCGTCACCGCCCGCATGGCCTACCGCTACCCCGAGCGGATCGCGGGCCTGCACCTCAACATGCTGCCGGTGCGCCGCGACAGGAGCGGGGCCGACCCGACGCCCGAGGAGGCGGCCCATTACGAGCGGGTCGCGCACTGGCTCAAGGAGGAGACGGGCTACCAGTGGATCCAGGGCACGCGCCCGCAGACGCTGGCCTTCGCGCTCACCGATTCGCCCGCCGGGCTCGCGGCGTGGCAGGTGGAAAAATTTCGGGCGTGGTCGGATTGCGGCGGCACGATCGAGACCGCGATCCCGCGCGAGCGGATGCTCGCCAACATCGCGCTCTACTGGTTCACGGGGGCGATCGGCTCCGCCTCGCATCCCTACTTCGCCCGCATGCACCGGCCCTGGCCGATCCCGGACGGGGAAAAGATCACGGTGCCGACGGGCTACGCGGCCTTTCCCAAGGAGATGGTGCGCCCGCCGCGCTCCCTCGCGGGCGCGATGTTCGCCGACATCCGGCGCTGGACCGAGATGCCGCGCGGCGGCCACTTCGCGGCGCTGGAGCAGCCGGCCCTCCTGGCCGACGACATCCGGGCCTTCGCGGCGTCGCTGTGACGGCGGCCCGCCGGCCGCCAGGCTACGGCTTCACCAGCGGGCAGCCGCCGTCCTTCAGCGGCCGGAAGGCCTCCTCGGCTGGGATCTCCGCCACCGTCTCGTAGTAATCCCAGCGTCCCTTCGAGGCGGCGGGCGCCTTCACGCGAAACAGGTACATGGCGTGGACCGCCCGGCCGTCCGGCCGGATGACGGTGCGGCCGAACAGGGGATCGTCGATGGGCGCCGCCGCCATGCGCCGGACCACCTGCGCGCCCGCCACCGTGGACTCGGCCGCCGCCGCCCGCAGGTAGGCGAGCGTGCTCGAATAGACGCCCGCGTGGTTCATGGTCGGCATGCGCCCGCCGGTGCGCTCCGCGAAGCGCCGCGACCACGCCCGGGTGCCCTCGTTGAGGTCCCAGTAGAAGGCCTCGGTCAGGACGAGGCCCTGCGCGGCGGACAGGCCGAGCGCGTCGATATCCGTGAGGAAGACGAGGAGCCCGGCGAGCTGCTGCCCGCTCGCCCGCCCGATGCCGAACTCCGCCGCCTGCCGGATGGCGGTGGTGGCGTCCGTGCCGGCATTCGCGAGCCCGATCACCTGGGCGCCGGACCCTTGCGCCTGCAGCAGGTAGGAGGAGAGGTCGGCGCTGCCGAAAGGCGCCCGCACCGCCCCCTTCACGCTGCCGCCGGCCGCCTTCACCAGCGCGCCCGCGTCGCGCTCCAGCGCGTGGCCGAAAGCGTAATCGGCCGTTAGGAAGAACCACGAGGTACCCCCTAAGCGGACCAGCGCGCGCGCTGTGCCGTTCGCCAGCGCCCAGGTGTCGAACACCCATTGCACGGTGGTGGGCGCACAGGCCTTGCCGGTGAGGTCCGAGGTCGCGGTCGAGGAGGCCAGGAAGGCCCGGTCCTTCTGGCGCAGCACCTCGTTGACCGCGAGGGCGACCGCGGAGTTCGGCACGTCCACGATGGCCGCGACGTCGTCGACGTCGACCCAGCGCCGCGCGATCTGCGCGCCGACATCGGCCTTGTTCTGGTGATCCGCCGACAGGATCTCGACCTTCGGGGCGGCAGTGCCGGCCTCCCGGGCGAAATCCTCCGCGGCCAGCTGCGCGGCCGTCACCGAGGCGGGGCCCGACAGGTCGGCGTAGGGGCCCGACATGTCGTTGAGCACGCCGATGCGGATCCGGTTGCCGGCGATCTCGGCCTGCGCGGATCCGGCGCCCGGACAGGCGAGGGCGAGGGCCAGGAGGGCGCTCGCCCACGGGCTGCGGCACGTCCGGCGGCCCGGCGGGATGGCATGACCTTCCAGTTCCGGGTGCAGCGGCAGTATCGAAGGGCTGGCCGGCGCGGATCGCGCGGGCTCGCGGCAGAGGGCATGCTCCATGGGTATCCTCCTGAGGGGGCGTCCCGCGCGGTCTGGCGCCGATCGGCCGCCTCCATATTGACAGCATACGTTCAATCAGTATGCTGTCAATATGATCTGAGGCAGAGCCGCTGCCGGTTCCGCCCCGCCGGCGGTCCGGGCTGTCCCGCCCGCCAACGGAATGCCAGGAGAGAGCGCCGTGTCGATGGACGACCTCTACGCCAAGCCGGGCCACCTGATCCGGCGCGCCCAGCAGATCGCCGTCTCGATCTTCCTCGACGAATGCGCGCCCTTCGACCTGACGCCGGTGCAGTACGCCGCGCTGGTCGCGATCCGGGAGCAGCCGGGGATCGACGCGACCCGCCTCTCGGCCCTCGTCGCCTTCGACCGCTCGACCCTGGGCAGCGTGCTGGAGCGGCTGGAAGCCAAGGGCCTCGTCGCCCGCGCGGGCAGCCCGGAGGACAAGCGCATCAAGGTGCTGAGCGTGAGTCCCGAGGGGACACGAGTGCTGGCGGCGGTCGAGCCCGCGGTGCAGCGGGCGCAGGAGCGCATCCTGGCGCCGATCCGGCCGGAGGACCGGCCGCGCTTCCTGGCGATGCTGGGTCAGCTGGTGGAGTTCAACAACGAGGTGTCTCGCGCGCCGCTGAAGGTGGCCGCGGGGCGCTGAGCGCCGGACGGCACGGGAGGCGGCCCCGATGGCGGGCCGCGCTCCGAGACGACGTGAGTCACGCCATCGGAGAGGCCCTCGCCATGCAGTTCCATCTCAACGGATACAGGCCGGGAGACCCGGCGATCGCCGAGCCGCTCGGGGAGCCCGATGCGGCGCGGCCGGACGATGGGCTTCCGGCCGAGGTCGACGTCCTCATCGTGGGCAGCGGCCCGACCGGGCTGACCCTGGCGGCGCAGCTCGCGGCCTTTCCCGACATCACGACCCGGATCGTCGACCAGCGGCCGGGCCGGCTCCTCGTGGGCCAGGCCGACGGCATCGCCTGCCGCACCATGGAGATGTTCCAGGCCTTCGGCTTCTGCGAGCGCGTGCTCAAGGAGGCGTACTGGGTCAACGAGACCGCCTTCTGGAAGCCCCGCGACGGCCGGCCGGACGAGATCGCCCGCAGCGGCCGGATCCAGGACACGGAGGACGGGCTGTCCGAGTTCCCGCACGTCATCCTGAATCAGGCGCGGGTGCACGACTTCTACCTCGACGCGATGCGCAACGCCCCGGCGCGGCTGGAGCCGAGCTACGGGCGCCGGTTCCTCGACCTCGACCTCGCCGCCGCGGAGCCGCCGGACGGCCATCCGGTGACGGTCAGGCTGGAGCGGGTCGATGACGCCCACCAGGGCGAGGTGGAGACCGTGCGGGCGCGCTACGTGGTGGGGTGCGACGGGGCCCGCAGCGGCGTGCGCCGCGCGCTCGGACGGGCGCTCCACGGTGATTCGGCCAACCAGGCCTGGGGCGTGATGGACGTCCTGGCGGTCACCGACTTCCCCGACATCCGCCTGAAGGCCGCCATCCATTCGGCCCACGAGGGCAGCCTCCTCGTCATCCCGCGCGAGGGCGGCTACCTCGTGCGGCTGTACATCGAACTCGACAAGCTCAGGCCCGACGAGCGCGTCGCGGACCGCGCCATCACGGTCGACCGCCTCGTCGCGGCCGCCCAGCGCATCCTGCACCCCTACACGCTGGAGGTGAAGGAGGTGGCGTGGTGGTCGGTCTACGAGATCGGCCAGCGGCTCTGCGACCGGTTCGACGACGTGCCGGCGGAGGAGGCCGGCCGGCGCACCCCGCGGGTCTTCATCGCGGGCGACGCCTGCCACACCCACAGCCCCAAGGCTGGGCAGGGCATGAACGTCTCGATGCAGGACGGTTTCAACCTCGGCTGGAAGCTCGCCTCCGTGATCCGGGGCCGCAGCACGGCGGCGATCCTGCACACCTACTCGTCCGAGCGCCAAGGGGTGGCGCGGGAACTCATCGACTTCGACCGGGCCTTCGCCAAGATGTTCAGCGCGGCGCCCAAGCAGCCCGGCGCTGAGGGCGAGGGCATCGATCCGGAGGAGTTCCAGCGCTACTTCGTCAAGCAGGGCCGCTTCACGGCGGGCACGGAGACCTGCTACGCGCCCTCGCTCATCTCGGCCGAACCCCGCCACCAGCATCTCGCCGCGGGGCTGACGATCGGCAAGCGCTTCCACTCGGCGCCGGTGATCCGCCTCGCCGATGCCAAGCCGGTGCAGCTGGGCCACGCGGTGACGGCGGACGGCCGCTGGCGCCTGTTCGTCTTCGCCGACGATCAGGACCCGACCGTCCCGTCCTCCCGGCTTCACGTCCTCTGCGGCTTCCTCGCCGCCTCGCCCGATTCGCCGATCCGGCGCGCCACGCCGGACGGTGCCGACCCCGACGCGATCATCGACGTGCGGGCGATCCTGCAGCAGGGCCACCGCGCGGTGGCGATCGGCGCCCTGCCGCCGCTCCTGCGGCCGCGCAAGGGCCGCTACGGGCTCGTCGACTACGAGAAGGTTTTTTGTCCCGACCTCAAGGCTGGCGACGTCTTCGATCTGAGAGGCATCGCGCGCCAGGAGGGCTGCGTCGTGGTCGTGCGCCCCGACCAGTACGTCGCCCACGTTCTGCCGCTCGACGCAACGTCCGACCTGGCCGCCTTCTTCGATGCGTTCATGATATGAGCGCAGGGAGTGCGGCCGAGAGCGCCGTCGCGGGCGCTCTC